>CAYZKY010000089.1:0-26876 GCA_964478815.1 uncultured Verrucomicrobiota bacterium
TCCGAGGCGGTTCTTCGGGAGCATGCCCTTGACGGCGTGCATCACGAGCTGCTCGGGGTGCTGGCGGCGGACATCGGCCACCGAACGGTACCGCTCGCCGCCCTTCCAGCCGGAGTAGCTCATGAACTGCTTGTCCGTTTCCTTCTTGCCGGTCAGCACCACTTTCTCGGCATTGATCACCACCACGAAATCGCCGGCATCGAGATGCGGCGTAAACACCGGCTTGTTCTTCCCACGCAGCACGTCGGCGATGCGCACGGCCAGACGCCCCAACACCGCGCCGTCGGCATCGATCACATGCCACTGACGCGCTTGCAAATCCACTTTCGGCAAAAATGTCTTCATCACCAGACTCTCAAAAAGAGCGGAGAACCTACCAAATGAGCGCCCTCCGTCAATGGGCAATTTGAATATTTTTTAGGCCGCCTCACTGCGCCGTCACGATCCTCAGGAACTCCGGCAGGACGCGGAGCTGCGCGAAGTTCTGGTTGGTCAGGGCATCCGCCGCCAGGTTCTTCGCGTTCGGATCCTTGGCCCGCCGCTCCTTGTCGAGCTGGAGCGCGCGGGTCAACGATTGGAGCGAGGAAGGCACCTTCCCGATCGTCGCCTGCGCCCGGGAGAGGTCGTACCACGTTTCCGGGCTGTCGGGCATGATCTGGGTGAGCCGGCTCAGGGCGCGTTCCAGCCCGGGGCCGTTCGCCAGTTGGGAGAAGGCCTGGGCGACCGAGAGCACCGTCGTGGAATCGGCATTCGGATTGTCGAGCAAGCTGTCCAGCACCCGCACCGCGTCGTTGCTGCGCTGCACCTGCAAGTAGAGCGACGCCAGTTGGAACGCCACGGTGAGGTTGGTCGGATTGGCCTGATACTGTTGCTCGACGCTGGCAAGCTGCACGCCGGGCGCCGCCGCCGCGTTCGAGGCCGGAGCCGGGATGGCGCCGGTTTGCTGCGACTGCGCGGCCTGCTGGCGCATGATCTGGACGATGTTTTCCGCGAGCGCCGTCATCGCGGGATTCTCCGGATCGAACTTCAGGCTCGTCTGAACGATCAGGGCGGCGTCGGCCGAACGGCCCAGATTGATCAGCAGCGTGACGTACTTGTAGACCGCTTCCGGCGAATACGGGCAGAAGGCAAAGGCCTGCTTCAACGCGAACTCGGCCTCCTTCACCATGCGTTGGTTTTCGGGGACAGTCTTGGAATTGCTGATTCGCCAGAAGTACAAGCCCCCGATGGCGCTGCGCAATTTGGAAAACGCTTTTTGCGCGTTGTCGTCGCGGACGAACGTGGGGCTGGGCTTCTCGGGGCCGCTGTAGTCGCGGCGCAGATACACCCGCTCGGTAAAATCGCAAATCTGCTTCACCGGCGTGTCGTAGGTGATCCAGTTGCCGATCAGGCGCTCGGAATATTTGCTCCAGAATTCGTGATCCTTCTGCACCGCCTCCTCGGTCATTTCGGCAATGGGCTGCCGGTTGATCTTCATGATGATCCCGTAGGGCGTCAGGTGCGGGAACATCCAGTCGAGCGCGAAGCTTTCCTCGACGTAAAACTCGTTCGTCGGGTTTTTGTCGAAGATCACTTTGGTCAGCAGTCCGTTGATGGCCATCACGGCGACCTGGCCGGATACGGAAATCCGATTGTCGACAATCCGCACGTCCTCGCCGGGCCGGATTTGCTTCGGCTCGTTCGGGTAGGTCATGTCGTGCTGCAGGCGCCGCTGGGCGTCCTGGATATATTCGTTGAAGGCGATCTGCGAATCCTCCACCGAAGCGGTTAGAATCTCCTTCGAAAGGTAGGCGCCGACGTCATACGGATCGTTGGCCAGTTCGGGCGGGGGCGGCGGCGGGTTATCCTGCGGCGGGTACACGCCGTTGGCCCGGCGGCGGCGCTCGACGCTGGCCCCGATCCGCGTGAACAGCCGGTCGATCGGCAGTGCCATGCGGGCCAGGAGATTGGTCGTGCCGCGGGCTTCCTCGCTTTGCGAGCGGAGGAAATTGCTGAAGAAGTACGGATCCTTCTGCGCGCTGCGGTTGTAATGCGCCCGGATGTATTCGAGGTAAGTCGTGTCCGCCAGCGCATTCTGGGTGATCAAGTAAACATCCCGCCGGTCGAACTTCGGATCGCGCGGCTTTTTCGAGGCCGGCAGGAAGCTCTCGCAGAAAATCATGTAGGTGGGATTGAACCGGCCGGGATCGGTGCCTCCATAAAGCACCGCGTTCTTCTCCATCTCGGGGTAAATACCATATGGCGGCGTGAACATGTCGTGCCCGAACCAGTACCCGAAGAGATGCCCCCGCTGTTCGTTGTCCGACCAATGCGCCAGCACCGAATGGATCGGCAGTAGCGAAAACACCGCCAGCACAATGTGCAGCGGCGCCCGAACGCGGTAGTACAACACCGCGCCCGCCACTACCGCCGCCAGGATCAGCGCAAAAATGGCATTATACCGGTCGACCGGGAATTGCGATTTGAGATCGATCAGCGAGTACAGCGCCACCGCCGCTGACCCCGCCGCGGCATACAGCACGATATGCCGGATGCGTTCGTACTGGGTGGAGAGCAACGTCCCGATCAAGGCAAAGCCATACCCGATGCCGATGGCCACGATAATGTGCGACGCGGCGAAGAACACCCGCGCCTGTTCGCGGGATTGCCGGTCGGTCCCGGGGTTCAGCAGGATCAAGAGCAATATCGCCAGGAACAGGTAAATGGCCATCAGCCCCACCAGCCACGCCCGATCGCGGCGCAAGTACCGTTTGTAGAACAGGAACGGCGTCAGCCCGATCAGGAGGTTCACGAAGTTGAATTCCTCGATGGCCCCCTGAATGTACATGTTCACCTGCTGCACGAACTTGAAACTCATCGGGTTGCTCGGCGAGGTCTTGTCGTACTGCCCGCGGGTGAAGGCATGCCAGAAGCCCGCCTCGGTGCGCGGATAGCCCCAGTTGAGCGGCGGATTGGTCATCGAAGTGATCGGCATGTACAGGTAGAAGAGCATTCCCATGCCGAACCCCGCCACCACCACCAGCACCGCTTTCCATTCCGTGAAGATTTTCTGGGTCTTCAGGATCACGTAACCCGCGCCAATGGCCGACCCGATGCCGACAATATTGTAGATGCCGAAAAGCATCGGGTTGTTGTCGAAGCCGGTCATGATCCCCTTCGCCTTCGCGATAAGGCCGACCAGGTAAAAGAAGACGTTAATGAGCAGCAGATCGCGCCCCAGCTTCGGCTGGATCGCCAGGATCAGAATCTCGATGCCCATCGTGGCGACGATCAGGGTCTGGTGGTTGTTCAGACAGATGCCGAACATGAAGGCGGCGTAGTACAGGTATCGGCGCTGATGCGGCGCATAGATCCACCGGAGCAGGTAGCACAGCACGCCCATCAGCGACAATACGCTAAGCGTATACACCTCCACGATCACCGCCTGGCTCCACATGAACCCGTTGAAACCCATCAAGAGCGCCGCCGCGATCCCGGCCACCGTGCAGATGGCTCGTTCATGCAGGGGCTCGACCTTCTTCAGTTCCTCGACCCCCTCCATGAGCATGGTGCTGCCGCGCGAAACCAGCAGCCCCACCAGCCCGCACGAAAACGCCCCGGCCACCGCCGACGAGAGAGCGACCCGCCACGCGATATTCGAGAACGGGACGAGCACCGTGAAGAGCCAGGTATAAATGGTCCAGACCGGGTACCCCGGCGGATGCGGCACCCCCGCGTAGTACGAGGCCACCGCCAGTTCGCCCGAGTCCTCCAGCGTCACGTCCGGAGCCAGCGTGTAGATATAGCCGATCAACACCAGCACGGTGCTCACCCAGAACGTGATCCAATCCCAGCGCCGGAAGAGATTCGGCACCACCGCCGGCGGCGGAGGCGGCGCGGCGGTCTTTCCCGAGCTTCCCGAGCCGCCGCGTTTGGGCTCAGGCTTGGTCTCCGCCGGTTTGGCCATCGCCATCTTCGGCAGAGTCGGGCTGGACGCAGCCCGAGGGGCTGCCGGATCGGGGCCGGATTTCGGCGGAGTGGAAACGGTTCCGGGCTTGGGCGGGTTTTGGCCGCCCGGTTTCGGGGCAGAATTGCTCATGAAATACGAAGACTTGTGTGGTGTCTCATCATTAAATTGACGTTTCCTGCCGGGGATTTTCGGCCCTGGCTAGGCGCGAGCGAGGAGCATATTCCGACGAATACGTGACGAGCGAGCAACGACGCCAGGGCCGAAAAGAACCGCAGGAAACGTTAATGTCATGATGAGACACCACACTAACGAATCAAACGGTTGGTCTGCTCGAGGATATTGGCCAGCACCGACGTCGCGGCGCGCGGCCCGAAATTCCACTCCAGCGTCGCGCGCGGGATGTTGTTCATCTCGCTGTGCGACGCCGATCCGAAATAGCTCGCGCTCATCGGCGGCTGAAATCCCGCCAGCCGCGCATGCGGCAGATGGCTCGTCAACGTGGCCGAAGCCAGCAGAAAACATCCCAGCGCCGGCACCGCCCAGCGCGACCACGCCGAAATCCCGGCCACCAGGTCTCCCGCCGCCGAGGCCTCGGCGCCGAACAGCTTCCGGCGCAACTCAGCCGAAGGCCGGCGCGGCTTCCAGTGCCGCCCCTGCTTCTCGATCCAATCCAAATCGCTCATCGTGCGTTCCTTTCAAGGCCTCCCGCATTTTCTGCAGGCCATACCGATACCGCCCCGCCGCCGTGTTCGGCGAAATCTCCAACAATTGTCCGATGCTCTCGAACGTGTAGCGCGACCAGATCTTGAGCACGATCACTTCCCGCTGATCCCGCGGCAGCGTCGCCAGGCACTGCATCGCCGCCCGCTCCACGGGCGTCTCGCCGCTCTCGCGCTCGAACCACCGCATCGATTCGAACTCCCGCGCCACCCGCCGCCAGAGCGACCGCCGGTAATTCAACGCCCGGTTCCGAAAGGCCCGCATCGCGTAATGCTCCGGCTCCTGCGGCGGCGCCGCCAGGGCGAGCAGCGTCACAAACAACTCGTGAACAACATCTTCCGCTTCCGAATGGCTCAACCCGAGCGCGCGCCCATACAGGATCAGCGCCGCGGCCTTGGCCTCGTACAACCGCTCGCACCACCCTTGGTTCTTCTCGTCGTTGCTCACGCTCACCCTTGGGACACCGGCCAGTATCCGATTTGTATAAAAACATTCACCCCGCCGCCGGATTTCGAGGCCGACATGTTACGTCAATCCAAACGCATGGCAACCGCCGATCTGATGGCACAACTCACGCGCTGTGTGGCGAAAACAGGTCAATGGCCGCGCCAAACCGATCAGGGACACCTCACGGCATCACCAACCGCCACTCGCCTTTGTGGAAGAAATTGGTCCGCAGTGCATCGAGCCGCTTGGAGGCCAGGAGTTGAACGCTCCCGTCGGCTCTCACGATGCTGCTCCGGCCACCGTGGAGATGGCCACCCCACGCGAGGCGGCCCATGTTCGTCGCCCGGGCCACGCCAGCCTGGATCGGCATGCCGCTCATGGTCAAATTCCGCTCGCCTCCCAGGATCGATTCAGGGCGCGCCTCATCCGCGTTCAACCCTGCGAAATAGCTGATATTGGTCGAATGCAAATCCGTCCAGGAATTCGCTGCACCTCGGCTCTCATCGGCTCGACAGATCAGTATTCTCGGTGTCGAAAGCTCATTGCTAAGCAAGCCAAAATAGATCGCAGCGGTAAGATCAGCCGCTGCCACCTGGTTGCTGTACACCGCGTAGGGAAATTGATCCGAGTTATCCGTCGCGAAGATTCGATGAGCCAAACCGATGTTCTTGAGATTACTCGCGCATTTGAGCGCAGGATCGTGACGATGCCCACGCGAGAGTGCTGGCAGCACCAACAGCAGCAGCATCGCGCACACCCCAGTCAGCGCCAGCGCCGCCAGCAAGCTGCCCGCCGCTTCGGATGCTCCTGCCCTCCCCTTCCGCACTTTAAGATTTGCCGACGTGTTCATCCACCCTTTGGACAGAATTCAACCCTTGCCGTCCTGTCGTCTGAGACATTTTGCGAGCATTTACCGTTCCCGCCCCTCTCCAGGCGGTGCTTCCATCCCGCGCGGACGTCCGCCCTTCTCTCCTGAAGCATCTCCTTGATTTCCAGATGCTTACGATGCTTGTCTACATTACACTCTAGCCGAACTCACTATCATCCGGATATTAGTATTTGAATATTAACTAGTTAGGCATGTCACATGCGTGTTCCGGTGATTCTACTTTTGTGAGTAGTTGAGCCAGAGGTTCTTTCGAAAACACGTTCCAACTGACGATTTGCAGGATGCTCGTCAAACTTCGCTCCAAGCCCAACGGCTTCTTGGCGATGGCCACCAGGACGTACACGGCGATGGCGATCCAAATCTGCGTCCGCACCGCGCTGCCGCTCTGCCCGAAGAAATGCCGGACGCGCAGGTTCTGCTTGATCCATTTGAAGAACAACTCCACCCGCCAGCGGCTCTTGTAGAGCGCGGCGATCACGCCGGCCGGCCGGTCGAAGTGGTTGGTCAGGAACACCAGGTTTTTGCCGGTGGCCGGATCGACAGAGTGAACGCGCCGCAGCGGGTCCGGGTACCGCCGCCGACTGGCGCGCGTGCGCAGGGCGATGCGCTGGTCGCTGAGCACGCCGCGGCCGGTTTCCGCTGGAAGGGCCTCCAGCCGGTGGAACTGGAGGTTTCTTTTGGCGCGCGTCACGTAAAAGGCCGAGGCGCTGACGAAGCGGTAAAGCCGGGCGAAGTCCGCGTAGCCGCGATCCATGACATAGAAGGCCCCCGCCTCCAGGAACAACTCGTCCAACACCCGCACATCGGCCTTTTTCCCATCGGAAACCGCGACAAACACGGGCATGGGCCCCCGCAAATCCAAAAGCATGTGCAGCTTGATGGCGGCCTTGGCGCGGCGGAAGCGCGCCCAGGGAAAAAGCTTCAGGCACAGCTTCCTGTTTCAAAAACTGAAACTGCTCACGGCCCCTGAAACGGTTCATGGGAGGTCGATCGTGGTGGAGTCCAGCGCGTAAACGGTTTGCGCCAGCTCCACCCCGAAGGGCTCCCCGGCGCAGAGGCGGCGCGCCCGTTGGATGAGTCCCTGGGCCAGATCATGATAGATGCGCCAGTCCCGGCTCTGGTCGGTTCACACCCACGGTTCGCGTGAATCTCCACGGCAGGGATTTCGCCAAAACTTCGCTCGGACTCATTTCCAAACCAAGTAATTGCCCTTGCCCCTCTGCGGAACTCGCTGACGCGGCTGCATCCCGGTCATCTCCAACTTGCCTTCATCGCACCACTCCTTGATCCAGCCTTTCAAATCAGTTTCCCACACCATCGGTCCGGCCAGTACCAGCGTCCACGCTTCGTCGTAGAGTAAACGTCCCCGCGCTTGTAGTGCTTGAGTGACGGCGCTCCGCGATTTGGCCAGATATCGACCCCGCAGCGCATTGTAGTGGCTCGAATCGTGGAGTTCCTGGCTTCCGAATAATTCAGCCTGGCCTCTTTGCGCGATCCGCCTGCGCTGCTGAGCCTCCGCCCGCGCGTGCTCCTGCACTTCCATCGCTTTCTTCTCCGCTGCTTTGAAAACCTCGATCCCTTTCGGATTGCGCGTGGCGTAGATCAAGTTGAAGTGCGTTCTGTCCAATTTGGGGTGCAGCACAATGGCCGTGCTACTGTGGGCAAAGCCGCCATTCTGTTTCAGGTTGAGCGCGTACTCCGCGACGGCGGCATCCTCGAGGTCAAGCTGCGCGAGGCCTTGCACCTTGGCTCGGAATGTGCCGGACCCGAACAGCCGGTGAAAACTCTCCTGTGTTTCTTTCTGAGGCGATTCCAGAAAGCGCCGAATGTGGCCGGTCATGAAGTTGATCAGGACTTCGCCTGGATTTAGCCGGAGCAACGGCGTGATCGTATCCATGGCAAATCCGGTCCAGCCCGTGGGATCAATGAAGATGAACGGAAACGCCTTCGCGCCTCCGCGCTTCACGAAGTCCACAATCTCCGGAATCGATTCCTCCAGCGTGGCGTTCCGTGTTCCGATCTCCGCATCCGTTACGCTGTCCGCGAACGCCTTGAGTTTCGCGTACGCGGCCCGGTTCTTCTCCAGAAAGTAGCAGCGCAACTTAACATCGCGCCCACGCTGCGCGTGCGTATCCCGCGCCTTTCGCAGTTCGGCCAGATTATCCGAGCGGACGTTCCACGGGCCGGAGAAGCAATCCACATAAGTGAGGGCATCGTAGTGTGTGCCGACAATGTGGGCGAAGCGCTCCAGGTATTGCTGAAGAATGAAATGCTTTACGAGCGTTTGCTCTCGTCCCTCGTACAGTTCCCCAAGACTCATTTGAGCGCCGCGACAGGAGACTCAGATTCGATCTCGCGCAGCACCAACAAGCGCTGTTCCTTGTCCGGCAATTCCAACTCCGCCAGTTCTGGAAACTCGTCGTACGTCCGCCCGTCAAGACGGCGGCCTGTTTCGCTCTTGCGCACTCCGCCCCATTGCTTGAAGAAGAACGGCACGTCCCCCTTTTGGCATTGGTCTCGCAGACTGCGCACCCACTCGATCTCCATGGGGCGGGCGCCGGGACCGCTCTCGCCGCCGACGATGACCCAATGGATGCCGCGTAGGTCGATCCGGCCGAGGTCTTCCAGCAGCGGCTCCACCGAGAGAAAAGCCACGGCGGGCTTGGCACCGCGCAGTTTGGCGATGCGAGCCAGGCCGTGTTTGCGGTTCTCGACGCTTACGCCCCACCAGATGTGCGCCGCCTCCGCCGCCTCGCGCAGCTTGCCTTGCAGCAATGCCGCCATGCGATCCGCGCGCTTGGTGAGCACCTGGTAGGTGTGCCAATTGGCCGCCAACATCACGCGGCAGATTTTCTCGATGTATTCGTCCGGCACGCGCTCGTGGAACAAGTCGCTCATGGAGTTCACGAATATCTTCTTGGGCTTGGACCAGCGGATCGGATCGCCCAGCTTTTCCGGCACCAGCCGCAGGTCGAAGCCGTGCTCGAAGGGATGCCCCGGCACGCCTCGAAACCGCTCGGCAAAGGTCTCCGCATAGCAATGAGCGCAACCGGGACTGATTTTCGTGCAACCCCGGACCGGATTCCACGTCGCGTCCGTCCACTCGATTTTCGAATTGTCGCTCATGCTGGCGGCACCAATCGTAGCCCCAACGTCTCACAGACGGTAGGACAAATGGGGAGGGAACCTTGCAGGGCTTCTTCAACAATGCGATGCTCTCGATGGCGAGGCAACACAGTTGGCCAGTCGGAGCGTTGAGAAGGAACCTAAACTGTGATTGATTGTGGTAAAGGGCGAGACGCGGGGGCGCGGCTCGCAGCACCTGAGGGCGGGGGGGTGCGCTCCCCGGGATGCGCGTGGCGATTGACAACGGGCGGGGGGCGAATATGGTGAGCAGCACTTTCTGGGCGGCGCGTTCGTCTATCAGTTAGGACACGGCCCTCTCAAGGCTGAAAGACGGGTGCGATTCCCGTACGCGCTACCAACCCGGCCCGCCCGGCCCAGACTCCTCCCTCCCGCGGGCTTTTCGACTTATCGCCGCCCCTTGGGGAGGGCGAAGGCCACGTAGGCATCGCCGCTCCGGGTCCCCATTTTGCCGCCGCCGCAGGCGATGACGAGGTATTGCCGGCCGGCCACGCTGTAGGTGGAGGGAGTGGCGTAGCCCCCGGCGGGAAGCCGGGCCTGCCAGAGGATTTGTCCGGTGTCCTGATCGAAGGCGCGGATCATTTCGTCCTTGCTGGCGGCGATGAAAACGAGGCCGCCGGCGGTGACGACCGGGCCGCCGTAGTTCTCGGTGCCGGTGGGGGGAAGGCCTTGCGCCGACAATTCGGGGAATTCGCCCAGCGGGACGCGCCAGAGATACTCGCCGGTGTTCAGATCGATGGCGTTCAAGGTGCCCCACGGGGGTTTGACCGCCGGGTAGCCGTTGGGATCGAGGAAGCGGTTGTATCCCGTGTGCGAGTATGGGCTTTCCACCAGGGTGTCGTCCGCTGGTGCGGTTTCGCCCGGGCGGGATGACTCCTGGCCGAGCAGGTTGTCCGCCAAGGCTTCGCGCTGGGCGGGCGAGAGAAACGCGAAGGAAGGCATGTTGCCCTTGCCGGTTTCGAGCAGGCTGAGGATATCGCTCTTCTGGAGTTTCTTGGCGAGTTCCGTCAGCGGCGGAAAGGCGCGGGTGGGATCGCCCGCGCGGTTGACGCCGTGGCAGGCGGCGCAGATTTGGTTGTAAAGCTGCTCTCCCGATGACGCGGCCTGCTCCGATTTGGGCTTGGCCGGAACCATGGTGAGAATCCAGGGCATTTCATTGCCGTTGACGTAGAGAATCGCGCGGCGCGGATCGACGGCGGCTCCGCCCCATTCCGCGCCGCCATCGAAACCGGGAAAGACGATGGTGCCGTTCGTGCTGGGTGGCAGGAAGGGTTGGTGCGCCGGGAGCTTGCGGAACCGTTCGAGCACCGCCTGGCGGGCGGTGGTGGAAATATCGGTGACCTGATCCTCCGAAAACAATTGGCGCGAGAAGGGTTCGGGCCGGAGCGGCCAGGGTTGGGTGGGCCAGGCGGATTCTCCCTGGAGTGTCGAGGAGGGAACCGGGCGGTCCTCGACCGGAAAAAGCGGCTCGCCGGTGTCGCGATGGAAGACGAAGACATGGCCCGATTTGGTGACCTGGGCGACGGCATCGACGCGCCGGCCGCGATGGCGCACGGTGACGAGATTCGGTGGGGCCGGGAGGTCGCGATCCCACAGGTCGTGGTGAACGAATTGGTAATGCCAGACCAGCCGGCCCGTCTTTCCGTCGAGCGTCAGGAGGCAATTCGCATACAGATTCCGGCCGATCCGGTCGCCGCCCCAGAAATCGAACGCCGCGGAGCCGGTGGGGCAAAACACGAGCCCTCGTTTTTCATCGACGGCCATGCCGGTCCAGACGTTGGCTCCGCCGCTGCGCTGCCAGGCGTCCGGGGGCCAGGTTTCGTGGCCGGGTTCGCCCGGTTGCGGAATGGTGCGAAAGGTCCAGACGATGCGGCCGGTGCGGACGTCGTACGCCCGGATATGCCCGGGGGCGACCGGGCCCGGCCCTTCGGAGACGCGCGTGCCGAGCACGAGCAGGTCGCCGAAAAGCGCGCCGGGGGTGCTGGTCTGGGCATACAGTTTCTTCGCATGTTCGCCGAGGCCATCGCGAATATCGACGCGCCCATCCTGGCCGAATGAGGCAATGGGCTGTCCGGTCTCGGCATCCACCGCGCGAAGGAAGAAGCCGGCGGTGAAGAGAATGCGCCGCTCGCGCCCATCCGTCCAAAACACCACGCCGCGGTTCACGCCGCCCGCCGGTGGCCCGCCCGCGAAGGGATCGAACCGCCATTTCTCAACTCCGGTCGCGGCGTCCAACGCGACCAGCTTTACCCCCGGGGTCGTCGCGTAGATGGTGCCATCGACGACGATGGGGTTGCATTGGATTTGCGAACGGCCCTCGGCCGAGCCATCGCCGGAGCGGTACGTCCAGGCTACTTCCAACTGCGCGACATTCCGGCGGTCGATCTGGCGCAGCGGCGAAAAATGGCTGCGCGCCTGATCGCCTAGGTAGGAGGGCCAATCCCGATCGCGCGCGGGCGCGGAGAGGCCGAAGGTCCAGAGAAGGGCGGCCAGCAAGGCGGGCCGGAGCCAACCACCACGATGCATCGTCACGCGCATGGGAAAGCGAGAAATTCGGCGGCAGCAAAGCACGATTCGGATCGAATGCCAAAATGAATTTCCGAGTTGAGCGAGAAACTCCTCCACGCAATCGGGGAAGCTGGTTTCAGCGGCTTGATTCCTGGAACCGTTCCGACTCAGCCGAAAGAGTGTCCTCAGCCGGTTTTAAGCTTCCCGGAAGCATCGTGCATCACCGGACCGCGCGCTTCGATCTTCTCCGGGGCGTCCTCCACCGGCACATGGAGCGGCGTCTCCGCGCAACGTCCACGCGGGCGAGCCCAACGCACCGCATTGATCAGCACGCGCTGAATGTCGGGATGGTGGTAAATCGGATACAGCTCGTGGCCCGGACTGAAGTAGAAGATGCGCCCGCTCCCGCGCGTCCAGCAATTGCCGCCGCGAAAAATCTCTCCGCCTTGAAACCACGACACAAAAATCTGTTCCTCGGCCAGCGGTATCCCGAAGGGCTCGCCGTACATCTCGGATTCGGGCAGCTCGATGCAACTGCCGATCCCTTCGGTGATCGGGTGGCCCGGGTTCACGTTCCAGACCCGTTCGCGCTCGCCGGCCTCCCGGTAGCGCAGGGCGCAGCTCGTTCCCATCAGCCGCTTGAAAATTTTCGACCAATGCCCCGAATGCAACACGATCATCCCCATGCCGGCCAGCACGCGCGCATGAATCCGGGCCACCGCCTCGTCCTGAATATCGTCATGCGCCGCGTGGCCCCAGTAGAGGAGGACATCCGTCGCGTCCAGCACGCTGGCTCCCAGGCCTTGCTCCGGAGAGTCCATCGTCGCCGTCCGCACCGTGAAATCCGCCTGCGGTCGCATCGCCCCCGCGATGGCCTCGTGAATTCCCTTCGGATAAATCTTCGCCACATCGGGGTTCCGCCGTTCGTGGAGGAACTCGTTCCAAATCGTAACGCGAATGGGTGACATCGCCGCCAGTCTAGGCCCGTCCCCACCGCATTCAAGCCTTTTGCTCCGTCCGGCCAACCGCCGGCTTCCGCACAAAATCGTTGCGAGTCCGAGCCCGTGAACGAAATTGTCCGGCACAGAATGCCAGTTACGGACCACATTCGCGGAAAGCTCTCGGAATTGCCGCACCGGCCGGGCATCTACCTGATGAAGGACCGGTTCGGCACGGTGATTTACGTTGGCAAGGCGCGGGATTTGCGGAAGCGGGTATCGCAGTATTTCCACCCTTCCCGCCGGCAGGCCTGGGATTTGAAGCTGAATGCGCTGGTCGACGCGATCCATGATTTCGACACCCATGTCGTCAAGAGCGAGCCGGAGGCGCTGCTGCTCGAGGGCAGGCTGATCAAGGAGTTTCACCCGCGCTACAACATCAGCTTCCGGGACGACAAACGGTTCCTGCTCCTGAAGGTCAATCTGAACGATCCGATCCCGCGGTTCACCCTGACGCGGCTGAAGCAGGAGGATGGGGCGCGCTATTTCGGGCCGTTCGCGCATCCTTCGGCGCTGCGGGGTACGCTGGCGCTGGTGCGGCGGAAGTTCAGCTTGCGGGGCTGCCGCGCGCTGACCCCCGGCGAACCCGACTACAAGCACTGTCTCTACGCCAACCTGAAATACTGCACCGCGCCCTGCATCGGCAATATCTCCCGCGAGCAGTACCTGCTGCAGGTCCAGGCCGCGTGCGATTTCCTCTCCGGCCAAAACGCCGAGTTCGAGAAGCAGCTCGAGGAGGAGATGAAAAAAGCGGCAGCGGCGCTGGATTTCGAGAAGGCGGCGCAGCTTCGGGATGCCTTGGAGGATTTGCGGCGAACGACGAAGAAGACGGAAAAATTCGAGCGAGTGCCGTATTCGCTGCCGGTGGCGATCGATCCGGCGCGAGACCTCGCGGAGCTTGGAAATGTGCTGGGGCTGGCCGGGCCGCCGGATCGCATCGAAGGGTACGACATTTCGAATATCAGCGGGACGTTCGCGGTAGCGTCCTTGGTGAGCTTCAAGGCGGGGCGGCCGGATCGCACGAATTACCGCCGTTTTCGCATGAAGACCGTCGTCGGCCAGGACGATTTCGCCTGCATGGCCGAAACCGTTCGGAGACGTTACGGGCGAGTGGTGAAGGAAGCCCGGGAGGCCGCGCGGGAACCGAGTTTGCCGAACTTGATTCTGATCGACGGCGGGAAAGGCCAGTTGAACGCCGCCTGCGAGGAACTGGCCAAGCTCGGACTCGGCCATCTTCCCATCATTGGGCTGGCGAAGGAGTTCGAGGAGATCTACCGGCCCGGCGAGTCCGAGCCGCTGCGGCTGGATCACACTATGGGGGCGCTGAAATTGTTGCAGCGGGTGCGGGACGAATCCCACCGGTTCGCCAATACCTACAACGCCCAGCTCCGGCTCAAGAAAATCTCCGAAAGCCTGCTCGATGAATTTCCCGGCATCGGGGAGCGGCGCAAGGCCGCGCTGCTCAAGAAATTCGGTTCCATCCAGCGGCTGCGGGCCGCGACGCTGGAGCAAATTGCCGAGGTGCCCGGCTTTGGCGGCAAAGCCGCGGCGGAGTTAAAGGCGTTCCTGGAGGCGCGGCAGGCGCGGTCCGCCGACGGTTAGGAATCTGGAGAAAATTGCAACCCTCCCGCCGCCGGGGCGGGTGGGACCGCTAGAACTGGCCCCAATTGACGAGTTCCATGGTTTCGTCCCCGAGGGCCAGGCCGTAGACGCGCTGCCGGGTGAGGTGCGTCACGAGGCTCGGGTCGATGACGACGCTGGCCAAGACGGGCACCAGGGCATGCCCGGCGTACTCTGGAAAAAACTCCGGGAATTGCTGGAGCTTGGCCTGAAAATCCTCGACATCGGACGGTCTCATGCGCCGCTTGGCTTCGACGATCATGAGGTGGCGCTGACCTACGGCGAGCAGATCAATCTCCATGGACCGGTCATCCATCCGGCGGGAGACGCGCTGGAAGATGGAATGAGCGGGCTCATCGCGGAACACCTGGGCGGCAATACGCTCGGCGTTCGGCGCGACCATGTCCTCGATCAGCGTGCCGACACTGTCGGAAATTTCCGCCATGCGCTTGTTGAACGCTTTCCGCTCGCGCTCGGATTCATCGCGCATTTCGAGCCATTGCGCGTCGCTGCGGGCCCTGGCGGCGTCGGATTCGGCGCGCATCTGAAGCCACTGCGCATCCGCGCGAGCCCTGGCATTCTCGCCTTCGGTGCGGAGCTCGCGCAATTGCGCGTCCGTGCGGGCATTGCTGGCCCGGATCGCGGCGATATGCTCCTCAGTCCGTTTCATGAACCAGGTCATGACGGATTCCAGACTATCGACGCGTTCCTCGATCTGAGGCACGACCGGAACGTCGCGAACCGTGCGGGAACTGTCAATGGACCGACGCCCGGCGAACGCAAGCGGCGGATCTCGCATGAATCCGGGCGAGTGCGGTGCCCGCCGGGACAGGTCTTATGCCTTTCGTTCCCACCGGAACTTCCGTTCGCTTTCCGCGATCGGCTGGTCGTTGATGCTGGCGTAGCGGAATTTCATGTAGCCTCGTTCGTCGAACTCCCAGTTTTCGTTCCCGTGAGCGCGGTACCACTGGCCGGAGTCGTCGTGGTATTCGTATTCGAAACGCACGGCGATCCGATTGCCGGTGAAAGCCCAGAGCGTCTTCTTCAGGCGATACTCATGCTCCTTCGCCCACTTCCGCTCGAGGAACGCGACGACCTGGGCGCGGCCGTGCAGGAACTCGGCGCGGTTGCGCCATTCGGTGTCCTCGGTGTAGGCGAGCGCGACCCGTTCGGGATCGCGCGTGTTCCAGGCGTCTTCGGCGGCCTGAACTTTCTGGCGGGCGGTTTCTTCCGTGAAGGGCGGTAACGGTGGGCGTGGGTTCATGTCAGTTTCCGGTTTTGAGTTGAGCTTCGAGTTCGGCAATGCGCTGTCGCAATGGCGCGACGACGGCTTCTACTTCGGCGGCAGTGTAGCGCGGAGTAATGTATTTCGGGCAGTTCCAGTCGAACGAGAGCACCTCGATGATGAACAGTCGCTCGACCAGGCCGCGCGCTTCAGGTTCGGCAAGTTGCGCGACCAGCTCGGGATGTTGCCGCGCGTCCTCGACGCGGGCATGCCCGAGGATTTTCAGGCGCTCGCGGCGCGGATAATCCATGAGGAACAGGGCGACCCGGTCGTTCGCGGCCAGGTTGCCCGTGGAAAGCATCTGGCGGTTGCCCTTGTAATCGGCGAACGCCAGTTGCGTCGGACTGACCACGCGCAGGAAACCAGGCTTGCCGCCGCGATGCTGGACGTACGGCCAGCCGTTCTCGGTGACGGTTGCCATGTAGAACGAATCGCGCCCCTCGATAAAGGCGCGTTCCTCCTCCGTGAACGGGTCGATCTCGGGCGCGGAGTCCAGGGCAGCATGCCGCCCGTAGTAGCGATCCTGCGCCGCCAGCACCGACGGCGTCAGGACGGTTTTCATGAATCGGTCAGCCATACGCGGCAGATGATTGGGTTGAATCGGGATTACGACAAGGCCGTGGCTGGTTCAGGCCAGCCCGCCAAACGAGAGATAATCGTCGAAGTCCAGATAGTCGAACAGAGTCGCAATGTCCGTGCGCCGCGCATCCATCGCCTGGATGCGGCCGGCGAGCCATTCGCGCGTTTCCACATCGTTCTCGACGAATGTCTCCGTCCAGGAGCTCCACGCGGCGATTTCGTGGGGCGCTTTCCTGACCTGCGCGGCAAACCACTGCGACATTTCGAAATCGCCTGCCCCGGTCTTCACCTGGGCTAGAAACTGGTCGGAAGTCACGCCGGCGAAGGCGAACAGCACGTTATCGAGCGGGTTATTGAATTTGTAGTCCCCGTGCGTCCCGGCGAGGGTGGCGCGCGCCTTGTCGAGGACGCGGGCGAGGATGGTAAAGCCGCCGAGACGGACGCGCGGGCTGCGCGGCGGACGTTGCGTGAGATTGGGTGCGGTGGGATCAGGATTCATGAGCATGGTGGGTTGATGATTTCGTTGGTGGCGGACGAGATCGTGGCGGCGAGTTCGAGTTCGTGGGGCAGGCAGGGCAGACATTCGCCAGCAGCGTCCACCCACTCCGGGTTCTGGTCACGGAGTACTTCGACAACCCGGATTTGGGCCTCTCCGACGGAACAGGATTGGTCAGGCAAAATGAGGTCGATTTGAGGAGTGGTAGTCGACTACAGCTTCTGCTTCGCAAGGAAAGAGCGGATGTGCGTCGCGATGGTCGCGCCTTCTTCCTCCAGAGCGAAGTGGCCGGTGTCGAGCAGGTGAGATTCCACGTTCTTCAAATCACGGCGATACGGGTGCGCGCCGTCGGCGGGGAAGATATAATCGTTCTTGCCCCACACGATCAGCGTGGGCGGCTGATGGCGGCGGAAGTATTCCTGCCACTCCGGATAGAGTGGCGGATTCGAGCCGTAGTCGTAGAACAGCGCGAGTTGGATGTCCTGATTGCCGGGGCGATCGAGAAGCGCCTGGTCCACGAGCCAGTTGTCGGGGCTGATGGCGGCGAGTTGGCGGACGCCGTTGGTGTATTGCCATTGGGTTGCTCCCGCGGTGAGCAGGGGGCGCAACGCCGCCGCGTTGGTTTCCGAGCGGTCGCTCCAGTAGGCTTTGATAGGTTTCCAGAAATCGCGCAGGCCTTCTTCGTAGGCGTTGCCGTTCTGGACGATCAACGCCTGCACGCGCTCGGGGTGCCGCGTCGCAATGCGGAAACCGACTGGCGCGCCGTAATCCATCACGTAAAGACTATAGCGCTTGACGCCGAGCTTCTCAAGGAAGCCTTCGACCATGTCGGTGAGATTGTCGAACGTGTATTTGAACTCACCCACGCGCGGCATCGAACTCTGACCGTAGCCCGGATAATCCGGTGCAATGACGTGATACTTGTCCGCCAGCGCGGGGATAAGGTTGCGGAACATGTGCGACGAGGTGGGGAAGCCATGCAGCAAAACAATGGTCGGCGCGTTCGTCGGGCCGGCTTCGCGATAGAAGATGTCGAGGCCGTTCACCTTGCTCGACTTGTAGAGCGTGGGGTGATGCGCCGTGGCGGTGGCTGAACCAGCAGCGGCCCTCGTCGGAGGGACGGTGGCAGCGGCAAGCACCGCGAGGAGAGCGAGTTGGGGCAGGTGACGGAAGAAAGTGCAGGTGTTCATGAGATGGATGGAGTGACGGGTTGTCGGTTTTGGTGGGACCGCCCGGATGGGCCGGGCGGTCCGGTGGTGGAAGGATTACTTCGCGTATTTCTCGACAAGGCCGGGCCAGTTCTTTTTGGCCTTGGCGAGATTGCCGTCAAAGTCCGCGTCGAACTTGATACGGATGTCAGGGTTCAAGTTGAAATACAGCTTGCCGTTCCGGACCTGCCAGGTGCTGATGTCCACGGGGAGCACCTTGTTGATGGCCACGCCATATGCGCAGAACCCGCCGAACTGCGGCACGTATTTCTCGGGGTTGGCCGTGAACAGCGTCTTGTGCTCCTCGCTGGCGAAGTAGTAGATCGCGTTCTAATGTTCAGCGGTGATGAAGGGCGAGCCGTTCACCGGCCTGGCGTCAGTGAAGAAGGCCACGGTGTCGAAACCGCTCACGGCGGCTTTGCTCGCTCCGGAAACGTTGACGAGGTCACCGGCGAAGGCCGAGAGAGACAGCAGCGCGATGGCGGCGATGGATTTCAGGATGTTTTTCATGTTCGTATTTCTTTCTATGTTCGTTGTCTTGTTTTTCGATTTGTCCACAGGGCGCACCGAGTGAGTTCTGCGGAAATTTTCGGCGTGCTGGCCGCGGCTTATCGGAGCGCTTCGAGCTTCTTCACGGTTTCAGCCGTGCTCCAGATGTCGCTGGCGATCATGCGGTAGTTCACAAACGCGGCTTCAAAGCCGTCGTAACCGGGCAGTTTCGCCGCGCCCGTGGCATCAGGAACGACCACGACGTGAAAGCCCTCCTCGATCAAGTCGCGCAGGTGGGATTCCACGCAGAGGTTGGCGGACATGCCGGCGAGGACCACCTGGCTGATGCCGGCCTTGCGCAGTTGCAGCGCGAGATCGTTGGATTCCGGGCCGAAGACCTTGTGCGGACTGCTGACGATCGTCTGGCCGTCGTTAATGTAGGACTTGTAACGCGGCAGCCAATCCGCGCCTGAACCCTCGAATCCCTCCGGCGAGAGCGCGCCCTTGCGGTCGAACATCCCGATCTTGTGCATGAGGGCTTCGAGCGCGCCCTCGAACTTCCATTGGTGATCGTGCTTGTAGTAATAGTGCGGGCTGATGAAGACCGGTACGCCGGAGGTCTTGGCGCCCTTGAACAGTCTTTCGAGATTCTCGACGGTGTTGTTCTCGGTGACATTCTGCCCGACCACCCCCCAGGCGACGCCGTTGGTGCTGAGGAAGTCATTCTGCGGATCGGTGATGACCACGGCCACCTGGCCACGGACTGGCGTCATTCCCGGACGAGGAATGCCGGCATCGGCGCGCGGGCCGTTGATGTAGTGAACCGTCGCCTTGGCGTCTTGCGCGTGGAGCGATGATGTGAGCAGGCCGGCGGCAGTCGTGGCGACGGCGGCGAGGTAGCGGAGGTTGTGTTTCATTTTGATGTTTCTTTCCTGGCTGGTTTTGTTCCGTGGCCGCCGTGTTTGCGGCAGCTCGAAAGTCAATTGGGGGCTGACCTCATTGTTCCTTCACCACGACGTGTCCGTTGCCGGGCTTCACTTCCGGGAAATCCACGACCGTGCGGGCCACGTGGTTCAGGTAGTTGGTCAGGGTATTCAGCGAGACATGGGCAACCGTCTCCACGATTTCGGCATCATTCAGGCCCGCGGTGCGCGCCGCCTGGAAGTCGGCATCGGAGACTTCGCCCCGTTGCACGATAACGCTCCGGGCGAGCTTCAGAATGGCATCGGTCTTGTCGGATGCCGCCGCCGCATGCCGTGCGTCGGCGATCTGCTTTTCGTTCAATCCGGCTTTGCCCCCGATGTAAGTGTGGGCGCTGAGGCAGTAGCCGCAGTAGTTGATCTCCGCGACGGCGAGCGCGATCTGCTCGCGCACCTGGGCGTTGAGCACACCGCCGGCGAGTGCGCCGCTGAAGTTCAGGTAGCCTTCGAGCGCGGCGGGCGAATTGCCGAGCACGCGGAAGAGATTCGGCACGAGACCGAGCTTGGCTTGCACACCATCCAGAAGTTGCCTGGTCTTGCCGGTGGCCTGGGTGGGGTCGAGTTGAGCGATGCGATTCATGTTTTTTTCGTTTTCGTTGTTCGGTGCTGCGTTGTGCAGTGATGCCCCCCCTAATACATGAATCGTGCCAACGAGCCGTTCCGGCCTGAATCCAGCTAATCATTGGGATTTTTTGAAATTCACTCTCGCGTGATGAACTACGACTTCTCGGCGATTACGAATTCTCGTTGCTGCCATCTACGAATCATCGTAAGAATTCCCGGTGAACATCGATGCTTTGCAGGAAGTGATCCTGGCGATCTCAGAACAGCGATCGGTTGACGCCATTCTGCTGCAAATCACCGAGCACCTTGGCCAAGCCTTGCGGGTCGATGACCGGAAATCCGGACCACTGACGACGGAGGATGCGCTCGTGCGAATCTGGCTGATCGAGCCGGGCGACAAGTGCGCCATTTGCAACCATCGCGAGGTGTGTCCTGATCAGCGCGAGTGTTTGCATCTCGTTGCCAGCGCCGGAAAGTTGAAGGATCCCCTCAAAGATTGGCACCGATTGGATGGCTTGAACGAAACGCCGGAGGGCTGGTCGCGCTCGCCGCTGGGAGTCACCAACATCGGGATGATGGCGAAATCCGGCGGCTCGATTGCCACGGACATGATGGAGCCAGGACCGGGTCACGATGGCTTGCCGGATTGGGGGCCGGCCGAGGGCGTCGTCTCCTTCACCGGGCGCGCTCTGGTCTATCGCAAACAAGTGCAGGGAGTGCTGGCGGTCTTTTCGCGCCGGAAGCTGGCGGACGCCACCAACAACTGGCTGCGCCTGTTCGCGAATCATGCGGCCGTGGCCATCGGGAATGCGCGGGCCTTCACGGAAATCGAGCGGCTGCGCCTCCAGCTCGAACAGGAAAATATCTATCTGCGCGAGGAAGTCAGCGCGGCGCTGGGCGCGCACGATATCATCGGCGATAGTCCCGGCTTGAAGAAGGTGCTCCAGCAAATCCAGCTCGTCGCGCCAACCGATGCCGCTGTGCTCATCAACGGCGAGAGCGGCACGGGCAAGGAATGGGTCGCCCGTGCCATCCACGAGAACAGCCCTCGTAAAAGCCGCGCGCTCATCAAGGTGAATTGCGGTGCCGTCCCGGATGCGCTCTTCGAGAGCGAGTTCTTCGGCCACGTCAAAGGCGCGTTCACCGGAGCGATGAAAGACAAGCCCGGCAAGTTCGAGCTGGCCGACGGTGGCACGATTTTCCTCGATGAGATTGGCGAAATTCCACTCCCGATGCAGACCAGGCTGCTGCGCGTGCTGCAGGAGAAGGAAATCGAGCGGGTCGGTGCCACGCGCCCCCGCCAGGTCAACGTCCGCGTCATCGCGGCGACGAATCGCGACTTGAAGAAGGAAGTCGAGGCGGGTCGATTCCGGCAGGACCTGTTTTATCGCCTGAGCGTGTTCCCGATCGAGATTCCGCCGCTGCGGGAGCGGAGCGAAGACATCGCGCCGCTGGCCATGCATTTCGTCCGGCATGCCGCCCGGCGCATGAACCGTCCCACGCCGCGCGTGACCCAGGCGGCGTTGGGCCAGCTCACGGCGCACGATTGGCCCGGCAACGTCCGCGAACTCCAGAACGCGGTCGAGCGCGCGGTTATCCTCTCCCAGGGCGGCCCGCTGCGCTTCGACCTGGCGCCGTCCGCGCGGGCCCAGCCAGACACCGCACCCGCTCGCGCCACCGGTCGAAACAAAGGTTCCGACCCGCGACGAACTCAAGCGCCACGAACGCGAGAGCATCGCCGCCGCGTTGAAACAGTGCGGCGGAAAAATCTTCGGGGAAAACGGCGCGGCGGAACTGCTTGGCATGAAGCCCACAACGCTTGCCTCCCGCCTCAAGGAGCTTGGAATCGCGCGTTCCCGGGGGAGATCGTGACCCGCGGGCGCGGCTGGGAAGCTTCGGAACGAAAGACCGCGGCGGAAATGCCGGGCCACAACGGCACGCCGCCGCCCGGCGGCCGGGCGGCGGCGCCACCGGTCCGAATTACATCTTCCCGCCGTAGACGGCGTTTTTGCCCAGCAACTGCTCGATGCGGAGGAGCTGGTTGTACTTGGCGACGCGGTCGGTGCGGCTGAGCGAGCCGGTCTTGATCTGCCCGGCGTTCGTCGCCACCGCGATATCCGCGATGGTGGAATCTTCCGTTTCGCCGGAGCGATGGCTGATAACGGCAGTGTAACTATTGTCCTGAGCGAGCTCGACCGCGTCGAGGGTCTCGGTCAGCGAGCCGATCTGGTTCACCTTCACCAGAATGGAGTTGCCGACGCCCGTCTCAATGCCCTTGCGAAGGAACTTCACGTTCGTCACGAACAGATCGTCGCCGACCAACTGCACCTTCCCGCCCAGCTTGTCCGTCAACAGTTTCCACGTCTTCCAATCGTTCTCGGCGCATCCATCCTCGATGCTCACGATGGGATATTTGCTGGTGAGTTGGACGTAGAAATCCACCAACTCTTCGCCGGTCAGCTTTCGTCCGCTGCTCTTTTTGAAGACGTAGTTCTTGCCGTCGTAAAACTCCGAGGAGGCCACGTCGAGCGCGAGGACGATCTGCTTCCCGGCCTTGTAGCCGGCGTTCTTGGTCGCCAGCAGAATCGCCTCGAGGGCGGCCTCCGCGCTGTCGAGCTTGGGCGCAAAACCGCCCTCATCCCCCACGGCCGTGGAAAGCCCCTGTTTCTTCAACACCGCCTTCAACGCGTGAAAAATCTCCGTGATGGCCCGCAACCCCTCCGAGAAGGTGTCGAAGCCGGTGGGCATGATCATGAATTCCTGAAAGTCGATCGGGGCGTCCGAATGCGCGCCGCCGTTGATGACATTCGCCATCGGGACGGGGAGCACCTTGGCGTTCGGCCCGCCGAGATACTTGAAGAGGGGCAATCCGGTGTGTTCCGCCGCCGCTTTGGCCGTGGCCATCGAGACGGCCAAAATTGCATTCGCGCCCAGCTTGGCTTTGGTCTCGGTGCCGTCCAGCTCCAGCATCGTCCGGTCGACCGTAAGCTGATCCGTCGCGTCGAGCCCTTCCAGGGCCGGAAAGATCTTTTCCACGACATTGGCCACCGCCTTGGAAACCCCCTTGCCGAGATACCGTTTGGCCTCGCCATCGCGAAGTTCGAGGGCTTCATGCTCCCCGGTGCTCGCGCCGGAAGGAACGGCCGCGCGGCCAGCGGCGCCACCTTCGAGAATCACATCCACTTCCACCGTCGGGTTTCCTCGCGAATCGAGAATTTCGCGGGCCTCAATATCGACAATCATGCTCATAAATACGTCAAAACACGGGCGCATACTACGGCGCAACGCCGCGCGGGCAAGGGAAGAATGAACTTCCCCCGCCGCGCGCGTTGACTCAAATTAAAAGCCACCGAAGGGGATTTGCTGGGCGGGAGGAAAAGGGGGGGTTGAATTCGCCGGGTATTCTCGCATCCTTCCCGGATGCGCCTCGGGATCATTAACAGTGCCTTTCAGCAAGTCGGGATGGATACCGCCACCGGCCTGGGCCACATCGCCCGGATTGGCTTCGATTGTGTCGATATCTTCACCGAAGCCGTCGGACTGCCCCGCAAGGAAGTCGCCCTCGTCCGGCGGACGGCAGCGAAGCTCGGCCTGCCGATCGTTTCCCTGCCGGTCGTGGCGGTCGGCCTGATCGATTTCAACGAGCCGGTGCGGGAGTTTCACCTGGAGCGTTGTCGAAAGTTCATCGATCTCGCCGCCGAATGGGGAGCTCGGAACATCCTGCTCGTGCTTGGGGAGTATCTCTGGCAGCGGGAAGTGATCCCTCCGGCCGAGCAATGGAAGTGGGGCCTCGAGACCTGCCGCCGCCTGGGAGATTACGCCGCCCGGCGAAAGATCGATATCGCCCTCGAACTCGAGCCCTTTCGCCTCAGCTTGCTCAACAGCGTCGATGCGATGGTGCGGTTCGTGGACGAATGCGGCCATCCCCGCGTCCGCGCCAATATCGATATCAGCCACCTCGTTTTGTCCGACGCCAGCCCGGCCGAGGTGGGCAAGCTCCGAGGCCGCGCGATCCATGTCCATCTCAGCGATTGCGACGGCAAGGTGCATGGCGACCTGCCGCCGGGCCGGGGCATCGTGAAGTTCGCCCCGTACCTCCAGGCCATCAAAGAGTTGAACATCGACGGTGTCGTCTCGATCGAGCTGGAGTACTCTCCCGAGCCCGCGCGGATTGTGGAATGGGTGGAGGAAGCCTATCGCGAAACCGCCAAATTGATGGCGCTGGCGGGATTGCGCGACGCCTGACACCCAAGCTGTGGCGCGGCGCGAACGGTGAGTTTTTAGAGAGGGGCTCTGGCGATCTTGGGCCGAAGCCCAAGATCGCCGTGACCATGAACACAACGGATGTTACTCCGATGCGTGGCGGGCCGCAGGCCACCGGGAAACCAAGAAAAACCCAGCGGCGGCCCGGTCACGCACATTGAAAGGTACGCCGTTTCCTTCGATTTCTCCATAATTTTTTGCTGGATTTATTTGTGTTTTAACGACATTCTCAAGTTATTCACCATCAAACACTTAAGAAATTAATTCTCATAAACGCCTTGCAACACACCGTTGTGTTTCAAAAAAATCTTGTGCAGAAGCGGTGCGCTTCCCAAATCGAAAGATAAGTATTTATGATCTTGATCGTAAGCAGATTGTCTCGCAAAACCCACGGTTGGCGTTTCCGCTCCCCGATCGATTAGCACGAAATGTGGCTGGCCTTGTCCAGCAGAGCCGTCCGCTCGTTCATCTTCCTGACCCGCCAATGGACGCGCCCGCCGCGATCGGATTTGTGTTTTCGGGGTTGTTCGGTTACAGTCCGCGCTCGTTTTTCGGGGAACCTCGAACCAAACAAAGAGACCGTAAGTTTTTACCAGAACTCATCCACCAGACCGGATTTTTATGGCCAAATCATCCAAAGCGGCGAAGTACGTATACCTCTTCGGCAACAAGAAGGCGGACGGAGACGGCACCATGAAGCCTCTCCTCGGCGGCAAGGGCGCGAACCTCGCGGAAATGACGCGCATCGGCTTGCCGGTGCCTCCCGGCTTCACGATCACGACCGACGTTTGCACCTACTATTACGCGAACAAACGCACCTACCCCAAGGAACTCCAGGGTCAGATGGAAGCGGGCGTGGCGAACATGGAGAAGATCATGGGTGCCAAGTTCGGCGCCAAAACCGGCATGCCGCTGCTCGTGGCCGTCCGCTCCGGCGCGCGGGATTCGATGCCGGGCATGATGGACACGATCTTGAATCTGGGCCTGAACGACGAGTCGGTGCTGGCGCTGGCCGCCGCCACGCAGAACGAGCGCTTCGCCTGGGATTGCTACCGCCGCTTCGTCCAGATGTATGGCGACGTCGTCCTCGGCGTGCAAAAGCGCGAAGGGGAAGATCACGAACCGTTCGAAACGGTCATCCACGGATACAAGCACGAGGTCTACCACGCCGATATCGAGGATTCCAAACTGACCGCGGCGGATCAGCAGGAACTGGTCAAACGGTTCAAGGCGCTCATCAAGCAACGCACCGGCAAGGTGTTTCCCAACAACCCGTGGGATCAGCTCCGCGGGGCGGCGGGCGCCGTGTTCGGCTCTTGGATGAATGATCGCGCGATCGTCTATCGCCGCAAGTACAACATCCCGTCCGAATGGGGAACGGCCGTCAATGTCCAGGCGATGGTTTACGGCAATACGGGCGAAAGCTCCGGGTCGGGCGTCGCGTTTACGCGCAATCCCGCCAACGGCACGAACGAGTTTTACGGCGAGTTCCTGATCAACGCCCAGGGGGAAGATGTCGTGGCCGGCGTGCGCACGCCGGAACCGGTGCTCAAACTGAAGGAAGCCATGCCGGCCTCCTACGCCGAGCTGTTGAATGTCCGCAAGACTCTCGAGAAGCATTTCAAGGACGTCCAGGATGTCGAGTTCACGATCCAGGAAGGCAAGCTCTTCATGCTCCAGACGCGCAACGGCAAGCGCACCGCCATGGCCGCGCTCAAGTTCTCGATGGACATGGTGAAGGAGAAGCTCATCGACTGGCAGACGGCCATCAACCGCAACCCGGCCGATCAGCTCGAGCAGCTTCTGGCTCCGGTCTTTAACCTCGCCGAGGTCAAGAAAGCCAAGGTCATCGCCACTGGCCTTCCGGCCGGCCCTGGCGCCGCCACGGGCAAGATTTACTTTAATGCCGACCGCGCGGTGCATGCGTCCGAGAAAGGGGAAAAGGTCCTCCTCGTGCGCGTCGAAACCTCGCCCGAGGATTTGCGGGGCATGATTGCCGCCGAAGGCATTCTCACGGCGCGCGGTGGCGTCAGCTCCCACGCGGCCCTCGTCGCCCGGCAAATGGGCAAGGTTTGCGTGTGTGGAGCCGCCGAATTGCAGGTGGATTACGATGCCAAGACCGTCACGGTTTCCGGCCAGACCTATCCGGAAGGCGCTTTCCTGTCCATCGATGGCACCGCCGGCACGGTCTATGGCGGCCAGATCAAGACCGCCCCGTCCGAAATCATCGCGGGCCTCATCGACGGCGACAAAGAGGCGCAAAAGACCGAGAAGTTCAAGAGCTTCCAGCAGCTCATGAACTGGTGCGCGAAGGTCACCCGCATGCAAGTCCGCACCAATGCGGACAACCCGGAGCAAACCCGCAATGCCGTAGCCTTCGGCGCGACCGGCATCGGCCTGTGCCGCACGGAGCACATGTTCTTCGAGGGCAACCGCATCGATGCCATGCGCGAGATGATTCTCGCCGATTCGCTCGAAGCGCGCGAAGCCGCCCTGGCCAAACTCCTTCCGTACCAACGCGAGGATTTCCACGGCATCTTCAAGGAACTGAAGGGCTTGCCGGCCACCATCCGTTTCCTCGATCCGCCCCTCCACGAGTTCCTGCCGCATGCCAAGGAGCAGCAGCTCGATCTCGCCCGCAAGCTGGGCATTCCGGTCGAGAAGATCATGAACCGCGTGCATGAATTGCACGAGTTCAACCCGATGCTCGGCTTCCGCGGCTGCCGTCTCGGCATCA
>CAYZKY010000090.1:0-1923 GCA_964478815.1 uncultured Verrucomicrobiota bacterium
ACTCGCTCGCGGTCGACCGTCTCAACGAGAAGATCGCGCACCTCTACGAACCCTCCCATCCGGCGATCCTGAGCCTCATCCGCATGACGGTGGAGGCGGGCCGGCGGGCAGGCATCTGGACGGGGGTCTGCGGCGAAATGGCGAACGACCTCGCGATGGTCCCCCTCCTGCTCGGGCTCGGCGTGGATGAATTGAGCGTGTCCGCGTCGTACGTGCCTCAGGTGAAGACCCTCATCCGCCGATTACCCATGCCGGAAGCGGAGGAATTAGCCCAATGGGCGCTCACCCGCGAATCCGGCCGGGAGATCCTGGCGCGCGCCGAGGAACTGGTCCGCCGGATCGCACCGAGTTTGTTCGAAACCGTAGAACAGTCATCCGAATGAAAGTACTGATCCTCGCCGCGGGTTACGCCACGCGGCTTTACCCGTTGACGTTGACCCAGCCCAAGCCGTTGCTGCCCGTCGCGGGCAAGCCGATGGTCGACTATGTCCTGGACAATATCGCCCCCATTGGCGGCATCGACCGGGTCTATGTCGTGACTAACGCCAAGTTCGCGGACCACTTCGAGCGCTGGGCCGCCGAATACCGCCGGACGAAAGCCAAGCTGGACTTCACCATCGTGAACGACCGTTCGACCGACGATTCGAACAAGCTCGGCGCCATCGGCGATGTCCATCTCGTCATCGAGAAGGAAAAAGTGGATGACGATCTCATCGTCGTTGCCGGCGATAATCTCTTCGACCGCAGCCTCGAAGGCTTCGGCACGATCTGCCGCCAGAAGAATGCGCCGGTGCTCGGGGTCTACGACGTGGGCAGCCTCGAGGCCGTGAAGAAGTTCAGCTCCATCTCGCTCGGCCCCGATGGCCGGATTACGAATTTCGAAGAGAAGCCGAAGGACCCGAAAAGCAGCTTGATCGGCATCGCCCTCTATTATTATCCCAAAGCCGTGCTGCCGCTGATCAAGCAGTATATCGCCGAGGGGAACAATCCCGATCAGCCGGGCCGGTTGATCCAGTGGCTCTACCCCCGCACGCCGGTTTACACCTGGACCGTGCCCGGGTTGTGGTTCGACATCGGGTCGAAGGAGACTCTCGAAGAGGCGAACCGGATCTACGCGCGGCCGCCCCAGTGATGGATCGCTCGGCCTGCATCTACGTGGCGGGGCACCGCGGGCTGGCCGGAAGCGCCATTTGGCGGGAGCTGGAGCGCCGCGGTTGCACCCGGCTGGCCGGCCGGACCCGCGCCGAGCTCGATCTGCTGGACGCCGCGGCGGTCGACCGGTTTTTCGCCGAAGCCCGGCCGGAATATGTCTTCCTCGCTGCCGCCAAGGTCGGCGGCATCCAGGCCAATCACACCTACCCGGCCAGCTTCCTCTACGAGAATCTGCAAATCCAGAATCACGTCATCCACGCCGCCTGGAAGCACGGCGTCCGCAAGCTGCTCTTCCTGGGCAGCTCCTGCATCTACCCGAAATTCGCCCCGCAGCCGATCCGCGAAATCGACCTCCTCACCGGCCCGCTCGAGCCGACCAACGAATGGTACGCCATCGCCAAAATCGCGGGCGTCAAGATGTGCCAGGCCTACCGGCGGCAGCACGGCTGCAACTTCATTTGCGCCATGCCCACCAATCTCTACGGCGCTGAGGATAATTTCGAGCTGGCCTCCTCGCACGTCATTCCGGCGCTGCTGCACAAATTTCACGATGCCAAGGCCAGCCAGGCCCCGGAAGCGGTCTGTTGGGGATCGGGAACGCCGCGCCGGGAATTCCTCTTTTCCGACGATCTGGGCCGGGCCTGCGTCTTCCTCATGGAGAACTACTCGGAGGAGAGCATCATCAATGTCGGCTTCGGTTCCGACCTCTCCATCCGCGAGCTGGCCGAGCTGATCGCCCGCGTCACCGGGTTTTCCGGGCGGATCGCGTGG
>CAYZKY010000090.1:1933-3118 GCA_964478815.1 uncultured Verrucomicrobiota bacterium
CGATGCCAGCAAGCCCGATGGCACGCCGCGCAAACTGATGGATAGCTCACGCCTCTTCGCGCTGGGGTGGAAGCCGCAGGTGGCTTTGGAGGATGGGCTGCGTCTGAGTTACGAGGGCTTCCTCCGCGGGGCGGGCCGCCGTTGATGCCTCTCCGGCCAGGCTCCACCGGAAAATGGTTGGTCGTAATTCTTCCGCGAACTGCTAGATTGGCTCAGGATGATTGCCGGTAAAATCCAGACCTCCACCGCCTCGCCAAACGCGCCCGCCTCGCCCGCCTTCCGCCTCGGAGACGAGCGGCTCATCAAGGTGACCTCCGGCGCCGCCCACAAAGTATCTTCTCTCCTCGCGAAGCAGGGCCGGCCGGGCGGCGTGTTGCGCGTCGCCGTCATCGGCGGTGGATGCTCCGGCCTGCAATACAAGATGGATTTGCAGGACGCCCCCGCGAATCGCGACATCATGGTCGAATCGAGCGGCATCAAGGTGGTGGTCGATCCGAAGAGCGCGCTCTACGTGACGGGCTCCGAACTGGACTACAGCGATTCCCTTCAAGAAGGCGGATTCAAGGTGAAGAACCCGAATGCCGCGACCTCCTGTTCCTGCGGCGAGAGCTTCAGCGCCTGAGCCTGTGGAAGATTGCTTCGCTTCGCTCGGCCTGCCGCGCCAGATCTGGCTCGATCCGGCCCTCGTCAAAGAGCGCTTCCTGGCCGTCTCCGCCGAAGTCCATCCCGACAAGGCGCCGCCGGAACGCAAAGCCGAGGCTGAAACCGCATTTGCGCAGGCCAACCGCAGCCACCGCACCCTGCAAAGCCCGCGGCTGCGTCTGCTGCACTGGCTGGAACTGGCCGGCCTTCCCCCCGCCCCGCACGTCCAGCAAGTTCCCGCGGCGGTGATGGGACGCTTCCCCGAGGTGGCCCAACATCTCAAGCAAGCCGACGAGTTCCTCGCCCGCAAGCGCGCCGCCACCTCCCCCATGGTCCAAGTCCAACTTTTCCAGGCCGGCCTCGAACGCACCACCCAGCTCCAGGAACTCCAGGCCCACCTCGCCTCGGATATCAGAGCCCTCGAATCCGAGCTTCAAACCCTTCCCCCCCCCCCCCCCCCCCCCCCCCCCCCCCCCCCTGCACCCCCCCCCCCCCCCCGCAGGCACCAACACCGGGCACCTCAAAAACGCCCCCCCCCCGCCC
>CAYZKY010000090.1:3128-26831 GCA_964478815.1 uncultured Verrucomicrobiota bacterium
CTATCCCCGCCTCCAGGAAATCGCCGCTTCCCTCGGCTTCCTCGAACGCTGGCAAGCTCAACTCGCCGACCGCCTCTCCCACGTCGCCTTTTGACCACGCCCTCCGCGGCGGCTGCCCGCGCTCTACTTTTCCAGCCCAAGGCTCCCGGAGGTATCGGCGAGGATGCCAATCGCAGCCAGCAGTTTGTGCCGCGCCAGAACCTTCCCCGGCTTCTCGGGACCACGCAAATTCGGGCCAAAGTCGTAGTCGCGATACTGATTTTCCATCTCCTCCTGCCGTGATGAGCGCCCTTGCCGTTCCAACTCGGCGCGGCTGGCCGCGAGCGGCAGCAAGGTGGCCGGCGGCGAAACCGCAAATCCCGCCGCGACCTCCGCGACGGCCCACAGCCTCCGCAGATCGCCCACCGTCTGAACATCGGCTTGCGCATGCCGTCCAAGCGGGTCCAGCCGCAATATGTTGAGCGCGATCTCATCCCGTTCCGCGGGCGGCAGCGGGTGTTCATCGTGCAATTCCGCCAGATGCTTCCAGGCGTTCAAATAATCCGGATCGAGCCGCGCGGCCTCGCGGAAATGCGGAATCGCCTCCTCTCCCCGCCCCTGCTCCTTACGTAGATAGCCCAGCAGGTAATGCAACTGCGGCTTGCCCGGATGTTTCGCGACCAGATTCAAGAACACCCGTTCCGCGATGCCCTGGGCCGGTTCGTTCCCGAACGTTTTCTCGCATCCGAAACAATGGCTCTCCACCCGTCCGAAGCTGTCCGGCATCAACTCGAAGGCTTTTTCGTAATGTCGTGCCGCCAGCTCGGTCAGGCCCAGCTCGCTCATCTGCACCGCCAGCCGCGATTGAATGCAATAAGCGTCCGTGAATTCCTTCAAGGAATCCTGATACATCTTCACCGCCCGGCTGAGGAGGCCAACGTCGAAGAAATCGTCCGCTCGCTCGCTCAGCCGAATGGCCCGCACCGCTCCCCGCAAAAACTCGGCATCCTTCTGGTCGCCCCGCGCCGCGCGAATCTCCGCCAACACCGCATACACCCGCATCCGGTCGTTCTTCCCCTGCTCCCCATCGCTGGGATCGATCGCAATCGCTTGCCGCGCAGTTTTCTCCGATTCTTCATGACGCCCGGCCAGACGCAGCAAATGCGCCTTCCAAATCAACGGACGTTCCTCGAACCGGTCGCGCGCGAACAGCGCGTCGAGCTTCGCTACCGCCTCCTGCCCGTCGATCTGGACAAGCAATTCATACGCCCGGTCATCTCCCCCATTCTCAGCCAACATCGCCTCGACAATCGTCCGCGCTTCCGCCTTCCGGCCCGCGTGTAACAACGCAGCAGCGGCGGCCTGCAATACCGGATTGCGCCTCACCCCATTCGGGCCATTGCGTCCTTCGTCGTCGAAATCGAAACCCGCCCTCTCTGGCGAGACGAACTCCGCCAAATCCTTTCTCCCCCAATCCGGCGATTGACCGAGCAACCCCAACACGTCCTCATGCCGCCCGGCTTGGTAATACAATTTCAGGAGTGCCTTCAGCGTGTCGATGGTCAGGGGGTTGGACACGTCCCTAAAACGAGTCCTCGCTTTGCCGTCTGCCAGGCTTTTCGAGAGCTTGCCCGCCAGCAGCTTCTCGGCCTCTCCCCAGCGCCCCATTTGCCGGAGCAGTTCGGCCAGCCGATACCCTTCGATAACTCGCAAATACTCCCCTTCCGGCGTGTCTGTATGAGCGTTCCTGATTCCGGCCAGTCCCTCCTCTACCCACTCCGGGCGGTCGAGCAAGCGCCCGAGCCGCGCCAGTTGGAGCCGCTGCCTCTGCGTATCGATTCCCCCGCTCCAGAATGCAGTCGAAGTTGTCCAAGTTTTCGGCGCGGCAGCCAACAGCGCACGCAATTCTTGCACTCCTTCATCCACTCGATCCGCCGCCAGCAAGGCGCGATACAAATTCTCCCGCACCTCATTCCGCGAACTGGCGGGCAATTCCGTCCGTGCGGCCACCTGCCGAGCCAGCTCCAGCATGCGCTCGACCGTGCCCGCCCGAGCCGCCGCGCGGAAATAGGCATCCCAATACGGCAACTCTGGGTTTCGCGTCAGTACCTCGTGGAGAAAATCGTCGATCTGCCGGCTGAATCCGGCGCCGGCCAGAGCAGGCTCCGTCATCGCGAACTGAAACCCACCGCCACTTGCGGGCTTCTGGCGGCGGACCAGTTCGGCCGCTTCGGTAGTTCGGCCGCGCGCGATCAGCCCCATCAGATAAAAACTCTCCGCCATCGTTCTGCCCGAGCCTGATCTGTCGAAGCGTCCTTTCGCGAGGTCGGCCAGCGTCTCGGCGGATTCCTCCCCATCGGCGTCCGAAGTCTTGGGGAATTTCTTGTCCAAAGCTTCATACAATTCCACGGCGTCGGGCGATTGCACTAACTCCCAGCGGGGGGTCGTAAGGTCGCCGATCCGGTCGAGCGCGATCTTTCGGGCCAGCGCCTCGGTCGCCTTTCCTTGCAGTTCGAGGTGCTGCGCCCTGGATTTCAACGCTCGCTCCAAAAGCGGCGCGGCCTCGGCTTCCCCCAGCAGGGCGGCCAGATTCGGCACGTTCACATAACCGGATCCCCCATTATTCTCATCCAATTCGTCCAGTTCCCTTTTGAATTCCGCCACCTGCTCCCTCGCATCGCCTGACATTTCAGCCAGCGCCTTCTCGAACAGTTGAAACTCATTCACCAATTCCAAAGACTTCTCCCAATCGGCTTTCAACAAGAGTTGCTCCAGCGCCTTCACCTGCCCCCGCAGTCCTTCCCGGTCGCCCGCAAGCGCCGCCCCAAGCATTCTCAGGCTGGCCCCGCGCAAATCCTTGAAACCCGTAGGCTCCGGCCGGCCTTGAAGCTGACTGGCCAGTTCATCCCAGGCCCCCGGCGGCGGCAGCGCGGCGAGCAAATCCCGAAACACTGGGGGCTGGCTGGCCGCGCCTTGCCCGTGAACATCCAGGCCGCGCGGGCCGGACGCAGGCAGTGCCGCCTGCCGGGCCTCCAGCGCCAGCCATCCTTCCGCCGCCGCCGAAGGAGCCAGCGCCGACGCCCGCGCCGTAAAGTTCGACAAATCCAGGCGCAGTTGCGCCCCCGGAGAAAGCGCCGCGTCCGGGTCGGCCCGTTTCTCCTGCTGCGCCGCCACCTCCGCCAGAATCGCCGACGCCCCCCGCAGCCCATTCGTCCCCTCCGCCCCCCAAGCCGAAAGCGCCACCGCCACCGCCACCGCCAAAGAAAAGCCCTTGATCGATTGCATAACATTCATCCTATACGTATTCCCAACCATAAGACAATCCCCCCGCCCCATTGCTCACCCTGATCTTAAAAAAGCTTCCGCTCTTCGCGGCTCCGCTCGATTTGCGCTCGATTTGCGCTGGCCGATGGGCGCGGCGGTGGTATTTTTCAACCATGCCGGATATGTTGCGCGAGACGCGCCGCCACTTCTTCAGCCGATGTTCCGTCGGCTTGGGGAGTGTCGCGCTGGCATCGCTGCTCGGTAACCGCCGCGCGCAAGCGGCTCCGACGAAAGACGCCCCGGAGGGGCCGTTCGCCCCGAAGCCCACCCACTTTGCGCCGCGCGCGAAGTCGGTCATTTACCTGTTCATGGCCGGCGGGCCCTCGCAGCTCGAGCTGTGGGACCACAAGCCGAAACTCACGGCCCTGCACGGCGAGCCCATTCCCGATTCCTTTCTTCAAGGCAAACGGTTTGCCTTCATGGATTCTTCCTTCAAGAACCGATCCACCTTGCTGGGGACGCACCGCCAATTCTCGCGCCACGGGCAAAATTGCGTGTGGGTCAGCGAACTGCTGCCCCATACGGCGGGCGTGGTGGACGACCTGGCGATCGTCAAATCCTGCGCGACAAATCTCTTCAATCACGCCCCGGCGAAGCTCTTCATGAACTCGGGCACCGGCTTGTTCGGCCGGCCCAGCATGGGTTCATGGGTCACCTACGGCATCGGCAGCGAGTCGCAGGATCTCCCCGGCTTCGTCGTGCTCCAGAGCGGCCCGCGCGGCCCGCGCGGCGGCCCGGTGAATTGGAGCAGCGGCTTTCTGCCGACGCAATTTCAGGGCGTCCCCTTGCGCTCGGGAGCCGAGCCCATCCTGAATCTCTCCTCTCCCGAAGGCATTTCCGAAACCCGCCAGCGCCGCGCGCTCGATGCCATTCGCGACCTGAACCTCGCGCGCCTGGTGGAGACGGGCGATCCCGAAATCGCCACGCGAATCGCCTCGTACGAGATGGCCTTCCGCATGCAATCCAGCGCTCCGGAACTCACCGATCTGCGCGGCGAGTCCGATGCCACGCTCCAACTCTACGGGGCCAAACGCGAGGAACCGAGCTTTGCCCGGAATTGCCTGCTCGCCCGCCGGCTGGTCGAACGCGGCGTCCGGTTCGTCCAGTTGTATCACGCCGATTGGGACTCGCATGGCGGCCCCGGACAGACCCTGGAGGGCGATCTGGAGAAAGTGGTGCGCGAGGTCGATCAGCCATGCGCGGCCCTGGTCAAGGATTTGAAATCGCGCGGGCTGCTCGACGACACGCTCGTGATCTGGGGCGGTGAATTCGGACGCACCCCGATGGGCGAGGCCCGCGAAAAGACGGGCCGCAACCACCATATCGATGCCTTCACCATGTGGTTCGCCGGCGGCGGCACCAAACCCGGGCTCGTCCTGGGCGAAACCGATGAACTGGGCTTCAACCCCATCGAGGACCGCGCGCACGTCCACGATCTTCACGCCACGATTCTCCACCTCCTCGGGCTCGACCACCTCCGCCTGACCTTCCGCTTTCAGGGCCGCGACTTCCGCCTGACCGACGTCGAAGGCGACGTAATTAAGAAGTTGCTGGCGTAGCCGCAACTTCCGGGTGCTCGAATTCCTCGACCAGCCGCCGCACCGGGCGTTCGTCGAGGTCGAAAGTTTGGCGGGAGAGAACCAGCACCAGCAGCGTGCCGTCGGCGCGGCGGACGGATTCGAGAGCGGCCTGGCTGAAGAGCCAGCGCGCCCGCTCGGCAGAGAAACGTTGCAGGCTGAGCACCTGGAAAGTGTCGGTCATCCCGCGGCGCAAAGCGTCGAGCGCGTGCGGGGAGAAGGTGGGCGATATCGCGTGGCCCCGGCCGGTCCGATCGGCAAATTGCAGCCCGGCGGCGAGCAGCCCGGCCACATGCAGGCGCTCGCGAAACCAGTCTTCCGCTTCCGCCTTTTGTTGAGGCGAGATCGACGCACCGAAAAACCTGGGCTTCACCGGCGCGGTTCCGGATTCCGCGCCGTTCTCCCGGTGGCTGGTGCGGACGATCACGCCGGCCGCGGCGCTGAGCTGGACCGCCAGGCGTTCCTCCAGGCCGTGAAATTCGACGCGCTCGAAATCGCCCAGCGGCAGCGTCTCGCGCATCTGGCGCGCCTTGTCGGCGAGAAACTCGATGAACTTCGTGCGCAGATCGGTGCTCGGGCACTGCCAGGCATGCAACACATCCCCCGACGCGGAGCAAATCGTCAACTCGTCCACTCGCAGCGGCGGCGGCGGCGGCGCCGGATACGCCAGGCCTTCCGTTTCCGATCCCGCCTCGGGCAGCGAAGCCTCCAGCTCGATCGGCTCGGTGCCGGCATTCTCGTCCCGCCGTTGCGCGGCATCCATGAGCAGCGATTCCCACTGGGCATGGATGGTCTCTTCGGGGGGAGCGGCGTACTGATCCTGACGAAAATCCCCGCTCTCGAAAGCGAGCAATTGAAAGAAGGCCTCTTCTCCCGTCAGCGCCTCGAGATCGGCGTGAACGATCGACCCTTCGCGAATGTAGATGTGGCCTTGCGCGCGGCCGGCGGTCACGGTGATGACCGAGGACGCGCGGTTCAGGCACTCCATCTGGATGACATCCATGAGCCCGACCCGGCGCAACGTCCCGCGGAAACCCGGTTCGGGAGTCCACTGGGCCAGACCGTCCAGCGCGGCGAAAATGGCATCCCAGCCTTCGGCCGTGGCCGGCTTCTCGAGAAATAGGTCGGCCCCCTGGCCGAGGCAGGCATTGCGGTAGGACTCCGTGGCGCTGCCGGTCAGAATCGCCTTCTGCAAATGCGGATGCCGCTTGTGCGCGATGGCCAGGAATTGAAGACCGTCCACCACCGGCATGCTGATATCGACCACCGCGACATCCACCGGCTGCTCTTGCAGAATCGCCAGGCCCGCGCTCGCGCTCTGCGCGGTCAGAATCTCCCAGCGGTCCTTGCTCTTGAAGCGCATGACCGGCTCGATCATGCGCAGAAAGTCGGCGTCGTCGTCGACGAACAGCACGCGGCGCGGTGAATGAGCTGTTTCCGGCATCTCTTAGTTCCGAGGGTTCATCGTCATCACGCGGCGGCGGCGTTGGCGGCTTCTTCAAGGCACACTTCGCGCCAGAGGTCGACATGCCCGGCCAATCCGTTGTCGGTCAAGTAAACGGAGTCCAATGCCGTCGCCGCTGCCGCCGCCCCATCCCGCCCGATTTGTTCAAAAGTATTGGCCGCATGCACCGCCGCGAGCGGCCCGAAACCGGCGCTGATCAACTTCGACGGATAATGATGCAACGCCAGGGACTCGACGACGCTCAGGGGCAAATTCCATCGGGCCAGCAGTTCGGCTCCGACCTCGGCATGCGTGGCGCCGAAGCGGGCTTGCTCCGCCTCCCAGAGCGGGATGCGCTCCTGGCGGGCCAGGGCGACGGCCGCGCCGAACTCCCCCGGCATGTTCGCGGCCAGAAGGAGCTTGCCGATATCGTGCAGCAGCCCGGCCAGGAAGCTTTCATCCACGAGCGTGGCGGGCACCCCCTCGACCTGCGCGATTCGCTTGGCCATCGCGCCGACATGGACCGAATGCGACCAGAGCGAGTCCAGGTCGAACCCGGGCACGCGGACCTGCTCCGAGCAGGCGAAGGTGTGAGCCAGCAGGATCAGCGAGCGCGTCGTTTCCAGACCGAGATAGCCGATCGCCTCTTCCACCCCCGTGACTTTCATGGCCAGGCCGAACGCCGCGGAATTGGCCAGCCGCAGCAGCTTCGCCGTAATGGCCGGATCCCGGGAAGCCTTCTCGACGATCCCCCGGAGATCGACCTCCGGAGATTGCAGCGCCTGGACCACCTCGAAGTACAGGTCGGGCGGGCTGGGCATGTGCTTCATCCGGTTGACCAACCCTCGGACGGTCGGGTTCGAGAGCCAGATATCCAGTCCGAACGCGCGATCCAGCGCGGTGGCCAGCGCTCGTTCGTCCCAGGGCTGGGGCAGGCAATGGTGCGCGCCGCCCGCGCATTTGATCGCGGCATCGGCCCCTGACAGGTCCGCGACGATCATGCGGATCATGTTCGGGTGCGCCTGCTGCATCGCATGCAGGAAATGGAATCCGTCCTGATCCGGAAGCGTCTCATTGACGACGAGCGCATCGCAGGGCGCTCGGCGGCAGAGCTCCGCCGCTCCCGCGCCGGTATCGCAAAACACCGCCTCCCATTCGAGGCTGAGCGTGGCGATGCGCGCCGCGAGACCGGGATCGCCGGCCGCATCCGTTCCGACACACAAAACTCTCTTTCTGACCTCCGTCATGACATTCCTCTTCTACGCGGCTTCGGTCTGTTCTGCCGAAGCCCCCAGCGCCCGCAACGCCGCGCGCGCTTCGTCCTGCATGGTTCCCTGCAAACTGCCTGCCACCGCCTGCAGGGTGGCCACGGCTTCCGTTCCGCCGGGCCCGCCCCCCATCTGCATCAAAGTCTCGATGGCCCGCCGGGCCGGCGCGGAGTACGGCCCGCAGGCCGCTTCCCCGAGCGCGCCGAGCGCCTCGATCCCGAGGGCCCTTGCCTCCGGCCACTTTTCCAGCAGCACCAGTTGCCGCGCGCGGTCCTCGCCCGAGGGCGGCTGCCAGCGCAAATTCTCCAGCGAACGCGCGGCCGCGACCTGGACTCCGTAATCGTCGTCCGCCAGCCGCGCCGCGAGATGGCTCGTCGTTTCCGGCAAGCCCAGCCGGCCCAGCGCCTCCGCCGCGGCCAGGCGAAAGCCCCGGTCGCGGTCGCCCAGCAGTCCGAGCAGCACATTTGCCGCCGCATGGCGCTTCTGCCGCGCGCCATCCGAGTCGGTCAGCATCGGCGCTTCGCGCGGTTGCATCCGCCCGAGGCGGTTGAGCACCTCCGCCGCGCTGTGGCGCACCCAGTACTCCTTGCTCTTGAGCGCCGCCTGCAATTGCGGAATGGCGCGCAAGGCTTCGCGAGATTTCTCCCAGTGCGGATCGAGCGAACGCAGCGCGCGCGCCGCCGCCTGCCGCACCGTGGTGTACGAATCGGTCAGCGCCGCCACCAACGGTTCGATCGCCTCGTCGTCGCGCAATGCCCCCAGCGCGGCCACCGCGTTCTCCCGCACTTCCGTATCCGGATCTTGCAGGCACTGCACGATTTGCGGAACGGCCCGTCCATCGCGCAACCGGCCCAGCGCGTCCAAGGCCCCCGCCCGCACGTCCGGGGCCCGGTGCCGCAGCAATTCCATGATCGGCTCGACCGACCGCACGTCGCCGAGCTTGCTTAACGACGATGCCGCGGCCAGACACACCTGCCGATGGGCATCCTTGAGCGCGCGGAGCAGCGGCTCGACCGCCCGTGCGTCGCCCACCTGCCCCAGCGCCGTCGCTGCCGCGGCGCGCACCCCCGGTTCGTCGCTCCGCAACGCTTCGAGCAACGGCTTCACCGCCTGCGCATCCCGCAAATCCGCCAGACACTCGACCGCGCGAATCGAGCGGTGGAATACCGATTCCTTCGCCAGTTTAGCGAGCGGCTGCACTGCGGCGGCGCCATAAACCGCCGCCGAATCGAAGTCCCCCGTCGCCAAGTGCCACGCCACCCGCTCCTGATCCGTGCGCGGCTGCCAGTGCAGCGCCTTGAGCGACTGGGCGGCCTGCCAGCCCACCGCGCCCACGCTATCGCCCAGCAGCCCAACCAGCGCCGGAATAGCCCCCGGATGTCCGGTGTCCTGAAGTGCTTTCGCCGAAGCCACGCGGACTTCCGGCTCCGGATCCTTCAAGCTCGAGACCAGCGCGTGGACTGCCTCAGGGCTCTTCGCACGCCCCAGGCCCTGCGCCGCCAGGCAGCGAACCGCCGGATCGGGATCCGCCAAGGCGGCCGCCAGCGGCTCCACCACGGTCGCCCCCCCCTGCCGGCCGAGTCTTTCGACGGCGGCCAGACGGGTGCTCGCGTGCTTCGATTTGAGCTGGTTAAGAGTCCACCACCGCATACGGGTGTCGTCGCGAAGACCGGCGCCGCGGCGCCCAATCTCTTCCAGGCTTATACCCCCCCTCTCCTCCGGAGACGCCCGAAAGCCTGTGCCTTTATCGGCAGAACCGCCGCCGCGTTGACTGCCAAACCCGGAAGGAGGACTGCCTGCTTGGAAGAGATCGGAAGCGATTTGTCGGGAACTTGACCCCGGCATACGCAGAACTTGTGCGGGATTCACAAGCTCGAAACACACTGATCCTGCACTTAACTCGTTGGAGGGGAGCTACTTGAGACTGACGCCATGTCATATGGCGCGCAGCCCGAAGGAGTCTCGACTGATCGAACGTGTCGCCAACTCCCTCTTCGGAATTCTCGACACCTACGACTTCCGGGCAGAACGCCGTGCGACAGTCTATGGCGTCCTTCGGCAGGAGGACCGCCCGTTACGTTTGCTGCGCGTAATACTCGTCCACCTTCTGCGCCACGTCCTGATAACCGATGTCCACTTCGTAAATCAGCTTGTACTGCTCGATGGCCTCCTCGCGCTTCCCCATCTTCTCCAGCACCCCGGCCAGCGAGTAGACAATCTCTTTCTTCTCGTCGTCGAACGCCGGCTTTTCCTTCAGCGCGTTCTGCAGCGTCCGCACCGCCAGGTCGTTCATCCCGCGCTGGGCGAAACACCGCCCCAGATAGTACATCGCCTGGATCTTGCGCCCCGGATGCGCTTGAGCCTTTTGAAATTCCTGAATCGCCTCCCCCACCCGGCCGGCGGTAAAGCACAGCACCCCCAACTCGAACCGAAGCTGCAAATCCATTGGATACCGCGCCACCCGCCGGCGTGCCTGTTCCAGTTGCAGTTCCTTCCGCTGCTTCTCCAGCTCCACCTTGCGTGTCTCGAAATCGTCCGCCGCCGGGTCCAATTGCCCGGCAGTCCGTTCGAGCTTCCGCAGCTCGATCTCCTCGATCGCCCGTTCGATGGCCGGATCCGGGCTTGCTCCGTCCGCTTCGGCCAGCCGTCGATAATATCCGATGGCTTCGTCCAGCTCCTGCCGGCCCTCCTGCAACTCGGCGAGCGCCCGCAGCAACCGCCGGTTCCCGGGCTCTTTCTCCAGCCGCCGCTTATACTCCTCGACCAGGCTCGAACCCTCGTCGCCGGTCTGCACCGTCCGCTGCTCCTGTTCCAGCGCCGCGGTCTGATCCTTGTCTCGCAAGACATCCCGGTACGAACCGGTGCCGGATTCCAGCGCCCCGTACCCCCCCTCCTTCATCGTCCGTTGCGCCGCCGCGTTCTTGCTGGCCTGCAGCAGATCGGGATCGTTCGGATTCGATTTCAGTAATTCCGCATAGATCGACTCCGCCCGCCCTGCCTGCCCTGCTGCCGCCAGCGCTTCGGCCAGCCGGCGGGCGATCTCCCCATCCCCCGGGTTGTTCTTCGCCGCGATCTCCAGCGAGAGCACCGCCGTTCGAGCATAACCCGCGTTCATCGCCGCTTCCGCCAGCAACTTGTGCGCGAGTGTCTGGCTCGGATCGCCATTGAGGACCTGCTCGCAGGCGCTCATCGCCTCCGCGGGATTGCTCCGCAGCGCGAATTGCGCCTTGGCCAATTGCGGCGAGCTGCCCGCGTTCCCGAAGAATTTCTTGAAAAACCCGCCGCCCGATCCTGCTTTTTGAAACTGCGTGGCCCGCAGCGCCTCCCGCGCCTCATAAAACCCCGGCTCGTTCTGCAGCACCTGGTTGTAAATGGCGATGGCGTAATCGTAGTTCTTCTTCTGCAACGCCGCGTTGCCCTTCTCGTATAACTCCCGTGTTGCCCGCGGCAACTCGCTGATGCGCTTTTCTGACATGGCTCTCTCGCAAAACCGATTTCCTTCTGCCCAATCCCCTTCGGATTGGCAAGCCGGCCCGTTACCTCATCGGCTGTCCATCTGATTAGACAACGGAGATCGGAAAACATTCTCAATTTGCCACATTTCCCCGTTTACATCCACTCCCGCGAATGACCGGTCTAGCCCGTATCCAGTCCCCTCCCCGCCTCGACCCTACTCCTTTCGGGCTATCGACACGGCCCCGCCCCGCGCCGAAACTGCCCCCGTATATGGGAACATCGATTGCCGCATGGAGCCGCTGGCTCGGCTGGTTTGGGATTGGCCTCCTCGCCGCCGCCGCCGGAGCCCGCGCTGGAGTACAACCCAGCCTGTCTGAGCCCTTCACCTGCGGAGTCCACTCTCACCGCTCGCTCCACGCCTTTGCCCGCAACGACAGCATCGATCCCATCGGCACCCGCCGCCTGCTCTACATCCTCGTCAAATACGCCAACGACGACCGCGAACTCCCGACCTTCGATCAAGCCCAGCGCGATCTCGAAGAGTCGAACGCTCTGCTCCAAAGCATCTCCTTCGGCCAGTTCAAGCTGGAGTGGACCATCACGCCGCTCTTAACCCTCGCCACCACCCGCGACGACTACACGGACCCCGCCGGATTCGACCGTCTCCTGGATGACGCCCGCGCCGCGGCCCGTGCGGCCGGCTATTCGTTCGAGGAGTACGAACTCGACGTCGTCCGCCATACCGGCGTCCCAACCCTCCAGGGCGGCAACGCCAACCTCGGCCGCCGCGGCGCGCAGGTGCAGGCCCCCGGTGCCGTCCTGCTGACCCACGAACTGGGGCACAACCTCGGCTTGCTCCACGCCAACTCCTGGGAAACCGGCGGCGCCGGCCTTTCCGCCGGCAGCCCTCCCCTGCCCTCGAACTGGCCCTCGCTCCCCGAACCCCGCACAATTCCGACGCCGGAAGCCACCCTCAGCCGGGAAAGCATTGATGGCCCGGGCCAGTCCGCCGAGTACGGCGATCGCTGGGATATCATGGGCAGCGGCTCGCTTCAGTTCGGCGCGGCCAACAAGCGCCTCCTCCGCTGGCTCGGCGAGAACGGTGTCGTCACTCCGGCGACTTCGGGCGTCTATCGCATCTACACCCCGGAAGCCCCGGCCGCGCAGCCGGATCGCAGCTACGCGCTGCGCCTGCCCGGCGGCCAGCACGACCTCTGGGTCGAACTTGCTCCCTCGGAACCCGTCGATGCTAATCCCAACGGCCTCCTCATTCGCTGGGCTCAGCTCGGCCCCGAGTTCAGCGCGACGCTGATTCGCGACACCAATCCCGGCTCCTTCGCGGTCAGCACCGATGCCAAACTCGATCTCGGACGCACCTTCTCCGACCGCCTGGCCGGTCTGCATATCACGCCCGTCGCCACCGGTGGCGAGAAGGAAAATCGCTGGGTCGATGTCCGCCTGCATTTCGGCACGCCGCTCTCGAATCAGTCCCCCTCGCTCCAAATCACCGTTCCGGACACCGCCGAGGTCGGCCAGCCCGTCACGCTGCGCGCCACCGCCAGCGATCCCGATGGAGACGCACTCTCCTGGCACTGGCGGCTTGGCGACGGCACTTCCAGCCCTGCTCCCGATTCCGTCGAAAAGGTCTGGTCGGAACCCGGCGATATCGTCGTCCAGTGCGAAGTCACCGACGCCCGGGGCGGCGTCGCCCGCGCGAATCGCGTCATCCGCGTCGGCGCGCCCCGCACCGGCCGGATTCGCGGGCGCGTGCTCGATCCCGCCGGAAACGGCGTCCCCGACGTCCTCGTCTACAACGGCCGCACCGCGCGCGAATACCGTTCCACCCGCACCGACTCCGAAGGACGCTACATCCTCATCGAACCGGCGGGCGAGTACCAGCCCCTGGCCTTTCGCTTCGGCTGGGTTTCCGATCCGTCCACGAAAGTAGCACTTCCCGCCGAAGGCGAAGTCACGCTCGATCTCACCGCCACTCCGTTGCCGGCCGTTGATGTCACCGCCCCCGCTACCGTCGCCGAGTCTGCCGGGTATCGGCCGATCTTCACATTGACTCGCACCGGGCCGCTCGATCAACCCCTGACCGTTCAATACCGACTCCTCGGCACGGCCCAATCCCAAAGCGACTACGTCCGTCCGCTGGTCGACCGTCTCACCATTCCAGCGGGCGAACGCACCGCCGACCTGCCACTCGACATCCTCGACGACTCCGTCGGCGAAGCCCCCGAAACAATCCGTCTCGAAATCGCTCTCCCCTCCCAAATGCGGCGCGTCGACGCGGCCGGCCAGGAATACTTCATTTACTATCCCGGCCTCGAACTCGGCACCTTTGCGGGTGAACCCGCCTGGCGTCAGACCAATCCCAACTACATCTTTGGCGCGCTCCCCGCCGCCGAAGTCACGATCCAGGACGACGATGCGGCCACTCCGAACATCGTATCCGTCTCGGCCTCCGACACGATCGCTTTCGAGATTCCCCCGGTCGAAAGCCAGTTCACGATCACTCGCGAAGGCGAAACTACCACCGCTCTCACCGTCCGCCTCGAATTCACCGGCACGGCCGCGAATGCCGTCGACTACGAGCAGCTTCCGTTCGAAATCACTTTCAGGCCCGGAGAGACCAGCCGGGAACTGGTCGTCCGGCCCTTCGCCGATGGCCAGCCCGAGCCCGAGGAAACGGTCGAGCTTCGCCTCCTGCCAGGCGAGGGCTATGGGATCGAGCGCGGTCTCGCCACCATTCGCCTGCGCGACGAACCGGTCTATCCCCAAACCCTCTCCATCGCGCGCCACCCTGAAGGCGGCGCTCAACTCATCCTCAAAGGCCCTCCCAACAGCCGCCTCGTGCTGGAATCGACTCCCGACCTCGTCACCTGGACGCCCATTCGCACCAACTTCCTCTTCAACACCGACGCGGTCACCGTCTCCGTCCCGCAATTCACCAACCCCGCGCTGTTCTACCGAACCGTGCGTGCCCTCAACGCCGCCCCATCTGCGGCGGCACAATAAATTCTTTCGCCGCGCGGCACTTGCCGCCACCATAGGCCGGACAATGTTCGTGCCACGCCACCATCAGCCAGGCCGCGGGGCGGCCGCTCGCTAATGCGTTCACCCGCCCTATCGCCGTCCTCTGCGCCGTCCCTCGCCCTGCCCCGTCTCGGCATCGTTGGCGGCGGCCAGCTCGCCAAGATGACCGCCCTCGCCGGGTTCGAACTCGGCTGCGAAGTCGTCATTCTCGAGCGCAACACCCACGGCCCCGCCTCCCGCTCCACCTCCCACACCATCGCGGGCGATTGGGATAATCCCGAGGCTCTCGCCGCTCTCGGCGCCCGCGTCGATGTCGTCACCATCGAGAATGAATTCGTCGATGCCCGCAGCCTGGCCGCCCTCGAAAAGCTCGGCCATCCCCTCTTTCCCACCGCCGCCACGCTCGCCCTCGTCCAGGACAAACTCACTCAAAAACAGACCGTCGCCCAGGCCGGCGTTCCCGTGCCGCGCTACCGCGCCGTCAGCTCCGAGAGCGACATCGCCGCCGCCGGCCAGGACTTCGGCTGGCCCATCGTCTTGAAAACCCGTCGCAATGGCTACGACGGCAAGGGCAACGCCACCCTCCGCTCCGCCGCCGACCTCCCCGACGCCTGGCGCAAGCTCGGCGCCGGCTCCCGCGGGCTCTACGTCGAGGAGTTCTGTCCTTACGACGCCGAACTCGCCGTCATCCTGACCCGCGCCCGCGACGGCCAGCTCGCCCTGTATCCCGTCGTCGAATCCGTGCAGAAGGACCACATCTGCCACATCGTCAAAGCCCCGGCGTCCATTCCCGCCGAGGTCGAGGCGCGCGCCGTCGACATCGCTCGCCGCGCCATCGAATCGATTCAAGGCGTCGGCAGTTTCGGTATCGAAATGTTTCTCCTGCCCGGCGGCCAGGTGGTCTTTAATGAACTTGCCCCGCGCGTCCATAACTCCGGCCATTACACCATCGAGGCCTGCGTCTGCTCCCAGTTCGAGAACCACGTCCGCGCCGTCCTCGGCTGGCCCCTCGGCTCTCCCGCGATGGTCGCCCCCGCCGCCGTCATGGTGAACCTCCTCGGAGCCGCCTCCGGCCCCGGCCGGCCCGCCGGACTCGATGCCGCCCTCGCCGTCCCCGGAGCCCGCCTCCACATCTACGGCAAAACCGTCTCCAGCCCGGGACGCAAAATGGGCCACGTCACCGCCCTCGGCTCGACCATCGAGGAAGCCCTCGCCACCGCCCAGCGCGCCGCCCAATCCCTCATCTTCGGAACCACCGCATGAAAAAATCTCCCGCTCCGCTCGTCGGGATCATCATGGGCAGCGATTCGGACTGGCCCACCCTCCAGCCCGCCGCCGAAATCTGCGAAGAATTCGGCATCCCCTGCGAAGTCCGCGTCGTCTCCGCGCATCGCACCCCCGAAGACATGTCCCGCTACGGCAAAACCGCGCATCGCCGCGGTCTCCGCGTCATTATCGCCGGGGCCGGCGGAGCCGCCCACCTCCCCGGCATGATCGCCAGCCACAGCCCCCTCCCCGTCATCGGCGTGCCCGTCGAGAGCAAGGCCCTCAAGGGGATGGATTCCCTCCTCTCCATCGTCCAGATGCCCGGCGGCGTCCCCGTCGCCACCGTCGCCATCGGCGGCGGCCGCAACGCCGGCCTCCTCGCCGCCCAAATCCTCGCCACCGCCGACCCCGCCCTCCGCGACCGCCTCCTCCGCTACAAACAACGCCTCGCCCGCGAATCCCGCGCCAAAAACAAAACCCTCGCCGCCACCCCTACCCTTAAGAGATGACATGTCCGTGTCCCTCCATGAGGCGGGCGTCGAGACGGCGCGTTTCGCGGGTTGAATCGCCGGGCAAGCATGATACAATGGAGGTATCGAAAGGAATCGCAATCTCCTTCCAGTCTGCTGCGCGAAAGCGGTCGTATCTCAGCACTGCCCCCGAGCCTCGCCTGCCTATCGTTTGGAGTTCCGCGTTTACGCGGTCTGGGGCCGGAAAATTCCCGAACCGGCTGAAGCTGGAACTCCAAACGGGGGCTGTGCCAAGATGCGCCCCGCGAAAGCTTTCGGCGACCTCGGGCGAGTGAGCCGCGCGATTTGTCAGGTCAAGACGTCGAGGCATCGAAAATGCTATAGATGACCGCTATGCGGACGACAGTTGTGCAACGAATGACTATGCAGGCATGCGGCTTACACTTATTTGCGGTGTTGGCCATGCTGAGTTTCGCGATTCGCGGCGTTTCTGCACAGCCGACCAACGACTTGGCTACGCGACCGGCCGCTCTTTCTGGCCGCGATGTTGTCGTCGAGATTTCTGCCGCCGATATGATGGCGGCGACCCGGTCTTCCGATGATCCGCGCGAAATTAAAAACACGGAGGGGTCCCTCTGGTTCAGGTGGTCGGCGCCAGATACCGCCCCTTATTCCGTGCAACGAATTTCCGGTTCACAACAAGCTCGCCTCTATCACTTCGAGCTTTTGAGCAGCCGCTATCCCGTTCCTTTGCCTTTTAGCGGAACGTTTCCGGGGCGCAAGGGCTCCAGCTATCGAATTCTGATAGCGACGGTCGGAGCGGAGGAAGCATTCGCGTTCCGGCTGCGTCGTGACTCCGCCAAGTTTGAGAATCTTTTTGGCCTGGTCCTGGACAATGATGCGCGAATCCGGGTGGTCAGCTTGCTCGATCCGAAGGATTTGAAGCGTATCGAGATCTTGTGGAACGGGCAGGTAATCGGCACAAGTGAGACCTCTCCGTTCGATTTCCGTTGGACGAACGCACCCTGGGGAGATCACCGGCTGACCGCGGCGGTGGTGGCCACGTCGGGAGAGCGATTGTTGACCGAAGCTCCTTCGGATCTCGTCGTCCGGCCTTCGTATGGCGATCATCGATTCCCGAAACTTCTGTCCGGCTCGACGCCGACCATGGACTTGGCAGGCTTCACTCATGCGGAGAATTTGTACTTTCAATGGGATGCACCGGCTGACGGAGGAATCGATTTTGGCGAAACGCTCTACGTGGGTCTCGGGGATTTGACGGTCGGAGACGGAATCCGCCCGTTCGATCTCGTTGAGTCTGGGTTTATATTTCGAGTTACGGGAGGGCACCGCTATTTGATCAGATTGTATCCGAATGTCAGATACCCAAATCCTGCAAGTTTTGGCACCTTGGTAGCCCGATTTTACCCCGCGCCCGCGAACGATAGCGTGAGGCATGCGACGTTGCTCACGGGAGACAGCTTCGAGTTCCCGGTTTCGACCCACTGGAGCCGGTTTGAGAACGATCCGGATGCCCTGCGCGATAAGTGGGGCGACGTGTGGTTTAGGTACAATCCGCCGAGGAAGGGTATTGTGGGTATTTTTGGCAGTGATGGACAATTGGACGCATGGACGGGGCCTGATCCGGCCGATCTTCAGGGCATGAGGCCGCTGAACCTGCTCGGTTCATTCGAACAGTTTCCGGTCACCGGGGAGGGCCTTTTCTATCTGAGGCAACTTGGGCCGGCAAACTCCACCAACGTCGCGTTTTATCGCGGAAAGTTTTTCGGCACTCCGGTCAACGATACTTTCGAGTCGGCTCTGGCCATCGAAGGAACAAAAGTGCGGGTATCGGCCGCTTTTAGCTACTCCACCCCCGATGAAGGTCAGCCGGCTCAGCTTAACCGCGACGCCACGGTATGGTGGAAATGGACCGCACATGAAAGGGGCCCCGCCAGGATTTCATTCGACCATCAGGGCTTCTGGCGCACCTCGCGTCAAGATGTCAAACTCCGTGTCTTTCAAGGCAACGACCTTTCCAGTCTGACCGAGGTACTCTCATCGAACGATCGGATGTTCATCGCGCAACCCCAGACAACGTACTACCTTTGCGTGAGTATGTCTCCTCAGCGTTCCGGCGAAGCTCTGGACGTTGCATTATCTCTGGATTTCACCGCTGCTCCCATCGCGGCGGATAATTTTGCCGATCGCGAATTGATCGTCGGGGATCAAATCGAGATACCCGGACTCGCGCGAGCGGCCACTCTGGAACCAGGTGAGCCGGACACCGTCATCTACCCCACAGTGTTTCAATCTGAAAATAGTGTGTGGTACGAATGGCGCCCGGCAAGTTCTGGCATGGCCAAAGTGATTTTGCAGGACCAGCTCTATGGGATCGTCAGCGTTTACGAAGGAGATACGCTCGAAAGCTTGAAAGTCGTGGCGCACCCAGCCTTCCTGGAAACATACTTCGTAAGACTTCTTTTTCCGGTCGTGGCCGGAAACTCGTACGCCATCCGGATCTGCGGCGGCGGCCCGTTCACTCTGGTGCCGCAAGTTCCGGCCCATGCTCCCAAGTTGAGCGTTGCGACATTCAGACCTTTGACCGAATTCGTAATCGGGGTAGAAGGCCAGGACGAAGTAGTCGTGGAAGGCTCAGCCGACCTTATCAACTGGTCGCCAATCATGCAGTATTTTACCGACGGGGGGGCCTCCTTTGAGATGCACTCTGGTAGCCAATTCTTTCGTTTGAAGCTCTCGGGCCAATAGTTAACCGCAATTTTCGCGAGGATGGTTTTCATGACCTGGCGTAGACGTCGGTGAAGCGGAAGTCGCGGCCGACGCAGCGGAAGGTGAGTTTTTTTGCGATCGAGGCTGGGTCCCTCGGAGCGATTATTTCCAAAAATCTTCTAACCCAAGAGTCTCCCGCCATTTTCTCGCATCTTTACTAGGCTGATTTCCAGCAACTTGCACACAAAAGTCTACATTTAAATCAAATAAGTCTTGCGCGAATTTAAAAGTCATGAGATTTTCTCGGTCAGAATACAATGTAGACAAACCGCCATGAACATGCCGCCGCCGCCCCTCTCGGTAAATTGCCCCCAGGCCCAGCTTGGGCGGGCGGCGCTTTCCGCCGAGGGGTTGAACCATCCCACCCGCGGCACCTCGAACCACCAACACCGCCCGCTCGACTGCCTTCGCTCCGCCTCCTCAAACGGATCCACCGGCCATGCATCCACCCCCTCCCAGCCCCACGGTCTCGGCCATCGCATTGCCCCCTCCTTCGAGCCTGAAACGACCTTGAAACGCCTTGAAATAAATGTAGAAACCTTGAAACGTTTCAACCAATCTAAAAAATCAACCTCGCTCTATCAACGACTTACGAAAGTTCGCCCCTTGAAACGCGAAAAAAATTCCAGGAATTCGCCTGTCGCCGCGAAAAGCGCCCCCCGTGCCGCCCTCTCCAGCGCCGCTCCCCTCCCCCTCCGGCCCAGCGCATCGCCATCCAAAGGGCTCTCCGAATTGGGCGCTGAACTCGGGTCGCGAATCGCTGGGTCCGTCCCACTGGACTTATCATTAGTCCGGCTTATATACAGACTCAATCCCCTTGCCCTTATCCGGGCCTTGCCGCTGCTGCTGCTCGCCTTCCTCGCTTCCGCCACGGCCGCTCCGGCCCGCCCGAACATCCTGTTCATCATGACGGACGACCATGCCTCCCACGCCATCAGTGCCTACGGCAGCCGGATCAACGCCACGCCCCAGCTCGACCGCCTCGCCCGCGAGGGCATGTTGTTCCGGAACTGTTTCGTCGAAAACTCCATCTGCACCCCCAGCCGCGCCGCCATCCTGACCGGCAAGTACAGCCACCGCAACGGGGTTCCCGTCTTCAACGCGTTCGACGGCTCCCAACCCCACCTGGCCAAGTATCTCCAGGCCGCCGGCTACCAGACCGCCGTCGTCGGCAAGTGGCATCTCGGCAGCCGGCCGACCGGCTTCGATTTCTACAGCGTCTTCCCCGGCCAGGGCTTCTATCACAACCCCGTCTTCCTGACCGCCGCCGGCCGGGAAACGAACCAGGGGTACGCCACCGACCTTGTCACCGACAAGGCCCTCGCCTTCCTTGAGTCCCGCCAGAAAGACCGTCCCTTCTTCCTCGCGCTTCAGCACAAGGCCCCGCATCGCGAATGGTCTCCTCACCCCAAGCACGCCGCCCTCTATGAAGATCGGGATGTCGCGGAACCGCCGACGCTGCGCGACGACTACGCCACTCGCACCGATGCCGCCCGCGAAGCCTCCATGACCGTCGCCCGCGATCTCACCCGCCGCGATCTCAAGCTCACCCCGCCCGCGCACCTCACCGGCCCGGAGCGGAACCGCTGGCTGGGCGAAGCGCCCATGGAAGTCACCCTCGAAATCGACGGCCAGCCCCGCACCCTCCGCGGGGAGGATCTCTTCAAATGGAAATACCAGCGCTACATCAAGGACTACCTCCGGTGCATCGCCTCCGTGGATGAGAACATCGGCCGCGTCCTCGACTGGCTCGATCAACACGGACTCCGCGAGAACACCGTCGTCGTCTACACCAGCGACCAGGGCTTTTTCCTCGGCGACCACGGCTGGTACGACAAGCGGTTCATGTACGAAGAATGCCTGCGCACGCCCCTCCTGGTCCGCTACCCGCCGCTCGTCAAGTCCGGCTCCGAACAGACTGCCCTGGCGATGAATATCGATTTCGCCCCCACCCTGCTCGAATTAGCCGGCCTCGCCCCCGCCTCCGATATCCAGGGCCGCAGCCTGGTCCCGCTCCTAAAAGGCCAGAAACCCGCCGACTGGCGCCGCAGCTTCTACTATCGCTATTACCACGACCCCGGGCACCACAACACCCGCGCCCACTTCGGAGTCCGCACCGAAACCCACAAGCTGATCCACTTCTGGACCAAAAATCAGTGGGAATGCTACGATCTCCAGAAAGATCCCGATGAGCTGCGCAATGTCTACGCCGACCCCGCCTACGCCACCGTCGTTGCCGAACTGAAGCAGGAACTCGCCCGCCTCAAACACTCGCTCGGCGATAACGACCGCTTCGCCCACTCGCAGCCCCCCGCCGGAGTCGACGCCGCCAACTTCACCGAGCCTCATCCCGACGCCCGGCCGCCGCTCCCGCGCACCCCGTAGGCGTTCGCGGAAGAATCCGCATCCGCCCGCTCAAGGCGTTCCGGTGTTAGCCCCCGGCACCCGGAACGAGACGAAGTAAAAGCCCCGTTCGGCTTTCTTCGCCACATACAAGTCCAGGCTCCCTTCCGCGGTTGCGGCATAAATGTGCCGATCAATCGCTCCGGCCTCCGTCAGCGAGAAGGGCAACGCGCCCGAGCCCAGCGCCCCCACCGTCGGATTGCCGTAGACCTCGTAGCTGTATCCCACATACGCCGGCACGGTGATCCGATAGCGTCCATTCCCCGCATCCTTCCCTTCCGCGACCAGGCTCCCTCCGCCCGGATACGTCGGCTCGGACGGCGTCTGTCCCACCACATAGTCCCACGCCGCCTGCTGCTCGCCGGTGGTCGTCCCCGGCAGTTCGGTAAAAGTCGGCAGCATGGCGGCTCGCTGCTCGGCATTGGCCACCGTGCCGAACACATTGTCGTTCGCATTCTGCGTGGCCCACAGATTCCCGTTCAAGTCGCGCGCCACTTCGTTCCACCCCGTCTGCGTGGTGATCCGCCTCAGTTGCCCAGGGATCGTCACCCCCCAATGCAAGTGCCGGGCTCGCCCCACGTACAAGCCCGCCTTGATCGTTCGAAACAGGAACTCCCCGGTCGAACCGGTCAAAAACTGCCCAAAACCTGCGAAATTCGCATCGCACCCCGGATTGCGTGCCGCCCCATTCGCATACAAATAGTCTCCCTCATGATCCGCCTGCCACAGCTCCACCAAGGCTCCCCGGATCGGACTTCCACTCGCATCCAACACCCGTCCGCGGACATACGTAACGATCCCCGCCGCATTCGTCAGGCGGTCGTTCACCTGCACCAGATCATTGTCCTTATCGAGCGGAATGTTCGAAGCCAAAGGATAGAACGGCCCCTGTGTCACCGTCGGAGAAACGGTGAGGGCTTCCGCCAGGTAACCCGGCAGAGCGAAGCCCGCCGAAGCCATGGCCATGCTCTTGAAAAAACGCCTTCGATCCAGCGGAACATGGAAAGCCCTCGGTTCGAATCGATCTCTGCGCATTTTCATAATCGGTCCTGTTTCAAGCCGGCATCAAGCTCGTTCGCTCCGCAAAACGGCCCACCTCCATCGTCCCGCTCGCGCCTTCAGAATAATCCATTGGCCGCGCGAAATACAAACCAGCCTTGCTCCCGCGAGAATCGTCCCGTCCTCTTCAGTCCTCTCTGGCTTGCAGTTCAGGTTCATCGGCGCATGATGCGGCCAAAGATCGATCCGCCCGACTATGCGCTGCAAACTGATGGTGACTCCTCTGCGAAAGGTGCTGCTCTGCTTCGCTGCCTGCCTGGTTTTGCCAGCGCACGCCAGCTCGCTTGCCCCCGTCGTCGAAATCGAGGAAGACGTCTACACCTACACCAATGCGAACAACGGCTCCGGCCCGATGTGGTGTTCCGGCTCCACCAGCCTCGTCCGCGTCGGCGAACGCCTTTTCGCCACCGGTCTCGAGACCATTCCCGGCGCCAAACCCCTCAATAACTGCCGCTGGGTTCTCTTCGAACGAACGAGCGGGGGCTGGCAACGCGTCTACACCGACGACCGCCGCACCCGCGAACCTTCACCGATCGCAGCTTCCCCAGATGGGCGAGTGCTCATATCGGTCAACCCCACGCTCGGGCAGCCTCCGGAACCCAATGGCGGCCCCACCGCACCTGATGTCATGGCCTTTCCCTTGACCGCGGGAACCGGGTGGAAACCTGAATCTCTCGCGCCTCGCTGGGATGGGCAGCCTCGTTTCACCGAACATTCCTATCGCAGTTTCGCCGCCGATCATGCAACCGGCGAACTCATCCTCTTTCAAAACGTCGACTACACCCACGCCGAATGGACCTACCGGAACCCATCCGGCCATTGGAGCGCCCGCGGGAAACTGAAATGGCCGTGGGGTGCCGAGTACGACCGGCCCCAGCCCATCCGAATCTGCTACCCCAACGTCGCCATCCACAATCGCGCCGTTCACTTCTTCGGCGTCAGCGACATTCAGGAACCCTACACCGGCTGGCGCGACTTCAAGCACCAACTCACCGGCCAACACTGGGACTATGACTTTCGCCGCCTCTTTTACACCTGGACGCCCGACATCCGGACAAGCCAATTCGCTCCCTGGATCGAAATCGCCAGCCGCGACAAGACCTGCGGCTCAGTAGCGCCCTGCGATCTCTACGCCGCTCCCAATGGCGACGTCCATTTGATGTGGACAGAACGAGCCATCGATGAACGTCTTCGCGAGAAATTCTACCCTTGGGAGAAACAGAGTCACACTTTGCACCACGGGGTGCTCCGGCAGGGCAAAATAATTCACCGGGAAGTCCTGGAAGAAACCGCTGAGGACAAGCCGGGCGCGGCTGGTTCTGGTGCCCGCTTTCAAGTGACGCCGGAGGGCAGGTTGTTCGCGTTATACTTTGCGTCCGGCGTGGATCCGACCGGACGGGCCGTATCGGAAAATCGTTTGCGGGAAGTTTCGGGAGGCTGGCCGGGGGCGGCGGTGCGGGTCGACCTGCGGCTGCCCTTGCCCAGCGTGTTCACGGCGACGGTTCGTGCGGGGTCGCCCCCCTCTCGGTTTGTCGAGTTGCTCGGCCCCCGCTTGGATCGGCCGGAGACGATGCGCTATGCGCGGGTTCGGCTATTTTGATGGAATGGGTGACGGACCGGGGTGGGAA
>CAYZKY010000091.1:0-26088 GCA_964478815.1 uncultured Verrucomicrobiota bacterium
TTCCTCTCCCTCCAGCCACCCGCCCGGGTAACAAATATTTTGATTCAATTCGCCCGCATGAATCGCTTGGAAAATCGCTTGCCATCACGGCGATCCTTCCTTTCAATCCGATTTCATTAGAGGAGCAATAGCTCTTGAAAAAAGACAAGCCGGAGCGAATCGCCCCAACATCGCCATGCCTATATTTAGAATCCGGCCCGAACCCCGGCACCGCCCATGGAAACTCCCATCCGGCCACTGGTCGCGAACGCTGGCTTGTGCGATGGCGGTGTGGCTCGGGAGCGAGTTGGCGTCCGCCCCGATTCCGATTTTCAATCCAAGCTTCGAGCAACCCGCGACCGAGGTGGCGGAGAGTTGGGCGAACGGAGCCACAGGCTGGACGACCACAGAGCAGGCGGGCGTGCTCAAAGGGAGCGCTTGGGGTACGGCCGACGCCCCGGAAGGACAGCAGATTGGTTTCATCGGCGGCTGCGGCATCACCCAATCCCTCACGCAACCGCTCTCCGATCTGTTGCAGCCGGGCCCTGCTTACACGCTCCAGCACCGGGCGGAAACCTCGCCTCCCTCATGCGCTCCTGCGCCGCCCGGCCTGGTCTCTTGGTGGCGGCTGGAAGGGGACTCGCTCGATTCCATTCGCGGCCATCACGGAACGCTGGCGGGTGGAGCGTACTCCCCGGCGCTCGTCGGCCAGGGAATCTCCTTGCCCGAGGAGACAGGTGCTTTCATCACCATTCCCAATGCCCCCGGCCTCAATCCTACCAACCAGATCTCTGTAGAAGCCTGGGTCAAGCCCACCTCTTATGTCGGCCACGGAGCCGATGCCATCGTGGTCAAACCGTTCATTTCCCACTCGCCACCCTACTATCAATACATCCTGGCGATGACGGGCGACCGCTACTCGGCCGCGGACGGGGCCGCCTTCGGCTTTACCATCACCACCAGCGCGGGCAGCTTCGGCGCGGGCACCCCCGCCCATTTCTGGACTCCTGGAAACTGGTACCATCTCGTCGGCGTCTACGACGGTTCGTCCGTTCAGCTCTACATCAATGGCGTAGCCGTCTCGGAACAGCCCGCCTCTGGAACAATGACGGACTTTGGCAGCCCTCTCGCGATCGGCGGCCACCCCAACCTGGGCTACAACACCCCCGCCACCATCGACGAAGTCTCCCTCTACGAACGCGCCCTCCGCCCCGATGAAGTCGCCGCGCTCTTCGAGGCCGGCAGCGCGGGAAAATGCCCGGTGCCACGCTTCGGGTCGCCAGCCATTTTGCGGATCGAACCGCTGTTCGGCCCCACCTCGGGAGGGACGCAAGTCTCGATAACTGGCACTGGGTTCCAGACCGATACAATAGTCCAATTTGGACTGATCGCGGCCTCTTCCACGCGCTTCATCAACAGCTCCAATCTGATAGCCGTAACACCGAAGGCGCTGCCTGGCTTTGCGTTCGTAAAAACTCAAAATATTGACGGCCAAACAGTGCAATCCCCTGACGCATTCGAGTTTTACGATTCGGCCACTCTTATTCCACAGGAATTCAAGCCAGAAAACTTCCTCGCCTTATCAATAATCGCTGTAGAAGGGACCCTCTTAGAGCTTCAAAAAACCGATCACCTCGGAACGACTAACCAATGGAGTTCAATTGCACAAATCTCCATGTACACTAACGAGTATCTCTATATAGCCTTGCCGCTCACAAACTTTCCAGAGACATATTACCGGATTCTTGGACAGGCCATTCTCAATCCAAATCGAATACCGGGATGGACATATTACGGTCAAGCTGGGGCCACTTTTCGAATTGAAGTTCAGGATGATACTCCAGGAAATCTCGATTGGAGGTTTTTGCGCAACATAACAGTTCCTCAATCGACATATTCATACGCGGATCAAACGGCGACTAATGTCAGTCGCCGGTATCGAAGCACAAGGGTGCTTGCCCCTCAAAAAAGGGTCGGCCAGTTGGTTTCGGCTGGAGTGTACAAACTCCCTCCCGAACTCTATGGTCAATTGACACCGGAAACTTGAGTAGAGTTGCAGTCTTCCGGGATCACTGGAAATCCGCTCGAACACACCCTGGAGTTCTCGGAGCAGCCATTGGCTGGCTATTGGATAAGCGTGGGTGATCAAAAAGTCATGACAGACGTGAATGGATTCTTTGAACTCGACGATTTCTCGGAGATTGAATCAGGGTACGTTTGGGCCAATAACCTGGAGTATTCCGCCCAACCAGATTCAGTTTTCGATCCAGGACGGCTATCGGTAAAAGGTGAGCTGCCAGTCAAAATCACAGTCCCATTTACTATTGATCCGAAGTATATGGATTTCTCTAGCCCGAACTGGAAGAGTCATTCCATCTTGGCGCAGCAAGCCAGTGGCGATGCTATTTGCGGGGATGGTTGGAATTCCAATCCGTGCTGCCGTGACTACGATGGATTTCTTACACTCAACAATCCCGCTGCGTGGCAAAAATGGCCCGAAAATGATCCCAGAAAGCTTGCTGCATATATAGGAAGTACCTGTTTTAAATTGGTTAATCGGGGTTGGTGCATTAGGGAGGGTAACGGTCACTGGCTTTTTCCAAATACGCCAGGTTTAAGTTGTTGGTTTAACCACAAATATAGAAATTGCCAGAATCTCGGCGAAGTGTTTTCGCTGAATTTGGAAAAGAACAAAGTACTTGCGCAGAATCAAGTGCGCATTGTTATTGAGAACAGCACACCCGCTAACGATACGCTGATTGAGACTACGCACGCCGGCTTGTATGGCCCCAGGTTAATCGGGTTTTTGGGAAGCTATGTGCTTCGACACTATGACGACGGAATTAAAGAACATTATGCAAGCTCCGCACTGACATTTACTGCTCCTCGAGTGCCGGCGGGCAAGTCGCGAATCCAAGTTCCTTTTATAGCTAGAGCTTTCGGTCGAACCCTAACGGCTACACTCAACGTGGTGCGAGTTGATAAATTGGAAATACAACCAAGCTCGCCGTTTCTTCGCAAAGGGGAGACTACTCGGCTGACGGTGCGGGCGTTCGATGACGAAAATGAGGAGATTGAGGTTTCTCCGTCCATGTATCATTGGTCCAGCTCGGATCCATCCGTATCGAAGGTCTCGCAGGATCGCTGGATTACGGGTGAAAGCGTTGGAAAAGCACGCATCACAGTTGTCGAGTTGGAGAGCGGGATTGCCGCCAGTGTAGAAGTGCAGGTGACTGGGATCGATCACTTGGAGACCGCTCCCAACCCGGTTTACGTGACGAAGGGTCGGGCCAAACCCTTGACTGTCAAGGCAAAGGATATCTTTGGAGTGATCATTCCGGTTCCAGCGATTCAATACGAGTGGACAAGCTCCGCTGGCTCGATTGTAGTTGTCTCCAGCGAAGGTATCGTCACGGGCGTGGAGTTGGGCGAGTCCATCATCACGATTATGGAACCTGTGTCTGAGAAATCCACCAACGTGCTGGTCAAAGTTGTGCCGGCGCAATTCGAAGGTACCATCCAGCCGGAGCGGTGGGGTTGGAATAAGGAATGGGTGGAAATCCGGCTTAACGAGGAACTGATCACGGGAGATCGCGCGATCGAATTCCCTTTCGGCGTTCCCATTCCGCTCACTTATACTGTCAGTAAGGATTTTGACCCCAATGGCAGCGGTTTCCTAGGCGGTAAAGGATCCTGGCAGCCGCCTGATCTTTCGCGAGTGTCCTTATGCCCGTGGGGTACCATCTATTTCAACGAAAGTGCATTTTGCCTGAAGCATGTCGATTTCGAATCCAAGGGGTTTCCACCCGAGATGGCGCATGACTTGAATCAGTATGAGCCAGATGGAGACTATTGCGTCGGCCAGAATCACGGTCGATGGCTTAAGTTTTCTTCCAGCTATTCGATCAACTTCGGGCGCTCCATTTCGGGCAATCCAGGTCCGTGGTCATGGGAGCCGCAATCTTACACTTTTTGGTTGATCGCCTCCCCGCGGTAGCAGCAAAAACTCTCAATCAGGAAGTTGTTGGAACGGCTCTTGGACCCGTGGGCGATACAATTGGACCCAAGGAGGAACGACGCGGCAGTACTTCCGAACGTGCTCATTCGGCGGAACCGTCGAGGTGACGGAGAAAGAGGTCATCTTCGATTTGGGCAAATTGCAGCCAACCTACGTCAGCGATTTCAGCGGTAGCGTCAACACGGTTTCCTTGTCCGGCAAACTCGTTGGGCGCTGGTAAGCACGGCGCGGAGCAGAATTCGGAAGCCTGCCCGGTTGATTGAGTTCGCAGCCCCCTCGGCGGCGCGCACTTCCAGACAACCGGCAATGGCCTCTCGCACCTTGGCGATGGCCCCGCCACGATTCGAAGCCCGGGCTGCATAGCCGGCTGGGCGATCAGTCCGCATTGACATCGGACAAAAGTAGATACAGCATGTGTCTATGACGCGTGCAAAACTATTCCGGCATGGCGGCAGCCAGGCGGTCCGGCTGCCCAAGGCTTTCCGGTTTGAAGGCGCTGAAGTGCTGATTGCCAGGCGCGGGGACGAAGTGGTCTTGAAACCCGTGCCAACGCCCCGGTTTCGTTCGTTTGCGGAAATCGGAAAGTACCTGGCCGATCAATTCCCGGAAGGAGGGGATTTTCCGGATCCGCCGCCGCGCCCTTCGGCGCATGAGCGGCCCATCCTCAAATGGTGAGCCGGATGGCCGCGACCCCGTCATTCCTGCTGGATTCCAGCGTTTGCATTCCCGTGCTGCGCAACCGGGCGGGGCTTGAGAAGCTGCCGGACCCCGCGCTCACCGGAATCCCGGTGATCGTCGCGGCGGAACTCTGGACGGGGGTAAAGAAAAACGAGAGATCCCATCCTCATCACGCGCGGCGGCTGGAGAGCTTTCTCGGCCTGTTCCAGCTTTGCGAATTCACCATCGAGGCGGCACTGCATTACGCGGAGATTCGGGCGGCACTGGAGGCGAAAGGAAAGTCGATCGGACCGCTGGACCTCCTGATCGCGGCCCAGGCCGGAAGCCTGGGGGCAACTCTCGTGACGGCCAACGCCCGTGAATTCAAGCGCGTTCCCGGTCTCTCGATATTCGCCTGGCCGGAGCGCGCCTGCCATTCCCGGTGACTACGCATCGAGTCCCAGCACTGCGACCGACTTGACGATTTGCTCGCGTTTGCCCTGCCAATCCACCAGGCGCTGCTGGTGGTCTTGCAGAACGCTGGCGGGGACTTTTTGCGCGAAGGCGGGATTGTTGAGTTTTTCCTGCACCTTCACGATTTCGGCGTCGACCTTGGCGATTTCCTTGGCCAGGCGGGCTTTCTCCGCTTCGACATCGATCACGCCTTCGAGCGGCAGGAATAGCTCTCCAAGCTCGGAACGCACGGACGGCGTGCCTTTGCGGACACTCGCAGTCGAGCTGGCGAGCTCGACCGTCTCCGCATTCAGCAGGATTTTCAGCACCGCAGCATCGTGCGGATCGACCGTACCGGCGGGGCAGAAGATGAAGCGCAGTTTCTTGCCGGCGGAGACATTGAACTCCCGCCGCAGATTGCGCGCTTGTGAGACCAATTCGTAACGAGCGTTTGCCAGCCGCTCCGCTGTCTCGTCGAGGCCATACGCTAGCTTGATGTCGCTTTCGAGCGGCTTCGGCCACGGCGCGAACATGATCGACATACCTCCTTGATCCGCCGGCATATCTTGGTGGTAGCCGAGCCCATGCCAGAGTTCTTCGGTCACGAACGGCAGAAACGGATGCATCAGCCGCAGGGTGTGGCTGAGCACGAAGTCGATCACGGCTAGCGTGGTGGCCTTTTGCGCCTCATCCGTCCCGAAGAACACGGCCTTGCTCGCTTCGAGATACCAGTCGCAATACTCGTTCCAGAAGAAGCGATAAATGGCGGAGGTCGCCTCGTTGAACTTGTAGTCCCTCAACGCCTCGGACACTTCACGTATCGCCTGATCCAGCCGGAGCAGAATCCACTTGTCGTCGGTCGTCAACCGCGCGGGATCGATCTCGCCCTGCACTTCGCCCGCCTGCATCTGGCGGTATCGGCAGGCATTCCAGAGCTTCGTGCAAAAATTGCGGCCGAGCTCCACATGCTGCTCGTCGAACAGCAAGTCCTGCCCAAGCGGCGCGGAGCGCATGATGCCGAAGCGCAAGGCATCCGCGCTGTATTTCGAAATAAGGTCGAGCGGATCGGGTGAATTGCCGAGGGATTTCGACATCTTTCGCCCAATCTTGTCACGCACGATCCCGGTCAGATACACATGCGAGAAAGGTGTCTCGCCTGTGTATTCAAATCCGGCCATGACCATGCGCGCGATCCAGAAAAAGAGAATGTCCGGCCCGCTCACGAGAGCGCTCGTGGGATAAAACTTGGCGCGCGTCGCCACGTCCATCGTGGCAAACGGCCAAAGCCATGACGAGAACCAGGTGTCGAGCACGTCTGGATCCTGTGTCCAGTCCGGCCCTGGGGATTCCACCTGACATTTGACCTCTTCGCCGCGATACCACACCGGAATGCGGTGCCCCCACCATAATTGGCGGCTGATGCACCAGTCCCGGATGTTCTCCATCCAATAGTCGTACACCTTCGCCCAGCGGTCCGGATAAAAACGTGTTCGTGGCGGAAACTTGACATCCGGGAAAAGGTCGCGGAGTATAACCGTAGCGTTCGGTGCTGGCTGGCTGGCCAACTTCCCTCGCGGATGCGCCACCAGAGATTTACCGCCGGACGCGATTTTTTTTGCCTTGTGGTCGTAAAGAAAGGTTCCGTCCCGAAGTTCCTTCACGACGATCGCGACGGCCAACAAGTCATTTCCGGCTTGGGCAGCCCCCGCAAAACGATGGACGGCCTTGATTTCAGGCTTTCCGGAACGATCCGGCTGGCTGGAAAGCCAGAGGGCGGAGCGGATCAGTTCCGGCAGGATCTGGATGATCTTGATGTTGGCATCGCCGCGATTGGAGAACGCGTGCGAAAGGCTTTTGCGGCGGATGCGAATGCTCTTGCCTGAACTGTGGTTGACGAACGTACCGTTAAGGATGTGATGGCTTCGGGCAAATTCAAACGCCCGGTCGCGCAATTCGTGAATGGAACCGGCCACGATCTGATCCTGAACAATCGGAATAATCTCGACCGCCTGATCGAGACTCGGGTCCGGCTCGTTGGGCTGAAGCACACAGGCTCTTGCTTTCCCGACGCTCGGGTATTTGAGAAACCACTGCTCCGAAAGCCGGGGCTCGATCGGCACATCCGCCCGTTCGCTGAAACCGACATTGTTCTGGTATGGCTCTTCCTTAATCAGCAGCCCCAGCTCCTTCAATTGCTCCGCCGCGACCTTGCGCGCCTTGAAGCGATCCAGCCCGCGCAGATCCGATCCCGCCAGATCGTTCATCGTGGCGTCGGGATTCAACACATCGATCTGCGGCAACTTGTGCCGTTCGCCGATCTCGAAGTCCGTCTTGTCATGCGCCGGCGTGACCTTGAGCACGCCCGTGCCAAACTCGAAATCCACCGCCGCGTCGCCAATGATCGGGATGCGTTTCTGCTCGGCAGGATACTCCGCCGGCAATGGCCGATACACATGTTTCCCGATCAAGCGCGCATACCGCTCGTCCTTCGGATTCACCGCGACTGCGGTATCGCCCGGGATGGTTTCCGGCCGCGTCGTCGCAATCGTCAGAAATGTTTCTGGTTCTTCGACCACCTGGACCTTGAAGTAGTAGAGAAGGCCGTTCTGCTCCTTCATCGTGACTTCTTCGTCCGAGAGCGCTGTCAGGCTAACCGGGCACCAGTTCACCATCCGCTTGCCCTTGTAGATGAGGCCCTTCTGGTAAAGATCGACAAACGTCTCCGCCACGGTGCGCGAATAGTCGGCGTCCATCGTGAAGCGCGCCCGGCTCCAGTCGCACGAACATCCGAGCTTCTTCAATTGCTCGATGATGATGTTCCCGTGCTTCTCTTTCCACTGCCACACCTTCTCGACGAATTTCTCCCGCCCCAGGTCGCGGCGCGAAATCTTCTCTTCCTTCTTCAACTGCCGCTCCACCACGGTCTGCGTCGCGATCCCGGCGTGATCCGTCCCTGGCAGCCACAGCACGGCCTTCCCATCCATGCGCGCCTTCCGCGCCAGAATATCCTGGATGGTATTATTCAGCACATGCCCCAGGTGCAGAATGCCCGTCACGTTCGGTGGCGGAATGACAATGCTGAACGGCGGCTTCGCGGAACCGGCGTCCGCCAGGAAACAGTTCTGCGCCTCCCAGAAGGAGTACCACTTCGACTCCACCGCGGCTGGATCGTACGTTTTGGGAATTTCCGTCATGCTCTGAAATCTTCTACATCGATCGCTCGTTCAGGACGTGGAACCGCCCGAACTGGTGAAAATGGTCGTCGAAAGTCACGACGCGGTCGATTTGCATCCTCAGCATGAGTGCAAACGAAACGGCATCGCAAAACGAATAGGACTTGTCCGTCTGCGCGCGCAGAATCTTGATCGCGTTCGTCTGGTCTTCGAACGTCGGCTGCTCGATGCGCACCACGGGGTTTTCCCAGCATTCGCGAATCACTCGCTCGCGCAATTCCCGGCTGCGGCTGAAGTAGGCCTGCACTTCGGCGAACACCAGCGGCGTAATGACAAGATGGGTCCGCTGGTTCAGGAGTTCCCTGGCCAGCGCGACGGCGGCTTTATTGTATTTGTCGCGCGCTTCCCGGAGGGCGATCCAGAAAGCCGCGTCGGCGAACACGACGTTCATGAAGCGGCGGTGGCTCGCGTCGCCGTGCTCGTTCGCTTCCGCACGCGTTTGGGCGCGCCATAGACGTAATGGTCATGGTTGACCGAGGCGTCTTCATGGCCCACCCAATTCGGATCGTGCGGAGCGGGTTCGAGCAATGGGTTGTTCGTCCAGGCGTCTTCGGGCAGGGCCATCCGGTCGTCGATCAGGGATCGGATCACGGCGGCCATCGGCTCTTGCCGGCGCGCCGATTCGGTCTGGAGGTACTCATGTTCGGCCCGCGTGAGGTAGATTTGCATGCGAACCATCGTTTCGCTGCCCCCCACTGCAGGCGGCCCGGACGGCGCGACATCGCGCAGGATCATGGGCTCGTAGTGTGTCTCTGGGTATTTTGTAATTTTCATGTCTTGACTATACATCACGCTGTATATGTGTCAAGGTGCTTTAACCAAAATATATTCCAGGCTGTCGACGAGCGCCTGCAAGCTGGCCTCGACGATGTTTTCGCTCACGCCTACGGTGCTCCATTCTTCTTTCCCGTCGGTGGATTGCAGCAGCACCCGCGTCTTCGATGCCGTCCCGCTCGCCCCGTCGATGATCCGCACTTTGTAATCGGTAAGTTGCACCTTCTCGAGCGCCGGGAAGAATTTCACCAGCGCCGCCCGCAAGGCCGCATCGAGCGCGTTCACCGGCCCGTCGCCATCGGCCACGGTATGCGCCCGTTTCTCGCCCACGCGCACCTTCACCGTCGCCTCGCACGCCGAAACCGCCCCGTCCTTTCGCATCGAGACGTGATACGCATCCACCTTGAACGGCGGTTGCTCATGCCGCAGCAATTTCCGGATCAACAACGCCAGCGACCCCTCCGCCGCCTCGAATTCGTACCCCTGATGCTCCAGCTCCTTCACGCGCGCCAGGATCGCCTTCAACTCCGGCGTGTCGTTCGAGACGTCGAAGCCCAATTCCCGCGCCTTCATCACGATATTGCTCCGCCCCGCCAGATCGCTGATCAAAATCCGCCGGCTATTCCCCACCAGCGCCGGGTCCACATGCTCGTAACTGTGGATCACCTTCTGCACCGCGTTCACATGCGTCCCCCCCTTGTGCGCGAAGGCCGCCGCCCCCACCCATGGCTGCCGCGGATTATGGCGCAAATTCGCGATCTCATCCACGAACTCCGACAACTCCTTCAAATGCCCCAGCGCACCCTCCGGCACGCACGGCCGGTTCATCTTCAGCGCCAGGTTCGGGATCACACTCGTCAAATTACAATTCCCCGTTCGCTCCCCGTAACCATTCACCGTCCCCTGCACCTGCACCGCCCCGGCCTCGATCGCCGCCAGCGCATTCGCCACCCCCACCCCCGCGGCGTCATGCGTGTGAATCCCCACCCGCCCCCGCAACTTCCCCCGCGCCTCCCCCACAATCCGCGCCACCTCGCTCGGCAATGTCCCCCCATTCGTATCGCATAGCACCACGATGTCCGCCCCCGCCTCCTCCGCCGCCTCCCACGTCGCCAGCGCATACGCCGGATCATCCTTGAATCCGTCGAACGCATGCTCCGCGTCGTAAACCACCTGCCGCCCGTACGACCGCAAAAACCGCACCGTATCCGCGATCATCGCCAGGTTCTCCTCCGGCGTCGTCGTCAGCACCTCCTTCACATGCAGCATCCACGTCTTCCCGTAGATCGTCACCGCCGGCGTCTCCGCCGCCAGCAACAGCCGCACCTGCTCATCCCCCTCCACCGCGATCCCCTTCCGCCGTGTCGACCCAAACGCCGCCAGCTTCGCCGTCTTGAACGCCCGCCGCCGCACCTGCTGAAAAAACTCGATATCCCGCGGATTCGACCCCGGCCAACCCCCCTCAATAAAATCCACCCCGAACACATCCAGCCGCTCCGCAATCCGCAGCTTGTCCGCCACCGAAAAATTCACCCCTTCACCCTGGCTCCCATCGCGCAAGGTGGTGTCGTAAATCTCTATCCGAGGATTCATAAACCCAAAACCCCCACTCTACCCCGCCCCACCCCGATTGCAAAGGCGATCCCATCGCGCTTTGCCTCGATCCAGCCTGACTCGAATGCACGGATGCATCACCACGAATTCACCCCCACAACCCGCAACCGAAGCTTGCCATCTCCAAGCCTACCTGCCATCATAGCCACACAAACTGAACGCCCGGCTGCACCGTAGCAATTTCATGATCTCCCCCCACATCCTTCGCCGCCTCGCGACATACTTGCTGCCATTTCTGTGCGCGGGATTCCTGCTGGTTTCCCGCAGCCCCGCCCAAGGCACCACTCCTCAAGCCATCACCTGGACCGGCGCCACCAACGAAATCCTCGCCCTCCATACCCCCTATCCCATCGGTGCCACCGCCAGCAGCGGCCTCCCCGTCAGCCTCAGCCTCCTCACCGGCCCCGCGCTCCTTCAAAACGGCACCCTCACCGCCACCAACCCCGGCACCATCTGGCTCACCGCCCAACAACCCGGCAATGTCAGTTACGCGGCTGCGAAAGTTGCTCGAACCTTCAACATGCGCCCAGCCACCATGACCTCGTTGGGCACCTCTGATACGAGCGGTTCCGCGTTGGCCGTCGATATAGCCGGACGATACGCATATGTCGCGGATGACAATGCTGGGCTGCAAGTCATCGACATCAGTGATCCAACTGCTCCAGCGCAGGTCGGCGGATTCGACACAGTGGGAGTGGCGTTGAGTGTTCAGGTGGTTGGCAATTATGCCTACATAGCTGACGGGACTGCTGGAATACAAATACTCGATTCCAGCGACCCAATCCATCTAAGGCGGGTGGGCGGGTACGATACCCCGGGAGCCGCGTTCCATGTACAAATTGTGGGGAATCTAGCTTTCGTTGCGGATTATGGCGAAGGGCTTCAAGTGATCGACGTGAGCGATCCCACCACCCCAAAGTTGCTAGGCAGTTGCAAAATCGATGGTGCAGCCCGGCATGTTCGCGTGCGGGGGGAATTTGCCAACGTCGCTCAGGAGTTCGCCGGATTGCGAATAATCAACATTGCTAACCCGGCCAACCCGATCCAAGTGGGCGGGAACAATGCCCGTGGTTATGCCATCGACTCGGCAGGGATGAGCCGCTTCGCTTACATGGCCAGCGGTAGCGAGGGATTTCAAGTAATCGACTTGATTGATCCGACGAGGCCTGTGCAGGCAGGGCGGGGAAGTGGGTCCAACGCTGGTTGGGGTCTCCATGTAGTCGGCAGCCACGCCTATGTGGCAGGCAGTCCGAGTTTGCACGTATTTGACGTGAGCAATCCCATCCAGCCAATTCAGATCGGGGAATACAGCACTGGCAACTACGCTTCCGGAGCAAAGGTCGTAGGCGACAAAGTATACCTGGCAGACGGCCCGGGCGGATTGCGGATCTTCAGCGTTCAGTTCGGTTATTTAGATCTTTTCAGCTTTGCTCCGCCGGCGGAAACCTCAATCACTAATCGCGCCCTCACCTTGCCATCCGTGACCGACAGCGGTCGTGCGGTTCACTATACATTACTCGGTGGCCCAGCTCAACTGGAAGGAGAGCGCCTCAAATTCACCAGTCCCGGCACCGTTCGCCTCCGTGCGACACTTCTTGGTAATGGTGTCTACCTGCCGATGGAAAAGGAATGGAGTATCCAGGTTTCTGGAGTCGCACAGACGATTGCCTGGACCGGAACCACCGGCGAAATCCTCCCACTCAACCAACCTCATCCGCTGGGCGCGCTCGCCGATAGCGGCCTTCCAGTCGAAGTCCGGGTCCTCTCCGGCCCCGCTTCATTGACGGAAGGCAACATTGCAGCTTCTGCTCCAGGCACCATTTGGATTGCAGCCGAACAAAAAGGTAATGAACTTTACGCTCCCGCACGCCTCGCGCGCGCTTTCAATTTGCGTCCCGCCAACCTGACGTTGCTTGCCTCCATTTACCTGAGTGGTAGCGACTTGGCTGTGGGTCTGACAGAGCAGAATGCTTACTTCGCTGTTGGCAACGCAGGTCTCCAAATTCTCGACTTGACCGATTTGACCCAACCGAAGTTTGTCGGCAGTCACGACACCCCCGGTAGTGCTTCTGGCCTCGCGGTGGATGGAGGCTATGCCTACCTAGCGGTCTTCAATTCCGGCTTGCAGATCATCGATGTAACTCAGCCAGCTCGCCCAACATTTGCGGGCTCATTCCGGACTCGCGGTGCGGCCCGTGCCGTCCAAGCCGCGCGCGATCTTGCGTACGTTGCGACCAGTGATGGTGGCTTGGAGATCATTAATGTAAGCGATCCATCTCACCCCTACTTGGCCGGTTCCCTTCAGATTTCTGCCAATGCGCGGCAGATAACGCTCAGCGGCACTCATGCCTTCGTCGCCACCTTCGGTTCTGGATTGGATGTAATCGACGTGAATGATCCAACCCGACCAGTGCGAGTCGGTGGATATGGTGCTGGCCTTTACCTTTTCGATGTCGATGTGGATGCCCAATACGCTTATCTCGCCACTCACGACGCTGGACTCCAGATAGTTAATGTTCAGAATCCGGCGCGGCCTTTCCGGGTAGCTGAATACTCCATCAACGGCGATTCTGCGGGAGTGGATGTAGATGGCGGCTATGCCTTTCTAGCGCATTGGGGTGCCGGGTTGCAGGTCATCGACGTAAGTAATCCGGAATACCCTGCGCACGTAGGCGAAATCTACAGCGGCCCCTCTGCCGGCGCCGTGCAAGTTGTGGGTAATCGCGTGTTTGTCACCGATTGGAACCGCACCCTGAGCGTGTTCGAGTTTCGTCTCGGCTATCCCAATCCTCTCGCTTTTGCGCCGCCCGCCAAGATCGACATCACAAATCAGTTTATCGCGCTGCCGCCGACCTCCGCCAATGGAGCGAAAGTGAACTATTCCGTGTCGGAGGGTCCTGGCCGTATCGAGGCAGATCGACTCATTCTCTTGCAAGGTGGAACCGTGCGCCTAAAGGCAAGTCAGCCCGAAGACGGAGTATTCTTGCCGGTCAACCAAGAATGGACCGTGGAAATCCTTCAACTGCCTGAATCCATTACCTGGACCGGCACGACTAACGAACTCGTCCCATTGAACACTCCCTACGAGATCGGAGCCTTCGCAACAAGCGGCCTGCCGGTAACCATCACTGTTCCAATCGGCCCGGCTGTCATCACCAACGGAACTCTCCTTGCCACAGGCCCAGGTACCATTTGGGCATCCGCAGCACAGCTGGGCGATCCGCGCTACGCTCCCGGCCGCATCTGGCGCAGTTTCAACATGCGCCCGGCGTCCTTGCTGTCCGTCGGTGCGTATTACGAGAAAGGGGTGATTCATGGACTGCAAGTCGTCAGCAACATCGCCTACTTGGCCGGCGGCGGCGGGAACTTGCATGTGCTCGATGTGAGCAAGCCCGCTTACCCGAGAGTATTGAGCAAAACCCTGCCCGTAGGCTATTCGTGGGATCTGCGTATCCACGATCAGCGCGCGTACGTTGCCGTTGGGCTTTCGGGACGAGATGGTTCCGGTTTAGGGATATTCGATGTCCGCAACCCGGCGAGTCCAGTGCAAATGGGAAAGTTTGTATCCAATACCCCCATTCTCGGAGTCGATGTGAGAGGTAGCCATGCCTTCTTGGCCAGTGGACAGATCGGATTGCAGGTCGTCGACGTCAGCACTCCGGCTGCTCCAACGGTTGTGGGCGCCTACGATACGCCCGGTCTTTCCTTGAAGGTTCGTGTCGTGGGGAACTACGCATATGTCGCGGATGGAATTTCTGGTCTTCAAATCATCGATGTGAGCAATCCCACCAGTCCGCGGCCTATTGGCGCTTTCGATACGCCCGGTGAGGCGTATGATATCGCGGTGGTTGGCAATCGCGTCTACGTCGCTGATCGGGATAAGGGTTTACAGATCATTGACGTGAGCGATCCCGCCCATCCCTTCCATGTCGGTGTTCTTGACACCGTTGGACTGGCGACCCATGTGCAAGTGATGGGCGATCACGCGTATGTTCTGGATCATCCCGTTGCCTACCGTGGAGATTCGTCGCTACACGTGATTGACATCAGCAATCCTGAAAGCCCATCACGAGTGGGCGGTTACTATTTCCGTTCAGAATCAACGGGAACCGTCCACGTTGATGGCCAGCGGTTGTATGTGGATCACGCGGAAGCCGGCTTGCATATTTACGAGCCTCGTTTCGGTTTTCCCAATCCAGTTGGCTTCAACCCTCCCTCAATTCTGGCGATTACGAACACCTCCCTCCCCTTGCCACCAACTTCGGGCAACGGTGCTCCGGTTACCTTCACCGTGGCCAGCGGCCCAGCCCGCATCGAGGGAGATCGGCTCGTGATCACCGGGCTCGGCACGATCCACTTGATTGCCGCCCAGCCTGACGATGGAGTGTTCCTGCCGGTGGACACCGCCTGGAGCATTCACGTCAGCCGCGCGCAGCAAGCCATCGCCTGGACCGGCACTACCAACTCCATTCTTGAACGTGGCGTTCCCTACGCCATCGGTGCCACCGCCAGTAGCGGCCTTCCCGTTTCCGTCCATCTCGAAAGCGGGCCGGCCACGTTTTCAAACGGCACGCTCGTCGTCACCAACCCAGGCACCGTCCATCTCCGTGCCGAGCAGCCCGGTGACGACACGTACTTCGGAACTCAAGTGTCACGGAGCTTCAATATCCGGCAAGCCACCTTCACCCGCGTCGGCGGATACCGGACCGCCCAATCGGCCACCGGCGTCCAGGTCGTCGGCAAAATAGCGTACGTGACCTCCGGCGCGGGTGGGTTGCAGATACTGGATGTCAGTGCTCCAGAAAAGCCTGTTTTGCTCGGCGAATTCAACACGCCCGGACTTGCCAATATGGTTCAGATCGTTGGCCAGCACGCCTTCGTCGCCGATGAAGGAGCCGGCTTGCGGATCCTCGATATTTCTGACCCTGCCGCTCCCAAGCCAGTTGGAGCCTATGACCCCGCCGGAAACGTCGAGCAGGTTTCTGTTTCCGGTGACCTGGCCGCCGTGGCGCAAGGCAATTCAGGTCTCCGCTTCATTAGCCTCAAAGACCTTGCACGGCCCGTGGAAGTTGGAAAGTGGCCTTCCGGCCATTTTATTTACGAGGCCCATCTTGATGGCAACCGCGCCATCGCCGCGTGCGGAACCGGTGGCGTGATTGTCTTCGATGTCAGTGATCCGGCGTCTCCCCAAGTGGTCAAGTCATACAATCGCGGCAATGCTCTCAGCGTTCAGGTCTCCGGCAATTATCTGCTCGCCGCGAATCTTGGCAAATTCATCAGCTACGAAATGGCATCGGCAAGCTCACCTCTCTCCGTCAATATTGCGAACCTGCCGGGGGCGGGATATTATCTCGATTTGCTTGATCGCTACGCCTTCGTTGCGGCTGGGTCGGCTGGTGTTCATGTGGTCGATCTCAGCAATCCGATGAGCCCGGTCACGGCGGGTACCTTCAATACCTCCCGAGCTGCCCGCCGGCTTCATGCGGCCAGCGATTATCTCTACGTGGCCGATGAGTCGGCCGGACTCCTCATCCTCAAAACAGTCCTTGGCTATTCCCAGTCCCTTCAGTTCAGCATCCCGGAAGTCATCCGTGCGCAGTCCTTCGCGATTACAAACCTCGTCACCGCCAGTTCTGGCTTGCCCGTCACCCTCTCAGTCCGCTCCGGCCCTGCTGCAATCATCGACGGCACGTTAACCTTCACCAACACCGGCACTGTTATGATTCGCGTCGAGCAGCCCGGGTCCGACGACTACCTCCCGATCTCCACCAATCGCTACATATACATCACCCACCCCGCCCTCCAGGTCCGCCTTTCCGCCGGCCAGCCCGAACTCTTCTGGCCGGCGGGTTTTCCCGGCTACAAACTTTATCGCGCCGAATCGCTCGCTCCCGGTGCCTCATGGCGCGAGGTCCACGAACCCCCGCTCGCAACGAACGGCCTGCTCCGGCTCCCTCTCCCCCTCTCCGAGCCCACCCCTCAAGCCTACTTCCGTCTCTTTAGGCCCTGAGCACAGCCAAGCCGGCATCCGGCTGGCCGTTTCCCGTCCACGGACCTCCGTCTGCCCTTTCCCCCTGCCCTGCCCCAAACGCCCTCCCCCCGCAATGCGAATGCACAAATGCACAACATCAACGTTGACTTTCGCCTGGACCTCTACTATCAGTAATGTATGACTGCGGCGCATTATTCGTGGTCATCCGGATCGTCTCCGAACAGCAGTCCCGGCCCACCGTGCCTCCTGTTCCGACCCGTCCTCGGATGGCCCCGCTATAATCATCCTCAGGGAGTTCCCACTTCCTGCGCTCCCTCCTGCCCCGATGCCACCAACAAGCCCGGCCCCAACCCGCAAAACCCTCCCCCCAGTCCGTACCGTGGCCGGCTGCCAAGACCCTCAAAGAATACGGGGGGGTGCCACGCTGCCGCCATCACCACCTCCTCGAGTCAACATTTCCCCCATCTCACTCGAAAAAAGAGGGGGGGGGGGTGCCCGCATCCCCAACCCCGGGACCCAACCTCACCGTCAAAAAACAGGGGGGGGGGGGGTGCCCCCAAAATGTCGACTCCGCCTCGATCCCAGAGTCCTCGCTTTGCGCCTCCAGTGGCCATCTACCACCCTTTTCCTGCCCTCAAAAAACCCCGAAAAGGCCCGAAATGCCCCTTCCTGCCCCCAAAATTATCCGCCTCCAGCCCTGTTAGAAAACGCTCCGCCGCGCTCCCGCCTCCCCATCAAAAAAAGAGGGGGGGGTGCTCGCCGGAGCCACACCCACTCACCCTCGCCCGCCGCCCGTTTGCGCCCGGGCCGGACCGTGCTAGGCTACGCCCCTCTGAATGTTCCGGGGGACAGTCCGTCCAATCCAGCACAAGAGTGGATCGGTGGCCGAGTCGCCGCCGCGGCGGGGCCGGAGCCTCGCCGAAGCAACGATCAGTCTTTTTCTATGAAGCGATTTCAGGTAATTCGCGCCGCGGCGGTGGTGGCGCTGGCAGTGGTCTTCACCGGCTGCGCCTCCAGCGGCGTCCGCAACCCATCCGGTGTTCCGGTGACCGAAATGAGGGCCGACGAACGCGGCTTCGTCGCCGGCACCGGCATCGAGTCGCAGGACATCGTCACCGTTACCGACAAGATGGCCCGCGAGATGCTCGGCATTCCCGAGATCGCCAATGCCGCCACGCCGCCCCGCGTCGTTCTCCTCCCCGTCGAGAACAACACCCGCTTTACCATCAGCAAGGATATCTTCCTCACCCGCATCCGCGGCCAGTTGAACGAGAAAGCCCGCAACAAAGTCCGCTTCCTGGCCCGCGACCGCCTCACCGCCCTTGAGCAGGAACGCGAACTCAAGCGGACCGGCCAGGTCACCTCCAGCAGCGATCCCAACGTCCAGGAATTCAAGGGCGCCGATTTCTTCCTCACCGGCAAGCTCGACAGCCTCACCACCCGCACCGGCGCGGGCACGAGCGACTATGTGCTCTACAGCTTCCAGTTGATCGACCCGCGCACCAGCGACATCGTCTACGAGGGCCAGCACGAGATCAAGAAGCAGGGGCTGGAAGACGCCGCTTACCGCTGACCCTCGTGTCCTGCCTGCGTACCATTGCCGCCGCGCTGCTCTTGATCGGCGCGGGTTGCGCCAGTTCTCCCCCGGTCGGCGGCGGCAGCGCCGCGGCCGTGAGCGGCTCGACTCCTCCGGGCGTTCCAGCCAAGGACCGCGTCCTCTGGGAATACCGCGGCGCCCTCACGTCGTTCCGCCAGGGCAACTACGCCGAAGCTCAACGCCAGCTCGATAACGCCCTCCTTACCCTCGGCGGCATCGGCGGGGGCGACAAGTCGGCCCGCCAATCCCGCCGACTTTTCAACGAGGAGTCGAAAAAGACCTTCATCGGCGAGCCCTACGAACGCGTCATGGCCTATTACTACCGCGGCATCCTCTACTGGATGAACGGCGAGCCCGACAACGCCCGCGCCTGCTTCCGCAGCGCCCAGATCCAGGACAGCGACACCGAGGGCAAGGAGTACCGCAACGACTACGTCCTGCTCGATTACCTCGAAGGTCTCGTCAACGTGAAGCTCGCCGGCGACGGCAGCGACTCCCTCAAACGCGCTCAGGCCAGCTTCAAGCAGGGCAAGCTGCCGGAGTATAATCCCAAGGCCAATGCCCTGGTCTTTCTCGAGTTCGGCAACGGGCCCGTCAAATACTCCACCGGCGAGTACGGCGAACAATTGCGCTTCCGCGATGGCCGCAGCCAGGTCAGGGGCGCCTGGCTCAAGCTGCCTAATAAGCATGTCCGCATCGGTCCGATCGACGACCTTCTCTACCAGGCCACCACCCGCGGTGGGCGAGTAATGGACCACGTTCTGGCCAACAAAGCCGTCTTCAAGAGCGGCACCGATTCCTTCGGCGATGCCGCCATCGTCAGCGGCGCGATCCTCGGCGCGGCCGGGGGACGCCGGGGCGATGGCATCAGCGATACGCAGATTGCCGGGCTCGGCCTCGTCGCGGCCGGCCTCATCAGCAAGATCTTCTCGGCCGCCACCTCGCCGGAGGCGGATACGCGCAGTTGGGAAAACCTCCCCCAATATATCAGTTTCGTCGCGCTCGAACTGCCGCCGGGGCCGTATACGGCCCAAGTCGAATTCACCGATACGGCCGGGACGGTGCTCCCTTCCCTGACCAAAACCGTCAATTTTACCGTGCCGGCGTCCAGCGACGCCGTTGTGTTCGTTAGCGACCGTAACTCTTGATTCTCATGAAAAAACTGTTGTCCCTCAGTCTGGCCGCCGCGGCGGCGTTGTTCGTCACCGGTTGCGCCGCCCGAGGCGCCTACGCGCCGGTCGATACCACCAAGTACGATCTCGAGAACAAGGCGAACTTCGTCCTCATGGATCGCCGGGTGCAGCGTTCCGTCACCTCCTCCGGCATTCAGGAGACCAAGCTGCCCGATGGCCGGCTCCAGGTCGTCGCGAATGTCCGCAACCGCGAGGAACGCCGCATCCAGGTGCAGGTGCAATGCGAGTTCAAGGACGCCCAGGGCTTCGCCGTGGATTCGACCCCCTGGAACACGCTGATCCTCACCGAACTCAGCCAGGAATCGGTCAAGTTCATCTCCATGAACGACAAGGCGGTGCGCTACACCGTCCGGGTGCGCGAAGCGCATTGATCCCGGCCGCGGCACTCAGACAGGAGCCGCAGAGATCGCGGTCGCGAACGTCATCGGTTCGGGCGGCGCAGATGTTAAACCATTGCCACGAGGGGGAAGAAAGACGTGGTGGTGGATTCCGCCATTCTCGCCGGAAGCCCCGCCTCCCATTCCTTCTCAGTGCGGAATTGGCGATCTTCGAAGCGGCAATCGCCCTCTTCGAGAAGCAGCCCGAACAATTCCCCGATGGACACGCCCCGGTGCTTCGCTCCGCGCGCGTAAATCAGCCACGAAAACAAAGACATCGGGATTTTCACGTTGAGGGTGTGGTCGCTGTTCAAGTCGGTTGCTGGCACCGAGTCCAGCCACGCCTTGAGCGCCGCCGACGGATCGGTCGCAGGATTTTCCATCGCTGACGCCGGGGCGGCAGGAGCGCGGTGATTGCAGGATTGACGGCAAGCGTCGTCACGGAGGTATTTTTCATGGGGTTCCTTGGAAGGTGCCAAGCCTGCTCTCCCGACATCGGTAAACGTCCCCAAGCGTCCGCACACACGCGCGAAATTGGTTGTACCGGGGCGTTATACCCGCGAGGATTGACCGGGACGAAATGATCGGAAGCTGCTTATTGACAGAGACTTGCGAAGATGGCGGAGAGAGGGGGATTCGAACCCCCGTTACCTTTTGGGTAATCACGCTTTCCAGGCGTGCGCCTTAAACCACTCAGCCATCTCTCCTTGCCTTCTCGTTAGGCCGAACATGGCCCAACCCTGCGGCTCGCGCAACTTTTTCTCCGACGGGGGTGGCGGGCCGAAACGGGGCGGTCCATGAGGGGGTAAGAGTTGCTTGGGGTGGCGGTCGAGATGGGAGAGCGGTTCTTGAAATCAGCCGCGGTCGAGGAGCGCGCTGGAGTACTATTTAAAGTGCTCTAACGGAAGCAGATCTGGCGGACGCAGTCCTGGAAGTCGGTGGCGCCGCGGAGGATTTTGATTTCGACGCGCATGAAGAGGATGGGGAGATCGCGGCGGTCGATCTTGGGGAAACGGACGGCGTCCTTCTGGGTGGTGAGGATGAGCTGGGCCTGGCGTTTTTTGCCGCGGTTAATGGCGTTGAGGACTTCCTGCTGGGTGAAGCGATGGTGGTCGGCGAAGCGTTTGGCGTAAACCAACTCGGAGCCGAGGGCGACGACGCTGCGCTCGAAGCTTTCGGGCTGGGCGATGCCGCTGAGCGTGGCGACGCGCTTGCTCCGGACGAATTCCAGGGTTTGTTGTTCGCCGGTGAAGACATCCTCGAAATAGAGGGGGTGATGGATGCATTCGATGATGGGAGCGCTGGGGTTGTGTTGAGCGATGCGTTTGCGCAGCTCGTCGGTCTGGCCGTCGCTTTTGGTGATGAAGATGTAACTGGCGCGCTTGAGGTGGCCGGGAGGTTCCCGCAGCGTGCCCCGGGGAAGCAGGCGTTCGTTGCCGAAGGGCTGCTGGCAATCGATCAGCACAATATCGCGTCGGCGGCCGCGCAACTTCCAGTATTGGTAACCGTCGTCGAGGAGCAGGGTATCGCAGCCGAATTTTTCGATGGCGTAGCGCCCGCTCTTCACGCGGTCTTTGTCCACGAGGACGACGACGTCGCGCAGGTTCGAGGCGAGCATGTAGGGCTCGTCGCCGGCGGTGTCGGAGTCGAGCAGGAGCGATTTGCCATCCGAGACGATACGGGGTGGGGTGCGGTCATCCCGAAGCAAAAGTTTGTTCAGAATGCGGCGGCCCAAGGGCGGTGGCTTCGAACGGTAGCCGCGGGAAAGAATGGCGACCTGGCGGCCTTGATCCTGTAGTTCGCGGGCGAACTTCTCGACGACCGGGGTCTTGCCGGTGCCACCGACGGTGAGATTGCCGATGGCAATGACCTGCACGCCGAGGGTCGTGTCACGGAGGATACGCGCTTTATAGAGCGCCTGGCGGACGCGGACGGCGACCTCGAACAGCTTGGAAAGGCAGAAGAGCAACGCGCGGGTGCAGGCCGCACGTTTGCCCTTTCGCTGCTCGAAGATGACTTCGAGCACGAATGTTTCCAGGGCTTCCGTCCAAGCCCGTAACTGCTCACGCATCGGTCAATCTTGTTCGGGAGGCCAAGGCAGCACAAAACTAAAATGGGCCGTAGATGTGAACGGCGAAGCCATCGAAGAAGTCGCGGAGCTGGCCGTCGACGATCTCGACGGAGCGGGAATCGTCGAGGACAGGGACTTCACGGAGGTTCGAAGGAGGGGCGCGGAAGGTCGCGAGGGCGGGTTCGGGCGAGGGATTGGCGGCGACGAGGTAGGGGCCGATGCGGGCGGCGCGGATGGGGGAGTCCTCGGAGGAGGGCTGGATAAAGGCGTTCGGAGTTCCGCCTTTAGGCGGCTTGCGGCCCGGACCGCCTGAAGGCGGAACTCCGAACGAGAAGAGGGTTGATCGCGATTCGAGTTCATTTACGAGGCGGGAGACGGCGGGCCAGAGCGGGGATTCGGCGAGGCGCCAGGTGCGGCCTTGCCAGGTGTAGAAGTAGAGGCCGCGGGCGCCTTCGATGAGGGCGAGGTAGGCCATGCAGCGGAGTTCGGCTTCGGTGGGAGGGCGGAGGGGAGCTTCGGTGCGGATTTGCTCCGGGTAGTGCGACCAGTCGAAGGCTTGCAAGACGGCGTGGAAGCCGGCGGGGCCACTGCCGAGGCGGGCGGTGCGCATTTCGTCGGCGAATTGTTGAACGGTGGTCCAGGGGATGGGGTAGAGGTCGACGAGGAGGAGGTCGGTGACTTGGCGGTAACGGGCGGCACCGGCACCGGTGCTGACGGCGAGGGCGGTGGGTTTGCGGGCGGTGCGCCGGACGAGGCGGTTGCCGAGAGCGACGGTTCCGGAACCGACTTGCCGGCGATCGGGTTCGTCGATGGTATACCAGCCGAGGAGGGCGGGGTGGCGGTCGAACTGGCGGAGCTTGTCGCGGTGGATGGAAAAGGGGCGGAGGTTGGGATCGCCGCCGCCGAAGGCGAGGATACGAGCACCGGCTTGCTGGGCGGCGGCGAGGGATTCGGGCGTGGCTTCGGCGACGAAGGTGTTGAAGCCGAGGGCGCGGAGTTCGGCGAACTTTTCGGGAGGAGCGCCGTAGAGGCCGATGGGGAAGACGGCGGGCGGACGGGGGCTGGCGCAGCCGGAGGCGAGGAGGAGGAGGAGGAGGAGAAAGGCAGCCAAGGGCTGCCCTGTCTGGAGATACCGTTGGCAGAGCCGTGTATGCTCCGGCAACTCTTGCGCATCCGCAGGCCGACGGGACGCCGGCCTGAACAGGCGAGACGCCTGTGCTCCCCCAGGTTGGCCTGAGAAAACGCTGATCGGACAGGATTTCAGGACGCGAAGATGCGATCCATTTCGGTGGCGAGTTTCTTGAGCCCTTCGGGGCTGCCGGCTCCGCCCTGTTCGGCGATGCCCCAACCCGAAAACCCGATCTCATCGAGTGCCGTCATCACGGCCGGCCAGTCGTTGGTGCCCTTTTCGAACTCGACGTCGAAGCCCTTCCACAGCCCTTCCTTATCCCGGCGGTCGCGGCTGAACTCCTTGATGTGCAGCACGACAATGCGCTTATTCAGAATGCGCACCCAATGTTCCGGCCAGCCGTAATTGATGATGTTGCCGACATCGAAATGCCAGCCGACCCACGGACTGTTGAATTCATCGATGTAGCGCGCGGCCTCGAGAGGGCTGAGCAGGAAATGGTTCCAGACGTTCTCGATGGCGATCTTGATCCGCAATTCCTCGGCCAGCGGAACGGCCTTCCGGATCATTTCCTGCGACCGGTCGTAGCAGGCGGCGTAACTGACTTCCTTGTTGACCACGCCGGGAACGAGCAACACCGAGGCCGCCCCGTACCGCTTCGCGTCGCGCAGGGTGTGCTCGAGCGCCTGCAACCCCTCCGCGCGCACGGCCGGATTGGGGTGGGTCAAGGGCTTGTCCCAATGTTTGCTGCCGCAAACACTCGGTATGGCCAGCCCGGTGGCGTCGCGGGCTTTCAGCACCTCCTCTTGCGGCAGGTGGCTCATCGCCTCGATCCCTTCGAACCCAGCGGCTTTCACCTGCTGGAATTTCTCCATGATCGAGCCTTTTACGCCGATGGTGGCGTACATGATCCCCTTGCGGATGGCCCGCTTTTTGGGATCGGCGGACCGGGTCGGTGTCCAAGATGGCAGGCCCAGTCCCGCCGCGGCTGCCAAGAGCGCGCCGCGCTTGAGAAAGCTTCGGCGATCCAACCCGGAGTCGAGAGCATCGCTCATAGGCGGTTAGGCGAGACGGTTCTGGCCGGGAATCGCGAGCGGCGGCACCGGCAGCGGCATGTTCCAATCCGGTTTTTCCGGCACGAGCCGTTCCTCGGAATTCAAAGCGCGTTCCCAGGTCACTTCCTCGCCGGTGTACGCCGCCATGCGGCCCATGATGGCGGCCATGGTGCTGTGCGCGAGACGGACGCCGTCGTTGATCGGCTGCCCGGCGCGGAGCGCGGCGAACATTTCGTCGTGCTCGACCTGGTACATGTTTGGGCGGCGGCCCGCGTAACGCCAGTTGGTCTCCCCCTTGATGAAGGGCATGCCGCCAAAACCGAGTTCGCGTGCGACCCCCTTGGTGCCGTACATCACCGCGCTGTTATCGTTGGCGCAATTGGCCTGCTGGCGGCAGCCCAGAAAGGCCCGGGCTCCGTTTGCATACTCGTAATTCACCTCGATATGATCGTAAATATTGCCCCCATGCGCGGGGACCTGGCGGCCGCCCACGGCAATGGCCTTGGCCGGCGGCACGTCGTTCATGGCCCAGCACATCCAGTCGACGGCATGCACCGCCTGCTCCACCAGGCCGTCGCCGCAGAGCCAGACGAAATTGTACCAATTCCGCAACTGCCATTCGAGATCGGACATGCCCTTCGGCCGCCGGTCGGCGGGCGGCATCGGCTTGACGGGACCGGTGTAATAATTGCCGTAGAAAACCTGAAGATCGCCGATCGCTCCATCCAGCACGCGCTGGAACAGGCCGCGCTCGGCCAGATTGTACCGCCAGCAAAAACCGGCCACGAGCGAGAGATTCTTCCGCTTGGCCTCGGCCGCCGAAGCCAAAGCCGAGCGCACCCCGGGAGCATCGGTGGCCACCGGCTTCTCGCAGAATACATGCTTCCCGGCATCGATCGCCGCCTTCAAATGCAGCGGGCGGAATCCCGGCGGCGTGGCGAGCACGACGACATCCACTCCGCTCTCGATCACTTTCTGGTACGCATCCAGCCCGACGAATTGGTGGGACGGTTCGACCTTCACCTTTTCCGGCGCTTCTTTCGAGAGCGCCCGCAGCGACGTCTGCAACTGGTTTTCGAAAACATCCCCCACGGCCGTGAGCACCACGTTTTTGTCGGCGGCCAGCGCGTTTCCCGCCGCGCCGGTTCCGCGCCCCCCACAACCGATGAGACCGACCTTGAGCGTGTTGCTGCCCTGCGCCCGGGCCGCATTCGGAAAGGCGAGAAATGGGCCAACCGCCGCGGCGGCAGCCGCGACCGTCGAGGACTGCTTCAAAAACTCGCGCCGGCTGGGCCGCTCCGAAGGCGCGGAGGCACTACTGCTTGGGTTCATCATGTTTTGGAGGATGAGCGTCCTTCACCCGAATGAATTTCGAGCTGGCGGGCGTGAGGGACAACGGACGGACCTCGAACAAGGTGTCGTGCCCCAACTGCGGCTTCAGCCGCGGCTCCCGGTGCGCTTCACGGAAAATCTTTCTCATGACGCTGACGCTGCTGTTCATGCTTCGTTCTGCCACCCTTGGACGAAAGGATCGAGAACTTTATTGGGAAAAGTTGCCCACACGTTTGCATCGACTCGGACCGATGGCGCTCGCAGGCTCCGCCTCCCCACCAAAGCCATCCCGTGTCGCCCAAGCGACCGGGCAGCGTTCCGTTGGAGAGAACACTATCTCCAACTTGCGTATCCGCCTTCTCCCCATCCGTTCGTCCGGGGAGTCTGTTGAAAAGGGTTTGAGGAATGGCGGAGGCCGGTGAGGCGCGTTTTTTGGTTGTAAGTAATTCATGGCCACATCGGTGTCTGAACCTCCCTGTTGCTGGAGGCGTTCCGGGGTGGTTTAGAGCGTTTCAACCAAAACTATAGCCACACGAGACGAACCAGCCGAGGGCCTCTTGGGGGGTGACTTTGGCCAAGGCCTGGCCGATGGCTTGGACCAACTCGGTGGGAGA
>CAYZKY010000092.1:0-25865 GCA_964478815.1 uncultured Verrucomicrobiota bacterium
TTGACGAACGGCTACGAAGTGATCGCATACATCCCGGGCGAAGGGCACAACCTGCAGGAGCACTCGATCGTGCTGGTGCGCGGGGGGCGTGTGAAGGATTTGCCCGGAGTTCGATATCATATCGTCCGCGGAACGCTGGATGCCGCGGGGGTGGAAAAACGGCGTGTCAGCCGTTCGAAGTACGGCGTGAAGCGCCCGAAAGCGGTCGGAGCCAAACCCGGGGCCAAACCCGGGGCGAAGTAATCCAGCGAGGAGCCTATGTCGAGAAGACGCCAAGCACAGCACCGTCCGGTCACCGAAGATCCGAAGTATAGCAGCACTTTGGTTTCGCGGTTGATCAGCATGGTCATGGGTTCGGGCAAGAAGAGCCTGGCTCAACGAATCGTTTACGGAACGTTCGATCAGATCGCGGAGAAGAATCCGAATTCGAACCCGCTGGAGATTTTGCAGCGCGCGGTGGAGAACGCGAAGCCGCGTCTGGAAGTGAAGCCGCGCCGGGTGGGCGGGGCGACCTACCAGGTGCCGATCGAAGCCGCTCCGGAACGCCAGCTTTCGCTGGCCCTCCGCTGGCTCGTGAGCTTCGCGGATTCCCGGAAGGGTGTGCCGATGACGCAGGCGCTGGCGGCGGAGATCATGGATGCCTACCAGGGACAGGGGGCGGCCATTCGCAAACGGGACGAAGTCCATAAGATGGCGCAGGCCAACAAGGCGTTCGCGCATTTCCGCTGGTAACAATTTCAAGAAAGCGCGCTCCGCGAGGCTGAACCGAACGGGGCGTTTTTGTTGTCGAGGTCTATGGAAGCAGTGACAGAGAAAAAATCGGTGAACGCGCCTGGCAGGCAGTATGTCCAGGAGCGGACGCGCAATATTGGGATTGCGGCGCACATCGACGCCGGGAAGACCACGACGACCGAGCGCATTCTGTTTTATACGGGCCTGATCCACAAAATGGGCGACGTGGATGACGGCAATACGGTGACGGACTGGATGGAGCAGGAACGCGAGCGCGGCATTACGATCACGTCCGCGGCGACCACCTGTTATTGGACGCAGAAACAGGACGGCATCGACAAGCTGCACACGGGCATCGCCCACCGGATCAATATTATCGATACGCCGGGCCATGTGGATTTCACCGCTGAAGTCGAGCGCTCCATGCGGGTGTTGGACGGCGCGGTGGCGGTATTCTGCGGCGTGGCCGGAGTGCAACCGCAGTCCGAGACGGTCTGGCGCCAGGCGACAAAGTATAATGTCCCGCGCATCGCCTTCGTCAACAAGATGGATCGAACCGGCGCGAATTTCGAGAACGCCGTCGACGACATGCGGAAAAAGCTGGGGGCTTACGCCTATCCGGTCGTGATTCCGATCGGACGGGAAGACTATCTGCGGGGTGTGATCGATGTCGTTTCCCAGAAAGCGATCATTTACGATCCGACCGACGAGGCCGGACTGAAGTACACCGTCGGAGAGATCCCGGACGACCTCAAAGAGAAGGCGAAGGCCGCCCTGGACGAATTGATCGAAGGGGTTTCGAACAAGGACGACGAGATCGCGGGCTATGTTCTGGAAGAAAAGCCCATTCCCGCCGCGGTGCTCAAGCAGGCGATTCGCCGGTTGACGTGCAAGATCGAACTGGTCCCCGTGCTGTGCGGATCGGCCTTCAAGAAGAAGGGCGTTCAACCCTTGGTCGATGCGGTGATCGACTACCTGCCGTCCCCGCAAGACATTCCTCCGGCCTACGGCCATGTGCCCGGCGAGGAGGGCAAGGTGGACGTCGTCTCCGACGACAACGGCAAGTTCTGCTCGCTCGCGTTCAAGCTTTGGACCGATCCGTTCGTGGGCAAGCTGGTTTTCTTCCGCGTTTACAGCGGAATGCTCAAGAAGGGCGAAACGATCTACAATCCGCGCACCCGGAAACGGGATCGCGTGAGCCGCGTCATGGTCATCCAGGCGGACAAGCGGATCGATGTCGACACGGTGTATGCCGGGGATATCGCCGCGCTCGTCGGGCTGCGGAATATCACGACGGGCGACACCCTGTGCAATGAGGATTACGACATCATGCTCGAACCGCCGACCTTCCCGGAGCCGGTGATCAGCATGGCGGTCGAGCCGAAGACGAAGCAGGATCGCGAAAAAATGGGCGAGGGTTTGCAGCGCCTGGCGGAAGAAGATCCGACGTTCCGCTGCTTTACCAACGAGGAAACCGGCCAGTTGATCATCGCCGGAATGGGCGAGCTGCATCTGGAAATCATCCGGGACCGCTTGTTCCGCGAATTCAAGGTCGAGGCCAACGCCGGCGCTCCCCAGATCGCGTATCGCGAGACCTTCACGAAAGCGGCCGAAGGCGAGGGAAAATTCATCCGGCAGTCCGGCGGGCGCGGCCAGTATGGCCACGCGTGCGTGACGGTGCAGCCCAACGAACGGGGCAAGGGCATCGAAATCGAGAATAAAGTGGTCGGGGGCACCATTCCGAAGGAGTACATCCCGGCGGTGATCGATGGGATCGAGGAAGCGATCAAGGGCGGCGTGATGGCCGGGTATCAGTTGGTCGACGTGAAAGTGCAGATCGTCGACGGCTCCTTCCACGAAGTCGATTCAAACGAACTGGCGTTCAAGATGGCCGGTATTTTCGCGCTCAAGGACGCCGCCAAGCATGCCGCGCCGATCCTCCTCGAACCGATCATGAAGGTCGAGTGCGCCACGCCGCAGGACTATCAAGGCGATTTGGTCGGCGACCTGAGCCGGCGCCGCGGCAAGATCATCGGGCTCGAACCGAAGGGCGGCACGGTCATGATCAACGCCGAGGTTCCGCTGGCCGAAATGTTCGGTTACGCGACGGCGATCCGTTCCCTGTCCAAGGGCCGCGCCTCCTATTCGATGGAGCCGCTCGCCTTCGAGCAGGTGCCCGCCAACATCGTGGCCACCATCATGGATGCCGCAAAGAGCAAACCCGCCGCGCGCAGTTAACCCATTTATCGACTTGTTCTTTTAAGTTATGGCAGGACAACGCATACGCATCCGGTTGAAAGCATTCGATCACCGGGTCATCGACCAGTCGGCCACGGATATCGTGGAAACGGTGAAGCGCACGGGAGCGCGGGTCGCGGGACCGATTCCCCTGCCGACGCGCATCGAGCGGTTTACCGTGGCGCGTTCCCCGCATGCGGACAAGAAGTCGCACGAAACATTCGAACAGCGCACGCACAAGCGGCTGCTGGACATTATCGATCCGACGGCGAAGACCGTGGATGAGCTGAAGAAGTTGAACCTGCCGGCGGGCGTGGATATCACCATCAAGATTTGAGTTATGCTCGGTTTGCTCGGAAAAAAATTGGGACAGACCCGCGTTTACGACGCGAAGGGGAACGCTGTGTCCGTGACGGTCGTGCTGGCGGGGCCGAACCGCGTGGTGCAGACCAAGACGGTCGAGACGGATGGATATAATTCCGTTCAATTGGGCTTCGACGACCAGAAGGAGTCGCGTTTGACCAAGCCGGCGCTCGCGCATTTCAAGAAATTCGGCGCGAGCCCGACCAAGCGGGTGCGGGAGTTTCGCGACTTCACGCTCGATGTGAAGCCGGGCGATGTGGTCGGGCCATCGATTTTCGCGGTGGGAGATTTCGTGGACGCGATCGGCGTGACGAAGGGCCGCGGATTCGAGGGCGTGGTGAAGCGGCATGGGTTCCGCGGGGGCGATAGCACGCACGGCGCGAAGGGCTGGCATCGCCGGTCGGGAGCGATCGGGCAGCGCCTGTTTCCGGGAACGGTCATGCGCGGCATGAAGATGCCGGGCCACATGGGCCAGGTGCGCCGGACGACGCAGAATCTGGAAGTCATTCAGGTCCGGCCGGAGGACAATGTGCTGCTGATCAAGGGCGCGGTTCCGGGTTCGAAGGGCGACTACGTGGTGATCCGCGAGTCGAAGAAGTATCCCAAGGGGAAGAAGGACGCGGCCAAGAAGTAATAGGACTTCCACATGAAGCTGACCGTCAAAGATATATCGGGCCAGGATCAAGGCGAAGTAAGCCTGAAGTTCGCCCCCGTTCCCGCGGAGAAGGGGAGCCAGGCCGTGCATGACGCGGTGGTGGCCTACATGGCCGCTCAACGGAGCGGGACCGCCTGCACGAAAACGATGGGCGACGTTGCCGGGTCGGGCAAAAAGCCGTGGCGCCAAAAAGGCACGGGCCGCGCGCGCGCGGGTTCCTTCGCGTCTCCGCTGTGGCGGGGCGGCGGTGTGGTTTTCGGGCCGAAGCCGCGCGATTACACGAAGAAGATCAGCAAGAAGACCCGGCAGTTGGCCTTGCGCAAGGCCATGACCGAACGGGTGAACGCGGGCGACGTGCTGGTGGTGAGCGATTTGCCGCTGGAAACGTCGAAGACCAAGGGATTTCTCGGATTGCTCGCGAAGCTTTCGCTGGAGCCCAAAGTGCTGATCGTCACGGAAGGGAAGAACGCGAATCTGGAACTCGCCTGCCGGAATGTGCAGGGGGTGGAACTGACCAGCAGCGCGTCGCTGAACACCTACCAGTTGCTGAAGCACAATCGGGTGCTGTTCACCAAGGGGGCTCTGGAAGCCCTGGATCGGCGTCTCCACACCGAAGAATAACAGGCGGAAAGGGACGAGACATGACGAATTTCGACGTAATCAAGACGGTGCGTTTGACGGAGAAAGGCACCCGCCAAAGCGACACCTGGAACCAGTATACCGTGATCGCGGACCGCCGCGCCAACAAGCAGGAGATCCGCCGGGCCGTCGAGGAGTTGTTCAAGGTGAATGTGGTGCAGGTCAACACCCTGAACGTGCGGGGCAAGTATCGCCGCCAGCGAACGGAGCAGGCGGGTCAGACCTCGGATTGGAAGAAGGCGATCGTGACCCTGAAGAAGGGGGACAAGATTTCGCTGACGTAATCGAGAGCGCGCTATGGCAGTCAAGACTTTCAGACCATTAACGCCGTCCACGCGATATATTACCATCGCGTCGTATGACGAGATCACCAAGCGGAAGCCTGAGAAAAAGCTCAGCTACACGCGGAAAAAGACCGGCGGCCGGAACTGTTACGGCCGGGTGACCAGCCGCGGACGCGGCCAGGGGCACAAGCAAAAGGTTCGGCAGGTCGATTTCAAGCGGAACAAGCACGGCATGGACGCCAAGGTAATCGCGATCGAGTACGATCCGATTCGGACGGCGCGGCTGGCGTTGCTCGAATATACCGACAAGGAACGCCGCTATATTATCTGGCCGACGGGTTTGCAGGTGGGCGCCACGTTGCGCAGCGGGAGCACCGCGAGCCCGGATCTGGGCAACGCGCTGCCGCTCAAGAACATCCCGGTGGGCTTGACCATTCACAATATCGAGATGATTCCGGGCAAAGGCGCCCAGATGGTTCGTTCGGCGGGCGGCGGGGCGACCCTGATGTCCCGTGACGAAGGGTACGCGCAGATTCGCCTCCCATCCGGGGAAATTCGCCGGGTGAACGAAGACTGCCTCGCGACAATCGGCCAGGTCGGCAACTCCGAGCACGAGAACGTGATCCTGGGCAAGGCGGGACGGGCGCGTCATCGCGGGATTCGTCCGCTGAGCCGCGGTGTGGCCAAGAACCCGGTCGACCATCCGATGGGTGGCGGCGCCGGCAAGACCTCGGGCGGCGGACATCCGGTGACACCTTGGGGTGTCATTACGAAGGGTTACAAGACCCGTCCGAAGTTCAAAAGCTCCAATCGATTTATCGTGGTGCGGCGCGACGGTCGTCCGCCGAAAATGAAGTAAGTTATGGGACGCTCGATTAAAAAGGGTCCGTTTGTGGAGGGGCATCTGCTGGAGAAGATCGGCAAGATGAACGCCACGGGAGTGAAGAAGCCGATCAAGACCTGGTCGCGCCGATCCACCATCACGCCGGATTTCGTCGGCCACACGTTCAATATTCACAACGGAAAGATCTTTCAAGCGGTGTTCGTGACCGAAAACATGGTGGGGCACAAGCTGGGCGAATTCGCGCTGACCCGCACGTTCAGGAAACACGGGGCGCACACGGCGAAAGCGGAGGCGAAGTAGAGATATGGAAGTCCACGCGATCACCAAAAACGTCCGGATGTCGGCGCAAAAAATGCGCGAAGTAGTGCGGCAAATCCAGGGAATGCCGGCCTTGCAGGCGAGCGCGGTGCTCGCGGCGGTGCCCCGGAAGGGCGCTCGCCTGGTGGCGAAGACGCTGAAGAGCGCCATGGCCAACGCTGAAAACAACAAGCAGGCGCGCGTCGAGTCGTTGATCGTCAAGGAAGCGGTGGCCGGCCAGGCCGCCACGTTCAAGCGAATGACTCCGAAAGCGCGCGGCTCGGCCGGTCCGATTTTGAAGCGGAGCTGCCACATCAAGATCGTTCTGACAGACGGTTCCTCCAACGAATAGTATGGGTCAAAAAACAAATCCGATCGGGCTGCGCATCGCGCTGAACAAGGATTGGCGCTCGAAGTGGTATTCCGGCAAGAAGGAGTTCGGAAAGCTGCTGGATGAAGACCGGAAAATCCGGGCGCTGCTCAAGCGGAAGCTCGAGGGCGCCTCGGTGCCGCGCATTGGAATCGAGCGCGCCGCCACCCGCTGCCGGATCACGATTTACACCGCCCGTCCAGGAGTTGTCATCGGCCGCAAGGGTGCGGAGATCGATAAGATCAAAGAGGAAATCGGCAAGATGACCGGCAAGGAAATCTATGTCGACATCCAGGACGTGAAGAACCCGGAGATCGACGCGCAGTTGGTTTCCGAGAACATCGCGCTCCAGCTCGAACGCCGCATTTCCTTCCGCCGCGCCATGAAGAAAGCGGTTCAGACCGCGATGGATTTCAAGGCCAAAGGAATCAAGGTGCGCTGCGCCGGGCGGTTGGGCGGGGCCGAACTCGCGCGGGTGGAATCGTATCACGAGGGCAGCGTGCCGCTGCATACCTTGCGCGCGGTGATCGATTACGGGTTTGCCGAAGCCCATACGGTTTACGGCAAGCTGGGAGTCAAAGTGTGGATTTGCAAAGGGGAGAACAAACCGGAAGCCAAGCAGGCTCCGAAGGCGGAAGCGCCGGCCCCGATCCTTGTTTAAGCAACTGGAAACCTTTTCAGGCAGGAGAGATTCGATATGCCAATGATGCCCGCCAGAGTGAAGTACCGCAAAATGCAGCGCGGCAGCCGCACGGGGATTGCGTCCCGCGGCAACGCGGTGGCGTTCGGCGAGTATGGATTGCAGTCGCTGGAGCGTTGCTGGATGGACACCAAGCAGATCGAGGCGGCGCGCGTGGCCATCACCCGCTTCATGAAGCGGCGCGGCAAGGTCTGGATTCGGATTTTCCCGGACAAGAGCTTTACGAAGAAGCCGCTGGAAGTCCGGATGGGAACCGGCAAAGGCGGCGTCGAGTCGTGGGTGGCGGTGATCCGGCCCGCGAGCGTGCTGTTCGAAGTGGACGGTGTGACCGAAGCGGTGGCGCGTGAAGGAATGCGCCTGGCGGCAGCGAAGCTGCCCATCCGCACCAAGTTTATTTCGCGCCACGCGCTGGCGGCCTAGGAGAGCTGAGTATGGCGAAGAAGAAATCGGATTTTAAGGAAATGTCGGTCGCGGAGTTGAGCGCCAAGAGCCGCGATCTGCGGCAGGAATTGTTCAACTTGCGGTTGCAGCAGGCGAGCAGCCAATTGGAGAAGCCCTCCCGCATGCGCGATTTGCGCAAGGATGTCGCGCGCATCGAGACGCAACTGTCGGTGTTGCGCAAGAAAGCCGCCTAAACACTTAAGCATATGGCCGAACCAACAATGGATTCATCGCAAGCCGCCCCTGTGGCCGCCACGCGCAAGCCCGCCCGCAAAGAGCGGACCGGGGAAGTGGTGTCGGACAAGATGGAGAAGACCATCGTGGTGCGTGTGGAGCGCCGCTTTCAGCATCCCAAGTTCAAGAAGGTGGTCACGCAGTACAAGAAGTTCTACGCGCACGACGAGAAGGAGGAAGCGAAGGTGGGGGATCGCGTGCGGATTCAAGAGACGCGGCCGATGTCCAAAACGAAGTGCTGGCAGTTGCTGGAAATTGTCGAGCGGAAGCAGGGCGAAGCGGTAGTGACGGTCTAACAGAAGCAGGTGCAGCATGTTGCAAATTCGTTCCATTCTGGATGTCGCGGACAATACAGGGGCCAAGCGGGCCGCCGCGATCGGGGTCATCGGCCGGAACCAGCGTTACGCCGGGGTGGGGGATGTCATCAAGGCCCACATCAAGGAAGCCGCGCCGGACGGCACGGTGAAGAAGGGCGAAGTGGTGAATGCCGTGATCGTGCGCACCAAGCAGAGCATTCGGCGGAACGACGGGAGCTATCTCCGGTTCGATTCCAATGCGATCGTGATCATCGACAAGGAAAACAATCCGCGCGGCACCCGCATTTTCGGGCCGGTGGCGCGGGAACTGCGCGACAAGCGGTTCATGAAGATTATCTCGCTCGCGCCGGAAGTGATTTGAAGCGTATGCCAACGAAGCATGTGAAAAAGGGGGACCAGGTGGTGGTGATCGCCGGTGCGTCGCGCGGGAAGCGCGGCCGGGTCATCGAAGTGCTGCCCCGCGCCAACCGCGTGATCGTGGAAGGCTTGCAGATGATCAAGAAGCACATGAAGCGGAGCCAGAAGCACCCGGAGGGCCAGATCGTCACCCGCGAGGGAACGATCCATCTCTCCAACGTGATGCGGGCCGACCGATACGACGAAGGAGCCGCGAAACGGGGCCAGGCCGCGCCAGCCCAAGCTTAAGCGAGTATGAGCAAGCCGAGACTTTTCGAACGATACACCGGAGACGTGCGGAACGCGCTGCGCGACAAGCGCGGCTACAAGAACATCCATCAAGTGCCGCGGATGGAAAAGATCGTCATCAACATGGGTGTCAGCGCCCAGTTGGAGAAGGCGGCGGTGGACGACGCCGCGAAGGATCTGGCCACGATCACCGGGCAGAAGCCGGTCATCACCCGCGCCCGCAAGAGCATCGCGAATTTCAAGCTCCGCCAGGGCCAGGCGACCGGGTGCTTCGTCACCCTGCGCCGCGCGATGATGTATGAGTTTTTCGACCGCTTGGTCTCGACGGCGCTGCCGCGCATCCGCGATTTTCGCGGCGTGTCGCGCCGGGCGTTCGACGGGCGGGGAAATTATTCCCTGGGCCTTTCGGATCAAACCATTTTTCCCGAGATCGAATTGGATAAAATTAAACGGCAGCAGGGCATGGATATTACCATTGTCACAAGCGCGCGGTCGAACGAGGAAGCGCTGGATCTGCTGAAGATGATGGGCATGCCGTTCGCTGAGAAATAGTATGGCTAAGAAATCATGGTTGGAGCGCAATAAGCGGAAAGCCGCGACGGTCAAGAAGTACGCGGCGCTGCGGGCGGAATTGAAGCGGAAGAAGGACTACGCCGGTTTGCAGAAGCTGCCGCGCGACGCCAGCCCCACGCGGCTGGTGAACCGCTGCCTGATGAGCGGGCGCCGCCGCGGGCATATCCGCAAATTCGGCTGTTCGCGCCTGACCTTTCGCGAGGCCGCGTTGTCGGGCCTCATCCCCGGTGTCACCAAAGCAAGCTGGTAATCCATGAACGATCCTATCGCAGATATGCTCACGCGCATTCGCAACGCCAGCCGGGCGTTGCTGAAGGACGTGGAAGTGAGCCACTCGCGGATGAAGCAAAGCATCGCGGACATCCTCAAGCGCGAAGGGTACGTGGCGGACTACGCCATCGAAGGGGAGAAGATCAAGCGGATCAAGCTCCGCCTGAAGTACAACGGCCGCAAAGGGGTGATCGCCGGCCTGCGCCGGGTGAGCAGCCCGGGATTGCGCCGCTACGTCGGCGCGGGCGATATTCCGCGCGTGCTGAACGGAATGGGCATTTCGATTGTCTCCACTCCCAAGGGTGTGATGACCGGGACGGACGCCCGGAAGCAGAATGTCGGCGGAGAACTGGTTTGTTTTATCTGGTAAGAGCATATGTCACGCGTTGGAAAAATGCCGGTGGCCATCCCGCAAAAAGTGAAGGTGGAAGTCAAAGGCCGCCGCGTCTTCGTGGAAGGGCCGAAGGGTAAGCTGGATTGGGCGCTGCCGGCCCGCACGGATGTCGAGATCCGGGACAACGCGGTGTTGGTTTCCCGCCAGAGCGACGATGCCGACGCCAAGGCGCTGCACGGCCTGAGCCGCGCCCTGATCCACAATATGGTGAAGGGCGTCGCCGAAGGCTACATGAAGAAGCTGGAAATCCAGGGGGTCGGCTTCAAGGCGGCGGTGAGCGGGAGGAATCTGACCTTGAGCCTCGGCTATTCGCACCCGATCGTGTGCGCGGTTCCCGATCAGATCAAGGTCACCGTCGAGGAAAATACCAAGATCACGGTGGAAGGCCCCGACAAGCAGGTGGTGGGTCAGATGGCCGCCGAGATTCGCAGCTTTTATCCGCCCGAGCCATACAAGGGCAAAGGGGTGCGGTACGCGGACGAGAAGGTCAAGCGCAAGGAAGGCAAGACCGTCCAGTAATCGAGAACAGCCTCATCAGGCGGGCGCGCTTCGGCCGGAATCGAAGCGAATGCAACATGAGAATCGAACAGAAAAACAGGTTGAGACAACTGCGGCGCTGGCGCATTCGCAAGAAAGTCCAGGGCACCTCGGAACGCCCGCGCATGTCTGTCCGTTTCACGGGCAAGAATATCCACGTCCAGTTTGTGGACGATGCGCGCGGCGTCACGCTGGCGGCGGCTTCGACCATGAGCAAGGCGACGCCGAACCGCGAGGGCCTCAAAGCGAACGTGGCCGGAGCCCAGGCCGTCGGCAAGGTGGCGGCCGAAGCGGCCAAAGGCAAAGGTATCACCCAGGTCGTGTTCGATCGGGGTGGCGCGCGGTACCACGGCAAGGTGAAAGCCCTGGCCGACGCGGCGCGCGAGTGCGGACTTCAATTCTAATAAGGAGAACGACATCGTGGCAGGAGATTTTCAAAGACCAGCATTTGGCCCGCAGGGCGGCCGCGGGGGCCGTGGCGGCGGGGGTGGAGGCCGGGGCGGTGGCGGAGGTTTCCGCCGCGGGCGTCCGGGCGAAGGCGGGGACGGGGACGGCAAGGACGGCTCGGAGCTTTCCGAAAAGGTTATCTTCATCAACCGCTCGTCCAAAGTGGTGAAGGGCGGCCGGCGGTTCAGCTTTAGTGCGCTCGTCGTCATGGGCGACCGCCAGGGGCGGGTCGGTCTCGGCTTGGGGAAGGCGGGCGAAGTGGCGGATGCCATCCGCAAGGGCGGCGACAACGCCAAGCAGAACCTGATGCAGGTGGCTTTGCAGGCGACCACCATCCCCCACGAAGTCGTGTCGACGTTCGGCGGTGCGCGCATTTTGCTGCGCCCAGCCTCGCCCGGAACGGGCATCATCGCGGGCAAGACCGTGCGCGCGGTGGTCGAGTCCGCCGGCGTCAAGGATATCCTCACCAAGTCGCTCGGCTCGAAGAACGCCGCGAATGTGGCCAAAGCCACGATGAAGGCGCTGCTCGATCTGCGCCTGCGCGAGCGTATTTTCCGGGATCGCGGCATCCCCCTGCGAACCCGCGCCGTAGGCGCGGTGGCCGCGTAATAGAATAACCTCTCTCGATATGCGCTTACATACGTTAAAGCCGAACCCGGGTTCCAAGCACCGCCGCAAACGGCTGGGGCAGGGCGAATCCAGCGGCCACGGCAAGACCTCCGGCCGCGGCGGCAAAGGCCAGAGCGCGCGCTCCGGCAGCTCCATCCGCCCCGGTTTCGAAGGCGGGCAGATGCCGCTGATCCGGCGCATTCCCAAGCGTGGTTTCAACAATATCCGCCACGCCACCATTTACATCCCGGTCAATCTCGCGGCGTTGGATCGCTTCGATGAGGGCGCGACCGTCGATGAAACCGCCATGCGCGCGGCGGGTCTCGCCAACGGCAAGGGAGCTGGCGTGAAGATTCTGGGGGCTGGCCAGCTGAAGAAGAAGCTATTTGTCACCGCGGCGGCTTTCAGCGCGTCGGCCAGGCAAAAGATCGAAACACTCGGTGGCACCTGCACCGTCGCCGGTCGGCCGGCCAAAGCCTAAGTTCCGATCGAGTTCCCCATGCTAGCCGCCATCGCCAGGACGTTTTCGAATTGCTTCAAGATTCCGGAGCTGAAAAGCCGGATTATCTTTACGTTGATCGTTCTGGGCATCTGCCGCGTCATTGCGTGGGTGCCAGTGCCGGGCCTGGATGGCGTGGCTCTCAAGCAGTGGTTCGACGCCAACGCGGCCTCGATGTCGAACTCGGTCGTCGGCATGTACAGCCTTTTCACCGGCGGCGCGCTCCAGAAATGCGCCATCGGCGCGTTGGGCATCATGCCCTACATCACCGCCAGCATCATCATTCAATTGCTGACCGCCGTGCTCCCGGGCTTGAGCAAGCTCGCTCGCGAGGAGGGCGGCCGGGCCAAGATCGTGCAATACAGCCGGTACCTCACGGTGCTGCTGTGCCTGGGCCACGGCACCTTGATGACGCTCGGCTGGGAGAACCCGACGCAGCTTTTCCCCGGATTTCAGGGAGACTTGGTGCTGGTGGAGAGTATCTGGTGGTACCGCATCCAGACCCTGCTCTGTCTGACCACCGGCACGCTGTTGCTGATGTGGCTGGGCGAACAGATTACCGAGCGGGGCATCGGCAACGGCGTTTCGCTCGTGATTACGATCGGCATCGTGGCCGACTTCCCGCTGGCGTTCCAGGCCGTGTCCGACATGTTCTTCCCGCCGGAGGGCACCGTCCGCCAATACAATCTGTTCCATGCCGCCGGATTGCTCCTGCTGCTCGGCGCGGTGATTGCGGGCGTGATCGCTGTTACTCAAGCGCAGCGCAAGATTCCCGTGCAGTACGCCCAAAGGGCGGTCGGCCGGAAAGTTTACGCAGGGGGGAGTTCCTTCATGCCGCTCCGCGTCAATTACGCGGGGGTGATGCCGATCATCTTCGCCCAGGCGATCCTCATGTTCCCGGCGATGATCTTCACGAAGCTCGGAACCGTCACCGATATCAAGTTCTTTACCACCTTGGGGAACGATCTGAACAACGGGCACTTGGTCTATTATATTCTCTACTCGTTGATGATCCTGTTCTTCTCCTACTTCTGGGTCGCTACGCAGTTCAACGAACTCCAGATTTCCGACGACCTCAAAAAGTATGGCGGGTACATCCCGGGCGTCCGTCCTGGCCAGGCGACCAGCGACTTTTTGCACCGAACCATGAGCCGGATTACCCTCGCCGGGTCGGTCTTTCTCGTGCTGATTGCGTTGATCCCGCAGCTTTTGGGCACCTTGTTCGGCATCGCGCCGACCGTTTCGCAGTTTTTCGGAGGCACGAGCATGTTGATCACGGTCGGTGTGCTTTTGGATACGATGCGGCAGATGGAGACCCACCTGCTCATGCGCCATTACGATGGTTTCTTGAAAAAAGGCCGGATCAAAGGCCGGTTCTAGCCGGTTCCGTTTGCCAATTCGCCGTCGCATGGTAATATTTGAGGTTTAGCCGCCATGCTTGGCCACGGATCGCGGAACCATGATCGTCGTCAAGAACGAACAGGAGATCGAGGCCATGCGGGTCTCCGGGACTTTGGCGGCGGAGGTCCTGGAGCGAGTTGCGAAGTGGATCCGCCCGGGGCTGACCACTCGGGAAATTGACAATTTTGCGGCGGGCCTGATCGCCGAACGAAGTGCCAAGAGTGCCTTCCTCGGATACCGAAATTATCCGGGTCACCTCTGCATCTCGGTGAACGATCAGGTGGTGCATGGCTTGCCGAACGAGCGCCGGGTTCAGTTCGGGGACATCGTCAGTTTGGATGTCGGGGTGATCTACCGGGGATTTATCGGTGATACGGCCACGACCGTGCCGGTGGGAGGTTGCAACCTCCTGGCGCAGAAGCTGATGGATGTAACGGAGCGGGCCTTGTATGAAGGAATCGCCCAAGCCCGGGCCGGAAACCGCGTGGTGGACATCTCCCGCGCGGTTCAGAAATACGTGGAGAGTCACGGATTTAGCATTGTCCGGGAATTTGTCGGCCACGGAGTCGGTCGGACGATGCACGAAGAGCCGCAGGTGCCGAACTTCGTCGACGACAAAAAGTCGCCGAAATTGAGGCCCGGCATGACGCTGGCCATCGAGCCGATGGTCAATGCCGGCAAAGCGGCGGTGGAATTACTAAGCGATGGCTGGACGGTGGTGACCAAGGATGGTCTGCCCTCCGCGCATTTTGAGCATACCGTGCTGATCACGGATGGAGAACCGGAAATATTGACGTGTCGAGAGAAACGGCCATCGCTGTCGAAGGTTGCATAGTGGAAATTTTGCCGAATCATTTGTTTCGAGTCGAGTTGCGGAACGGACACCGGTTCGTGGCGCATACCGCCGGAGAGATGCGATTGAGCTTCACGCGCTTGAGCGTGGGCGACCGCGTCGAAGTCGAGATGTCTCCGTTCGACCTGAGCAAGGGATGCATCAGAAGTAAGAAAGATTAACGACATGAAAGTTCGGGCCTCGGTAAAAAAACTGTGCGAGCACTGCAAGGTGGTGAAGCGCAAAGGGATCATTCGCGTGATTTGCACGAACTCGCGGCACAAACAGCGGCAAGGTTGATTTTATGGCACGAATTTTAGGTGTGGATATTCCGGGGGAAAAGCGCATCGATATTGCGCTCCGGTACGTTTACGGGATCGGCCCGGTCAATGCGAAGGCGATTCTCGAGCGCGCCGGCATCGATTTTTCGATCCGGGCCAAGGATCTGAACGAGCAGCAGCTTTCGCAGATCGTCCATGCCATCCAGGATGGCAAATACGTGATCGAGGGCGATCTGCGCCGCGAGATCGGCATGAACCTGAAGCGCCTCCAGGGCATCAAGTCCTACCGCGGCGTCCGCCACCTGCGCGGTCTGCCCGTCCGCGGCCAGCGCACCCAGACCAACGCGCGCACCCGCAAGGGCCCGCGCAAGACCGTCGGCGTCCAGCGCAACCCGAACGCCAAGACCGGCATCCATTAAGCAGAGACTGCACATCCAGATTTCAGGAGGATTTCCATGGCCGAAGAAACAAAACCGAAAAAGCCCGCCGCACCCAAGAAAGAAGGCGCCGACGCGGCTGCCTCCGCCGAGGCAAAACCCAAAGCCCCGCGCAAAGAGAAAGCGGCCGCGGGTGACCCTGCGGCTCCGGCCGCGGCTCCTGCCGCTGCTGCTCCCGCCGTTCCAGCGGCCGGGACCGCTCCGACCGCCGCGGAATTGCTGGGCGAGGATGCCAACGCCAAAAAGATCGTTCGCGCCAAAGGGTCGAAGAACATCAGCAACGGCATCGCCAATATCCTGGCCACGTTCAACAACACCATGGTCAGCATCACCGATATGCACGGGAACGTGATCGGCTGGTCGAGCGCCGGCCGCGTGGGCTTCAAAGGCTCCCGCAAAAGCACCGCCTTCGCCGCGCAGCAGGTCGCCCAGGATGCCGCCCGCCAGGCCATGTCGCACGGCCTGCGCGAAGTGGAAGTCCGCGTCAAGGGCCCCGGCTCCGGCCGCGAATCCGCCATCCGCGCCCTTCAGGCCATCGGCCTCGAAGTCAGCACCATCAAGGACTGCACCCCCGTGCCTCACAACGGCTGCCGGCCCCGCAAGAAGCGCCGCGTGTAAACCCATTTTAGAAGGAAGCTCTCATGGCACGTTATACTGGACCCCGCGTTCGCATCAGCCGCCGGTTTGGCATCCCCATCTTCGGCGCGAGCAAATATCTTGAGCGGAAGAACTACCCGCCGGGCATGCATGGCCCGAAATCCCGGCGCAAGCTGACCGATTACGCGCTGGGCTTGGGCGAGAAGCAAAAACTCCGCTACTTTTACGGCCTGCAGGAGCGGCAATTCCACGGCATTTACCGCAAGGCCTTGCGCCAGCGCGGGGTGACGGGCGAGACGATGCTCCAGATTTTGGAGGCCCGCCTGGACAACGTCGTTTACCACCTCGGCTTCGGCAACACCCGCGCGGCCGCGCGACAGATGGTGGGGCACGGCCATGTGCTGGTGAATGGCCGCAAGGTCACCATCCCCTCCTACAGCCTGCGTGTGAACGATGTCATCGAAGTGCGGAACACCAGCGTTTCGCGCCAGATGGCGACCCGCGGCATGGAGATTTCCACGAGCCGTTCCGTTCCGGAGTGGCTGCTGCTCGATCGCAACGCCTTCAAGGGCACGGTTTTGCGCGTCCCTTCGCGCGACGAGATCCAGCCGATCGCCAACGAACAGGCCATCGTCGAGTTTTACTCCCGCTAAAAACACCATGCCTCAAGGGGCGGAGCGAATCCCGCGTGCCGGTTGCACGTTGGGAATCTTCGCCACACATTGAGGCCAGCGATTATACGGGCCGGCGTCGGAATAAGCGGGAGCCTTTCCGATCCGGCCAGATTAAAATTGCTTCAAAGTTATGCCAGTACGATTAGGTCGTTTTGAAATGCCCCGGCGCCTCGTCAAGGAGGACGCCACCGCCACGGATACGTACGCGAAGTTTATCGCCGATCCGTTTGAAACCGGTTACGGCCACACCATCGGGAATTCGCTCCGGCGCGTGCTGCTGTCCTCCCTCGAGGGTGCGGCCATCACCTCCGTCAAGGTCGACGGCGCGATGCACGAGTTCACCACCATCGAAGGAGTGGTGGAGGACGTCACCGAGATCGTCCTGAACCTCAAAAAGATTCTCTTCAAGGCTCACTCCCGCGATCCCCAGATCGTCCCCCTTTCCGTCCATAAGGACGGCACCGTGACGGCGGGCGACATCCAGGTCAACCAGAACCTCGAGATCGTCAATCCCAAGCAGCACATCTGCACCCTCGACAAGAAGCGCAAGTTCCTCATGGAGCTTGAGGTCAAGGTCGGCCGCGGCTTCCTGCCGGGCGACGAGAACAAGCGCCCCGACCAGCCGCTCGGCACCGTCGCCATCGACTCGCTCTTTTCCCCCGTCACCCGCGTCAAATACGCCGTCGAAAACGCCCGTGTCGGCCAGCGCACCGATTACGATCGTCTCATGATCGAGATCTGGACGGATGGGCGCATCACGCCGGACGACGCCTTGACCCAGGCTTCGGCCATTCTTCAGCATCATCTCGATGTCTTCGTCGGCTACGACAAGAATGCCATCGAATTCGAGGAAGTGGCGGACAAGCAGGACGACGAGCGCGGCAAGCTCCGCAAGCTCCTCAACATGAGCGTCAACGAAATCGAGCTCAGCGTCCGTGCCGCCAACTGCCTTAACAACGCGAACATCACCAGCGTCGGCCAGTTGGCCTTGAAGACCGAGGCCGAAATGCTGAAGTATCGCAATTTCGGGAAGAAATCCCTGAACGAAATCAAAGACAAGCTGGCCAGCCTTGGCTTGGCGCTGGGCATGAATCTGGACGCCGCCCTGCTCGAACCGGGCAAGGAAGACAAGAAGGCCTGAACAGCGGAACGAGCTTATGCGACATCGTAAACGAACAGCCAAATTGGGCCGGACCTCGTCCCATCGCAATGCGATGCTGGCGAATCTGGTGTGCAGTCTGATCCTGCACAAGCGCATCACCACCACGCTGGCCAAAGCCCGTGCAGCGCGCTCCGTGGCCGAGAAGATGGTCACCTTGGGCAAAAGCGGCACCTTGCACCACCGCCGCCTCGCGGCGGCGCGGCTGCATCAGGAAGAGGCCGTCAAGATTCTCTTCAAGGAAATCGCGCCCGCCCAAAAGACCCGCGCTGGCGGATATACCCGCATCGTCAAGCTGGCTCCTCGCCAGGGCGATGCGTCCTCCCAGGCGATCCTCGAATGGGTCGATCTCGGCGCTCCAGTTGTCGCAGAGCCCGCTCCCGCTCCTGCTCCGGCCAACCCGCCGGCCAGCTAGGCCGCCGCGCTCGCAATCACCTTTCGCAAGGGGACGGTTCGCCGTCCCCTTTTTCGTGTACGCCGGACATGACCCTGAGCCTATGGGGTTAAAGTCCCCTGCAGTCAGTTGCGCGCGGAGCTGGAAGCCGAGGGCAACTGCAAGTGCGCCCCCGCAGGAAGGAAGTCCGGAGGCAAATCACCGGCACGATGAAGAAGGGCCGAATACCCAGTTCTGTTCAGCGGGTGCGATTATCCGGAACTCGGCAGTTAAGAACAGAACCGGCCGGAATCTAAAGCAGGACACTACCGACCGGGACGGACATAGGCGGGAGGCCCGCGGTCGGCGAGCCCCCGCGCTTTCGAAATGAGTTAGGCCACCTTCGGCGGCTCGAAGCCGGGGCGGTATGCGCGGGCGAGGATTTCTTTGTTGGCCTGGTCGTGGTTGGTGAAGCGGTAGTTCGCGGCGTCCCAGCGGAGTTCCTGGCCGGGGAAGCGGGTGGCTTTGACGGCGAGGAGGGCGGGTTCGGTGATGCGGACGCCGATATCGAACGGAGCCCAGAGGGCCTTTTTGCCGCCGAAGCAGTTGTCCACCCAATCCCGCCAGTGGTGGCGCGGAGCGACCTCCGGGAGGGGCTCGTTTTCGACGACCTTGCCCTTGCGGAAGATGGTGATCTTGCCGTCGGCCTGGAGCAGGAGTGACCCTTCTTCGCAGACGACCAGGGTGTGGTTGGCATCCACCTTCATCGCCGGGAGGCCGAGTGCGGCGAAGGAGGGCATGAGGGAGCTGTCGTTGTAGCGGACGACGAATTTCTCGCGGGCGAACTTGCCGCCGCCGGGGTAGGTCAGGATGCTCTGATTGTGGGCGGAATGGCCGGTGTTGGCCGCGCGGATGGTGTGGGTCTGGACCGCCTCGGGGGACGGGAGATCGTAGGCGAAATAGAGGAGATCGAGAAGATGGCAGCCCCAATCGGCGAGCTGGCCGCCGCCGGTTTCCCAATAGGCGCGCCAGCGGCGGGGAGCGATATCGTCGCTGTAGGGGATGTCGGCGGAGAGCGGGCCGCGCCAGAGGTCCCAGTTCAGGGTGTCGGGGACGGGTTTGGCGGCGGTGTATTCGCTCCAGGGGGCGGCGAAGTAGTGGCCGCGTTCCACGCCGCCGGTCCAGACGTGCGCTTCGACGGGGCGGCCGAGCTGGCCTTTGCGCAGGATTTCCACGGATTGCATGCGGCCTTTGTTGCAGGCGCGCTGGTTGCCCATCTGGGTGATGAGATTCGGGCGGGCCGCGAGGCCTTCCTTGATGAGGCGCAGTTCGTCGAGCTGCTGGACGAGGGGTTTCTGGCCGTAGAGGTGCTTCCGGTGCTTCAGGGCGGCGAGCATCATGGGGCAGTGGTGGAAATCGGGGGCTTCGACGATCACGGCGTCGAACTGATCGACGCGGTTGGCGAAGGCTTCGCGGTAATCGGCGACTTTGAAGGCTTTGGGATACTGCGCGCCGACCTTGTCGAGTTCGACGCGGTCGACATCGCACAAGCCGACAAACTCGGCGGCGGCGTAGTCCTTCAACTGGTTGCGCTCGAGGCCGCCGATGCCGCCGACGCCGATCTGGAAGATGCGGAGTTTGCTGTTCTGGTTGGTCTGGGCGCGGGCACCGGCGGAAAGGGCGGCGACGCCGGCGGTCAGAATGGCGCCGTTACGCAGGAAGGTGCGGCGGGTGATGGGAGAACGAACGGGACGACTGTCGATCATTTTCATGGATGGAACAATCATGCCGTGGCCCGCCCGCGACGCAACCAAAAATGTCCGTCCGGGCGGGCCAAACGCAGGAGGAGGTATCAACCGCGAAAGACGACGGCGGGCTCGAGCTGGCGGATCTTGCGGATGCCGAGCGAGGCGGCGAGCCAGCAGATGAAGAGGATCGCGCCGAGGGTGATGAGGGGCAATTGCCAGGGAAGGTAGAAGGGCGGCATGCCTTTGCGGAGGACGGCGAGGCCGAACAGGGTGGCGAGGCCGACGCCGCAGCCGTAGCCGATGAGGCCGACGGTAAGGGTCTGGAGCATGACCATGCGGGCGAGGACGCGATCAGAGGCGCCCATGGCCTTGAGCGCGCCGAGGTGGCGGAGGTTTTCGAGGACGAAGGAGTAGAAAGTCTGGCTGCTGATGGCGAGACCGACGACGAAACCGAGGAGGACGGTGGCGCCGAAAGCGACGGGGATGCCAGTGTTCTTGATGAACCACCAGATGGTGATCCACATGAAGTCGTCCTTGGTATAGGCCTTGAGGCCGGTGGCCTGGGAGATGCGTTCGGCAACCTTGGCGGGCGGCTCGCCCGGCTGGCCAGAGGCGAGGACGCAGGAGAGCATTTTGCGGGTGCCTGGGGCGTACTGGATGGCCTGATCGTAAGTGGTGAAGACGTAGGGGTTGCCGGAGAAAGCCATGCGGGATTTGCAGATGCCGACGACGCGGGCTTCGTGGTCGTTAATCTCGAAGGTGTCGCCGACGGCGATTTTGCGGTTGGGATCGCGGCTGAGTTTTTGGGCGCCGTACTCGTCGAGGATGACGGTGTTGGGGAGGCGGAGATCTTCGAGGCGTCCGTGGACAATCTCGGCGGGAGCGCCGGCGAAAGTGGTGGAATCGATGCCGATGAGCTGAACGAATTTGAAGGAGCCATCGGGCATGCGGGTGCGGAGCATGCCCTGGTAGAAGGGCGCGGCCCAGGCGACGCCTTCGACGGAGCGGACGCGGTTGAGATCGGTGTCGCGGAGGGCTTCGGTGTCGTTGATCTGCTCGACCATCGGGTCGACCACCCAGATGGGCGCGCCGACGTTGTCGAGGGTGGAGCCGGACCACTGCATGATGCCGCAGAAGATGGCGGCTTGTTCGGTCATGAGAAGCGAGGCGAAGGTGAGGCCGCTGATGAGCATCACGTACTTGGCGCGGTCGCCGAGGAGCATTTTCAAAGCAAGATCGAGCATAATCAATAATTGTTGGCGAATAGGTAGCGCCGGCGGCGGCGGCCAACAATAACCCGACGGTATTATCCCAACTCCGCGAATATACGTGTGGAACGGCGGAGCCCATAGTCCGGCTCTGCTTCTCCCTCGCCCCATCCGATAGTGAGCGGGCAGGGAGGGGATTTTCTCCGTTTTACCAACCATCATCCACAGTTGGTGTCACAGGGAAAAACTCCATTCCTGACCCGCGTCTGCAGTTAGCCGGACGCCGGCCAAAACATTAGATTTTGACCTGCTTCCATTTGCCGCGGCGGAAGAGGCAGAAGCCCATGATGGCTTCGAGGCAGAAGGAGGCGGATTGGGCGGTGTAGACGGCGCTGGGGCCGAGGTTGGTGGTCTGGGCGAGGATCCAGGCGAGGGGAATCTGGAAGGCCCAGAAGCAGACGAGGTTCATGTAGGTGGGGGTTTTGGTGTCGCCCGCGCCGTTGAAGGCCTGGCTGATGACCATGCCGTAGGCGAAGAGGATGTAGCCGACGCAGATGATGCGGAGGCAGCGGATGCCGCTATCGATGACGAGCGGGTCGGTGGAGAAGATGCCGAGGATGGGATAGGCAAAGGTGAAGAAAATGACGGAGAGGCTGGTGAGGAAGACCATGTTGTAAAAGCCGGCGGTCCAGACGGATTGTTCGGCGCGGTCGGGTTTTTGGGCGCCAAGATTCTGGCCGACGAGGGTGGCGGCGGCGTTGGCGAGGCCCCAGGAGGGGAGGATGGAGAAGATGATCACGCGGATGGCGATAGTGTAGCCGGCGACGGCGGCGCTGCCGAACCCGGCGAGGATGCGCACGAGGAAGATCCAGCTCGCGGAGTGGATGAGGAACTGGCTCATGCCGCCGAGGGAGACGCCGAACATTTCGCGGAGGATTTTGTAGTCCGGGCGGAGGGAGCCGAAGCGGATGCGGACGAGGGATTTATCGCTGGCGAGCACGCGGAATTGGTAGAGCACGCCGAGGCCGCGGCCGATGGTGGTGGCGATGGCGGCGCCGGTGACGCCGAGCGCCGGGATCGGGCCGAGGCCGAAGATGAAGATGGGCCCGAGGGCGATGTTGAGGAGATTGGCGAACCAGAGCACGCGCATCGCGATGGCGGCATCGCCTGCGCCGCGAAAGATCGCGTTGTTGAGGAAGAGGTAGACGATGACGATGTTCCCGCCGAGCATGATGCGGGTGTAGTTCAGGCCCTCGCGCACGACGGCATCGGTGGCGCCCATCAAGCGGAGGATCTCTTCGGCGAAGATGACCCCCACCAGGCCGAGGACGACCGAAATGGCGCCCGCGAGGATGATGGCCTGGCCGCCGGCTTCGGCCGCTTTCTCGAAATTCTTTTCTCCCACGCGCCGGGCGACGAAGGCGGTGGCGGCCATGCTGAGGCCGATCGCGATGGCGAAGACGAGCATCATCACCGATTCGGTGAGGCCGACGGTGGCGACGGCTTCGACGCTGACGCGGCTGACGTAGAAGACATCGACGACGGCGAAAAGGGATTCCATGGCCATCTCGAGGACCATGGGAACGGAGAGCATGAACAGCGCGCGCCGGACGCTGCCGGTGGTGAAGTCCTTTTGCTCGCCGTTGATCGCGCTTTTCAGGAGCGACCAAAAGCGCGGGCGCTCGGAGAAGGCGTCTGCTGGTTGCATATCGACCGGGAAAGCTCCTTGAGCCGGGCCGTCCCAAACGGGCGGGCATGGTGGGGAAGCCCGGGGGAAAGCGCCAGCCCGGAGTTGGGGAAAAGCAGGACGGCGAAACCGCCTTGGAGGCGTCAGGAAACCGCGATCAGCCGTGGGAGCAGACGACCCAGAATTCTTCGCCCCGCGTGTAGGCGACGGGGCGGATGCGGCCGAGTTGTTCGGGGGCGAAGGAACACCAGACCGCGCGGGGGGAGCCCTCGCTGCTCGACCAGCGCTCGCATTCCGTGCGCGCGGTGCTGTCGCACCGAATTTGCGCGACTGACTTGGGGGCCTGGTTCGACGGGCGTCCGTTCTTCACGGCAGGTTATCGGTTACCGGGGGGTTCCCTTGAAGTTCTTGTGTGGCCGATCGGCGACCCATCTTAACGCGTCAGGTGCAGAGAACGTGAAAGCCGCCGCTCCCACCCATCCTCAAAGCGATATCCCGGTGTGGCCGCGCGTGATCTGGAAGCCGATCTGGCCGAGGGCGCGGGAACGCGGAACTCTATGCCCAGACCGTACTTCCGCAATGGCGCGGAGGATCTCGCGCCCTAATTGCTCCGGGGTCCGTTCGAGATCGAGAGTCAAATCGACATCGGGGGCGAGCCCATCGTCGATCCGGCCGGCGGCCGCGAGTTGGAGCGGGGGAACCATCGGGTGCCCGGCCAGGAGGGATTGATCCGAATAGGCGAGCAGCAGGGTCGCGCCGCAGCCCGCGAGGCCGGTCAAGGTTTCCAGAGGGTCCTCGGTGGGGCATTCCATCAGGTGCCAGCCGGGCTGGGTAAAGCGCTGGCCGTAATTCAGCGTGAACGGGATGCGGCCGGCAATGGAGTCTCGGCCTTCGATCCAGCTATTTTCGGCATTGAGAATGCTGCCGCCGCGGGCGAGCACGGCCATCCAGACATGTTCGAGCACGGCGGAGACCTGTTCGGGAATCTCCTCCCCATAAAACCCGATGACGAGGGGCAGCGGCGGGAGCGGCCCGGCGCGCTGAGCGTCGAACCAGTCCATCGTTTTGCGAGTGACTTTCTCGATCCCGCCATCGAGTTGAATGCTGGCCCACCCCAATCGATCTTGGGGAATGCCAAGTTCCACGAGAGCGTTGCGGAACGCGTCGTTATGGGTTTTTTCGCAGCCGTGTTCGAGCAGGAGGGCGCGGGAGACGGAGGGGTGAGCCAGGTGCCCGGCCATCGTGCGGAGAAAGAGTTGTTCGTTTTCGCCCACGGAATTGCCGCAACCCTCGGTGTGTGGCAGCGCGACCGCCCGGCCGATGCCGCCCGTCCGCCGCGCGTTCAGCGCGGCGACAATGCCGAGCGCGATCTGCCCGGAGCACAGGCTGGTGGGGAGCACCAGATCGATCGGTTCGGCGCGGACCGCATTTCCGAAAAGGCCCGCCTCGATCGCGGAGGGCAGTTTTTCACGCGGGAGGCCGTCGCCGGTGAGGAGCGGTTGGCCGGAACCGGGCGGGACCGGAGCGGGGGCGTCATCGGCCGAGCCGTGCCATTCGCGCCAGAGCTGAACCTGCGAGTGGCCCGCGCGTTCGCCCACGCTCCGTTCGCCGGAAGCCGTGCGAAGCACGAGTTCGAACGCTTCCAGCCCGAGCGTTTCGAGATCTTCGCCGTCCTGGTACCGGCCGGCATTGAAATCCATTTCGCCGCGCACCAGCTCGAAGCGCTGCGTCGTGGTCATCACCTTGATCGTCGGCACGAATGGGAAGTTCGTGATCGAGCCGTTGCCGGTGGTGAAGAGGATCAAGTTGCAGCCGGCGGCGACCTGCCCGGCGATGCTTTCGAGGTCGTTGCCGGGGCTGTCCATGAAATAGAACCCGGGTTCCGCCATCGGTTCGCCGTAGCCGATCACGTAGTCGAGCCGGGTGCGCGGGTCCTTTTTCCGCGCGGCCCCGATGGACTTGATGGTGATGTTGTAGAGCCCGCGGTACATGTTGCCGCCGGAGGGATTTCCTTCGGCGCTGTGGCCGTGGTAGCCGGCCCATTCCTGGAAGCGATCGCGCGTGGCGAGGAAAGCCCGGGCGGTGGCGAGATCGCGGACATTCGCGAGGACGTAGCTCTCCGCGCCGATCAGTTCGGAAGTTTCGGCGAGGTTCGCGCTGCCGCCGTGGGCGACCGCTTCGCGCGCGACAATCCCGGCGACAGGATTGCCGGAGACACCGGAGAAGGCGTCCGAGCCGCCGCATTGGAGGCCGATCTTCAGTCCAGCCAGCGGTTCAGGAGTACGAACCGCCCGGTTGGTTTCGGCCAGCCAGCCTTCGACCGTCTGCCTCGCCAAAGCGAGAGCGGCCTCGAATCCGCCGCGAATGCTCAGAAAGCGGTGCGGCAGCTCATGGATGGGATAGCGGTGTTCCTTGAGGAAGCGGCGGAGATTGTTGTTATTGACGAATTCATCGCCGAAATCCACGGCAAGCACGGCGGCGACGTTCGGGTTGACCATCAACCCCGCCAGCGTGCGCAGGGTGAGATCGAAATTGTGCGGGGGCAAATGGCCGCCGCCTTCGGTGTGATCGACCGGCACCACGCCGTCGATATTCGGGAAGCGCGCGGAAACATCGCGAAACGATTCGACGACGCGCCGCACGAACGCCGCCGTGCGCGAGCTGGTGCCGAGCACGACGATGTAATTGCGGGTGCCGATCCCGCGATCGCCGCTGCGCCGATAGCCCGCGAAGGTGCGCGAAGAGCCGGGATGCAGGAACTGAGCGCCCGGGCGAAAACTCTCTTCGGCCAGAGTGTACTCCGCGCGGTCATCGGCGAAGTTCGGCTGCGGCGGAAGCTCGAAAGAGACGTGGCGCTGGGCCAGCGCCTTCAGAATTTTCTCGTTGCAGAGATAGTCGCCGGGTTCGATTCGCCGCGTGGCGCGGCCGAAGGGCAGGCTCCAGGAGAGCAGCAGTCCGCCCGGCTCGACCGGCTGGGTGGCGAACCGGTGGCCTTCGAGGACTGTGTGCGGCAGGCGGGCGGCGGCGGAGCCAAGCTGGACGACCGTGCCTGCGGCCAGCGTGCGGATGGCGATGGCCGCATTGTCCTCCGCGGAGGGCAGGCGCCCGGCCTCGGCCAGGAGCAGCGGTTGGGCAAAATCGATCACCGGCGGTGTCACCATGCGTCAGCCAGCCTATGCGATTGGCTCCCGGTGTCGAGCGCCGCCCGGCCGAAGAGGGGCGACTTTTTCTGTCGGTCACGCCGCCGCCGGAAAAACCGTGCGGAGGCCATCTTCAACCTTGACTCATCCCATCGTCTGTCGCATAGTAACTGCATGACGACTCGCTTTGAGGCGTCATTGCGAACCGGGGCCGTTCCGACTCGAACCCCTCCGTTTCCC
>CAYZKY010000093.1:0-25492 GCA_964478815.1 uncultured Verrucomicrobiota bacterium
CTTCAAGAAATACGGCAGCCGCTTACTTTGCCGTCCGCTTGATCACTCCGTGCAGTTGCCCGCCGTGATCGTCCGCCGACCACGTCCCGGCATACGTATCCTCGAAGATCAACACCCGCGCCGAATACGTCCCCAATCCCGGAATGGACGTCTTCGTCAGCGCGATCACCGGCGTGTCGCCCGCCCAATGGATTTCCACCGGCACCGGAACGGTCACATCGCGGCCCCCGTACTCCACGCGCGCGTAGATGAGCCACTTGTTTCCGCCCACCTTTTTCGCGCTGTGCAAGGTGTAATGATCCTCGAACTCCTGCTCCAGCTTCCCCGCCTTCACCATGCACCACCGCCCCGCGAAGGTCGCGCCCGTCAGCGTCTCCTGCAGCTTCTTCTCCGCCGCCGAAAGCGTCGGCGCGGCCGGCGAATCGTTCGCTTTGTTCTGTGCCCACGCCCCCTCCCCCAAAGCCGCCCAAACCAGCCACACCGCCAGCCACACCGCCGAATGCCCGAAATCGCGAAATGTTTTCATGTTTCTTACCTTCGATTCCTCAGCCCACCGCGCTATTCAAGCCTGCGGCTCTCAATGCCGCCCGCGCACCCGCGCCCCTTCCGTCTCCCCCGCCAACTGCGCCCGCACCGATTCCACCCGTGCCGCGATGAATCGCTTCGTCTGATGCACCCGCGCCGTCGGCCCCTCCGGCGGCCCGGAATCCCGGTTCCCCGGCAGCCACTCGGTCGAAATCGCCTGCTCGAACCGCCGCAATCGAAAGTCGTTTTCCGCCGCCAACGCCGGACGAATCACCGCCGCCAGTTCATCCATCTGTCCATACAGCCGTTCCACCGTGAACAACTCCGCCAGCGCCCGCTCCAGCGTCTTCCGATAAACCTCCCGGAACGCCTCCACCTTCAACACCCGGTCCAAAAAGCGAAAATCATACGACGCCGGCTGCCAGATGCTCGCCTTCTCCCGCGTCTCCGCGTTCCGCATATACCGGAACTCCCCCCATGAATGATCGTGATCCCACGAAATAAACCCGAACTTGTGCGAGCGCGGATGCAGGTACATGTAGAAATTCTGCCCGTTCGCCAGAAACCCGTCGTAGGCCGAAATCAGCACATGCCCCGCCAGAAAAGCCGCGAACTCCTCCATCTCCAGAAACTCCGGCAGCAGCCGCGCGAACTCCTCGTCCGGGGCACGCGTCACCAGGCGCGCGAACTCCATCACCCGCTCGAGCTGTGCGGGCGTCGCTTCGGTTTTCAAATCGTATATGCCCGCGTACGCCTGCCAATCCTTCCCCAAATCCTTGAACAGCTCGTACGTCACCGGCTTGAAGATCGGCGCCTTCTTCGTCCCGAACCGGTCCTTCGCGTAATCCCCATCGATGTTCTCCACCAGCGTGTACAACCCCAGCGGCTGCTGCTCGAATTTGCCCGGCACATCCAGCGTGAAATACGCATACGACGTTCGCGGCGCCGGCACCCCCAACTCCCGGAACAGCCGCTCCGCCAGCGCATCGTGCATGCACGAGCTGTCCACGACCATGTTCAGAAAATTCAGCGTGTTCACCCCCGCGATGTCCTGCCCCTTCACGTACTTGTTCAAATCGACCTTGAATGAACGCTTCGGTCCATACAGCGATTGAAAATACGTCCCGTTCCCCCGCAGCCGCGCCGCCACCTTCGGAAAGCTCGTTCCCGCGAACTCCAGCGTCGCCTCCGCCCAATCGAACTCCAGCCCCGCCGCTCCCAGCAACCCGTTCCGCTTGGCCTTGGGATTCCGCAAATTCAGACGTTCCCCGCCCCCCATGTTTCCCCCGCCCTCCACCCGCGTCGCCTGGATCTTCTGCCACGACTCCCGCGGCATCGTCAGCTTCGCCGTCCAGATATTGCTCCACCCGTACAACTCCGCGCTCCGCTCCGGCAACGCCTGCGGCGTCAGCAGCGCCGCCCTCTCCGCCGGCGGCCACGGCCGCGCGGGCTCCAGCGCCCCCGGCGCGTTCTTCGCCAAATCTCTCGATCCGGCCCATCGGAAAAAATCGTCGAGATGCCCCCGCGACGCGAGAATCTGCACCGTCCCCAGCAGCGCGACCACCACCACCACGAAGGTCGCCGCCCCCCTGGCCAGCCGTCCCAAACTCCGCCCCACTCCAAACCAGAACCAATCCCGCAACAACGCCCGCGCCAGCGGCGGACGGCTCTTCGCCACGGCCCCCGCCGCCAGCCGCGCCGTCAACGCCTCGATCGATCTCACCCCCACGCGCAACCCCGCCAGCCGCTCCCCCACGTCCGGAATGAACTTCCGGCATCGCTTGCCCAGCCTCGCCACTCCCTTGTTCGCCTGCCTCACCAGCGCCGGTGCCGCCGCCTCGAACGGCTGCCCCGCCATCTGCCGCAAATACACCGCCTCCTGCTGCGCCACCCGCAACTGGAAAAACTCCTTCAGCAACCGATGCGTTTCCCCATCCGCCCCCGGCCCCTTCGGCCGCCCCAGCCCCGCCCGCCGCCGCTCCCGCAACGCCGCGAACACCGCCGTCCGCAACAACCACAACCCCGCCATCGTCCCCCGCGGCAACCGCCGCCACCGCACCACGAACGCCTCGAACACCCCCTCCACCAACGCCTCCACCGAGGCCGTCGCCGGCATCAGCTTCGCCGCCACCCCCTGCACCACCGGGGCGTGCGCTTCCACCAGCTTCTGGAATTCGCTCCCGCCCGGAGCCAGCGCCGCATTCCGCTTCAAATCCCGGATCCGCCACCCCGCCCCCGGCATCGAATTCGCCTCGGTCGTCACACGCTAATTCACTTGTAAAAATGGCCTGTCCACCGCCTTCATTCGCCTTAATTCGACTTTGGATCGAGATCGACCGGCGCGTTCCGCCAGAGATCCGTCACCGCCCACAAATTCAGCGGCTGCACCGATCCCCCATACTTCAAAAACCGCGTGCTCCCATCCACCATCGCGAAGTTCGATCCGCCCGACCGCGCCCCCCCGCTCCGGTGCATGTTCTGATTCACCTCTTCCCGGTCGTTCCCCGCCCCCTGCCCGAAATCCATATGCACATGATACGACCCCTTCCGCTTCTCCCCGAACAGCACCGTCTCCGACGGCTGCGGCACCTCCGTATCCCGCATCCCATGCGGCCAGCTCCAGTTCGTGAACCGCTGATAATCCGCCGTCGTCAACTTCCCCTGCCAGTAATCGTTGAACCCATTGATCAGATAACTCCGCCACTCCAGAAAGTTATCGCTCGGGCACTTCATTACCTTCCGATCCTTGTAATACGGCTGCAGCGTCATGATCCACGCATTCGTCAACTGCCGCCGCGCCGGATACTCCCCATCGTGATCTCCCGCGTACATCGTCGCCGCCAGCCCCACCTGCCGCACATTGTTCAGGCAACTGATCCCATTCGCCTTCTGCTTCGCCTTCACCAGCGCCGGCATCAACATGCTCGTCAGAATCCCGATGATCCCGATCACCACCAACAGCTCGATCAACGTAAAACCGCGCGCGCGGCCAAGAATCATTTTCACAGTTTTCTCGCGTTCTCTCTCCACCATCTATTTACCCAACGTTTTTCAGGGTAGGACGGCCGTCTCGGCTGTCCCCGCCGGGCGTCTCGCCCGCCGCCAACACCGTCCGCCCCTGATACTCACCCACTCTTTGACTGTTCTGACACACCATCGGTCCGCTCAGTTGCAAATTTACCACTCGCACCCGCTCCAGCCCCTTCCACCATCGAGCCATCCCCCTGCCTCCAAACCCGGCGGTTCGATTTCCCCTAATCTACCCGTCACCACTCGGATGCCCATTACAAGAGTTGATCCCAAAAGTAATCCCGCGCCGGCCTCGAACTCCGCTGATGCGTTCAACCAACCCTCACACCACTTACCCCATCCCCTTCCCCGCTATCCCTTGCGCCATTTCGACGCACAGCGGAACCCGCCCTTGCGCCCCTGCCTCTTCGGTGGATATTAAAGCCATGAAATCGATCTGCCTCGGCCTCCTGGCCCTCCTCTGCCTCGCCTCCGCCCACGCCCAGAGCGCCCGCCAGCTCACCCGCCGCATCGCCCCCCTCACCACCCCGCCGGCCCCCCGCGCCGTTCCCGGCAGCGGCGGCGCCCCGGCCCCTGGCGTGGCCGCCGCCCCCGTCAATCCCGCCGCCGTCGCCGCCCAAAAATCACAAACCGACAAAAACCTCATCGAATTTCAGAAAAAGCGCGCCGAAGCCGGCTCCGACAATGCCCAATACGAACTCGGCCTCCGCTATCTCAACGGCAATGGCGTCCCCCAGGACGATAAACTCGCCCGCGAATGGCTCGGCAAATCCGCCAAAAGCGGCCACCAGCTCGCCGCCAAAAAACTCAAGGAACTCAAACCCCTCCCCGCCTCCGCCACTGCTTCCGCCCCCGAACCCGCCAAAGCCCCCGCCGCCAAATAGCCAAAGCGTCTCCAGCGCACCCTTTATCTTAAACGTGCTCCTTCCTTGAGCGTTTTTATCCGCTTTCCCGAGCCTTCCCCGCTCAAAAACTGGCACGAAATAGGCTGCCTTTCCGCACATTCCAACTATGCGGCGGCACGTCATTCTCACAATTCTGTGGATGGTTTGGCTCGAGGGCACCTTTGCCGCCGACCCCTCCCCTGCTCCCTTCGTCAATTTCGAGACCCCCGTCGTCCAGCCCTTGGCCTTGAATCCAGCGGGCGATCTCCTCGCCGTCTGCAACCTCCCCGCCGGCCAGGTCGATCTCTTCCGTAATTCCCCCACCGGCCTGAGCCCCCTTGGCCCGATCCGCGTCGGGATCGACCCCGTCAGCGTCCGCTTCCGCACCGATTCCGAATTGTGGGTCGTGAATTACATCTCCCGCACCATCAACATCATCGATACTACTACGCTCCGTATTCAGGCCATCATTCCAACCGATCACCGGCCCACCGATGTCCTCTTCGCCGGCACGCCGCAAAAAGCTTTCGTCGCCGCCTCTTTGGCCAACAAGCTCCAGGTCTTTTCGCCCGAAACCCACGCCCTGCTCGCCGAGATTCCGATCCAAGGCGAGCGCCCCACCATGCTGGCCCGCAGCCCGGACGGCTCCACCGTCTACGTAACCATCAAGGAATCCGGCAATCGCTCCACCATCATCGCGCGCAAGGTAGTGCCTCTCCATGAACACTCGAAACCGGGCGCGGTCGACGACCCAGGCGGGCCCTACGGCGGGCAAAACCCTCCCCCGAACTCCGGCGCCCTCTTCTCCCCGCCCATCAATCCGCAACTCGCCCCTCATCGGCCCCCGCCCACCAGCATGATCGTCCGCAAGCACCCCAACGGTCGCTGGCTGGACGATAACAATGGCGACTGGACGCCCTACATCAGCGGAACCAACGCCCCCATGACCGGCCGCATCGAGGGCTGGGACATGCTCGATCACGACCTCGCCCGCGTCGATGCCAACTCCTTCGCGACCACTTACGTGGACGGCTTGATGACCATGTGCCTCGGTCTCGGCGTCAATCCGGCCACGGGCGAAATCTCCATCGTCGGCACCGAAGCCCGCAACGAAATCCGCTTCGAGCCGAATCTGAAATCCATCTTCGCCAAGGTCATCCTCGCACGCGTCCCGGCCGCCGGACCAGACACTTCGCTGCTCGATCTGAATCCCCATCTCGACGACGTCACCCGCTGGCTGCCCGCCGCCGAGCGCCGCAAATCCATCGGCGACCCGCGGGCCGTGCTCTGGAGCCAGGACGGCAGCCGCTGCTATATCGTGGGCCTCGGTTCCAACAATCTCCTGGCTCTCGACGCCTCCGGCCAGCGGGTCGCGGCCCCTCTCGAAATGCCGGACGGCCCGGCCGGTCTGGCCCTCGATTCGGCCCGGCGTCGGCTCTTCGTCTTTTCCCGCTTCGACCTCTCCCTCTCGGAAGTGGATCTGGACGCCCTGCGCATCCTCAAGACGCACCCTCTCTCCGACCCCACTCCGGCCCAGATCAAAAAAGGCCGCCGTCTCCTCTATAATACCCACGAGACCTCCGGCCTGGGCCACCTCTCCTGCGCCACCTGCCATGTCGACGCCCGTCTGGATCGGCTCGCGTGGGACCTCGGCGATCCGGCGGGGAGCATGATTCCGCTCACTACCAACGCCAATTTCGTCGGCACCAGGAATCTGGGCCCATTTCATCCGATGAAGGGTGCGATGATTACGGCGACCTTGCAGGACATCATCGGAAAAGAACCTCTTCATTGGCGGGGTGATCGGACTTCCATTGAGGAATTTGGCAACACCTTCACCAACCTCAACGGCGCGGCCGAGGAGCCCGCCGCCGCCGAGATGGCCGATTTTCGCGCTTTTCTGAAATCGATTTTCTTCCCGCCCAACCCCTATCTCAATGCCGAGGGGCGTCTCTCGACCAATGTCCCGCTGCCCGGCTTCATCGCCAGCGGCAAGGGCTCGCTGCCCCGCGGAGCACCGCTCCCTCCCGGCAACGCGGTTCTGGGCCGCGGTCGGACGGCCTGTTTTGCGTGCCACACGACCGTTTCGGGGCACGGCACGGATTTGTTCGCCCATGTCCTCGATGAACGGAATCATGCACTGAACGGGCATGTCCTCGAAAGTTCCGAAATGCTACCTTTCAAGACCTCGCAGTTTCGCAATCTCTATGAACGCACCGGTCTGCGGTACGATATCCCGGATAGCACTGCCGGCTTCGGCTTTTTGCACGACGGAAGGGCCGACCGGCTCGAGTTCTTCATTCAAGACGGGGCCGATAGCCTCGAACCACCCACCGAAGACCAGGCCGTCGCCGATATTCTCGCACGACTTCTTTCGTCGGAATCCGAGGGACGCATCTTAGGCGTGGCCAGCCCTACCCGCGGTGCTCACGGGCTCGTCGGCCGCCAGTTCTATCTGTCGGAGGCCACGTTGCCCGAGTTTGCTCGCCTCGCTCAAACCACGTTCTCGCGCCGCGATGTCGCGGAAACCATCATCCGGGGGGAATTCCCCAACGGACCCCGCGGTTGGCGGCAGGACTTTCTCACCGGAACCTTCGATTCGGACCGACGCTACGAGACCGCTTCCACCAATGATTTCCTCGCCATGATGGAGACCAACCATTCCCTCATCGTCATGGTCGTCCATCGCGGCACGGCCAACCGGCTCGCCCTGGATTGGGACCAGGACGGCATCTACGATCAAGATGAACTTGATCTCGGCTCCGATCCGAACGATCCGCGATCCCTCCCCGCCAACACCCCTCCCGTCTTCACCAGCACTCCCGATTTCGTCTCCACCGCCCACCGGACGCTCCTCCAGCCCCTCCGCGCGAGCGACCCGCAATCGCCTCTCGCCGATCCTCGTTTCGAACTGATCTCCCCCCCAGAACTGGGAGCCGTCGTGGAGTCGAACCCCGGCCTTTTTCGCTGGATTCCCGAAGGCCGCCACGCCGGCAAAATCCACGTCTTCCAGCTCCGCCTGATCGATCCCATCGACCCTCGGCTCAGCGCTACCTCCGAAGTTCGGGTCGCCGTCCAGCCCGTGCTGGCCGTCACCCGCCAGAATTCATCCCTCGCCTTCGAATGGGAAGTCGCCCCGGACGTCACCGTCCGCCTTGATCGCCGGCAATCCTTGGACGGCCCTTGGACCCCGCAGAACTCCCTTCCCCAAGGCGTCACCTCGACCACCCTCCCCCTCAACCCCCTCCCCGCCGCCACCGAATACTTCCGCCTCTCCACCCTCCCGTCCCCCTGAATAAGCTCGGCTTGAGGGATACAGTCGGCTGTTCGCAACCAAGCTTCCTCTTCCTCCCACCCGCGCTCTCCAAGCCATCCGCATTTCATCCTCTCCTCTCCTCTTCCCATCTGTGCGCTTCCGTGGTTCCTCGCTGTTTTCAGTGGAATAGGTTCAAACCAGCCCCTTCGAAATAAAGCGGATGCCGTTGAGCGAGGTCTGGAAAAACCAGAACCGGACTGGGCAAACAGCAGTTTTCCACTGAGCTTCGCCACCAAGAAGAAGCCTTGAATGAAAGACCTTTGTTGTTCGTAGCCAACGAGTTATGCCAGCGTTGATTCTGGAAGCTCCTTGGAGCATGGGTCTGGTCGGAGGCTTCCCTGAAAGATCTGACTTTATTCTCCGGCTGGCTCCATGGAACGCATTCCGACTCTACTGGTCCACTGAAAACAGCGAGGAACCAAGGGGTGTGTAAATCCGTGTCAGTGCTCCTTGACCGGTGTGTAAATCTTCCGGGCGAGCGGCGGGTTTCAGGGGGCAGGCCACCGGGGCGCTCAGGAGCAAGCGCAAACAGAAAGGGGAACAGGAAGCGCCGGGCACACGGAACGTGAGCGCGGCGGTCGGGTCATCGGGAAACGGAGAGGTTCGGGTGAGAACGGCTCCGGTTCGCAATGACGCCTCAAATTGAGTCGTCATGTGATGATTTTGACACATGGGATGCAATTCTGCAAGGCAGATTCGACCCGAACTCCGAAATTGGAAGGTGTGGATTTCGGCGAGCGGAAGCCCTCCCGAACCGGCTGAAGCCGGAACTCCAAACGGGGACAAGGTCCAGATGTGCCCTTGCCGAAGCCGGGAGGCTCGGCCACGATCAAGCATCAATCTGGAACACGATGCCTGAAAGGAAGTTTATGAAATCAGTATGGTGCGCGGTCTGCTGGTCGGTATGCATGTTCCTGGTTCCGGGCCGGGCCGCCGAGGGAACTGCACCGGCGCTGGAGCCGGGCTTCTCGTGGCTCTTCCCATCGAATGGCATTCCGAAGGGGTGGAACGTGCGTGCGTGGAACGACGTAAAGAATCCACCGGCCGAGGCGTCAGTTTGGAAGGTGATCGATGGCGTGCTGCATGGGAGCGAGCCGCGCGGAACGTGGCTGGTGAGCGAGCGGGAGTACGCGGACTTCACGTTGAAGTTCGAGTTCAAGCTCGGCCAGCGCGGGAATGGCGGGTGCGGGCTGCGTTTTCCGGGCTTTGGCGATCCGGCCTTCGATGGGCTGGAATTGCAGATGGTGGATCCGCGGTACTACCCGCCGGACATGAAGGTGCCGCCGAGCGAATTGACCGGGAGCCTGTATCGCGCGGTGGCGCCGACCGAGCAGCGATTGAAGCCGGAAGCCTGGAACAGCTATGAAGCCACGCTGCAGGGGCAAAAGGTGCGCGTGAGCCTGAACGGGAAAGAAGTGCTGAACGTGAGCCTGAGCGACTACACGGAGAAAGTGAAGCGGCACAACGGGCAGGATGCCGTGCCCCTGAAAGACCGTCCGCTGAAAGGGCACATCGGATTTCAGGAGCTGAGCCGAGACGGCGGGCATGTCGAAATCCGGCATGCGCGAATCAAGGAACTGTAATGTAATAGAGCGGCCGAGAACGGCCGAGAGTGGCCGGGGCGGGATGAAATCGCTGACGGAGCATTTGTGGTTCGAGGTGAAGGGGCGGCGGGGCTTCATCAATATCACGCCGACGGTGGAAGACCTGGTGCGCCGGAGCGGGGTGAAGGAGGGCTTGTGCCTGTGCAATGCGATGCATATCACCGCTTCCGTTTTCATCAACGACAACGAAAGCGGGCTCCATCACGACTACGAGGTGTGGCTGGAAAAACTCGCCCCGCACGCGCCAACTTCGCAATACCACCACAACCGCACGGGCGAAGACAACGCGGACGCCCACCTCAAACGGCAAATCATGGGCCGGGAGGTGGTGGTGGCGATCACGAACGGGAAGCTCGATCTGGGGCCGTGGGAGCAGATTTTTTACGGGGAATTCGACGGCAACCGCCGCAAACGCGTGCTGGTGAAGATTATTGGAGAATGACGACCGTCATACTCATTACTTGGGGCGTGTTGGTTACTACCCTCGCGGCAACGTGCTCCAGAGCTCGCAACGTATATTTGGGCAGTTGCGCGCTTGCGGTGATCCCGGTTGCACTATCACAACAGGAGTTCGGTCTTCTGCCAATGGCTGGAGTTGTACATGTGTTCGTTTCAGGACTCTATCCGCTGGCTCTGTTTGCTGTTCTTGGGCGTCATCGCAGAAATCGGAAAGTGTTCGAATCATCCTTGAAGGAAGTCCGGTAGCGAACCGGTCTCTTGGAAGCAGTGCGAAGGCCTCGGCCAAGTCGCAGCGGTCCGATGAAACGGTGCGAGCCGGTTTGTTATCGACGAACTGCTTGCCGCCGGGGGGCGGGTTTGGCAGGGTAGGAGCATGGTGGCGGAGTTCGAAGAAGCCGGGACGCGCCCGATGGTTCTGCAAACCACGGGAGCGCTGCGGATGAACGACGAGGAGTTCTTCGAGTTCTGCGCGCGCAATCGCGAGTGGCGCATCGAGCGCTCCGCCAAAGGGGATATTCTGATTATGCCACCTGTGGGAGGCAGCGGCAGTTCCGGCAATGCGCGGTTGATCTACTTTTTCGAAGCCTGGGCGATGCGGGACGGCACGGGGCGGGTGTTCGATTCGTCCGGCGGCTTCAGGCTCCGGAACGGGGCGACGCGGTCGCCGGATGTCTCGTGGGTGCGGAATGAGCGGCTGGCCGTCCTGTCGGAACGGGAATGGAGCCGCTTCCTGCCGCTCTGCCCGGACTTCGTGCTGGAGCTTCGCTCGCCATCCGACCTGATGGAAGACCTCCAGGCGAAGATGGAGGAGTACATGGCCGGCGGCGCGAAGCTTGGATGGCTGCTCGATCCCCAAAGCAGAGAAGTATACGTCTACCGGCCCCAGAGCGATCCACAAAAACTAACCGGCGCGGCGGAGATTTCGGGCGAGACGGTGCTCAGCGGCTTCGTGCTGGATGTGCGGCAGGTTTGGGCCGCGATGGAAAGGTAACGGAAGCGGCGCGGACGTGGTCCGTGAGGTGATTTTGGCAAGGCGGAACGAGGCCCGAGAGGAGGATAAGGAATGGCACCTCCCGGGAATGCAGGAGCAGATTTTTTACGGGGTGGGCGATGGCAACTGGCTAAAACGCGTGCCAGTGAAGATTATTGGCGAATGACCTCGAACTGGTAGATTTGATCAGCCGCTCCGTCCAGGAACTGGCCACCGAAGCGGACGATGTGTTGCTTACGCTATGAAGATTCGCGTTCCAATATTATTGATCCTTCTGTGGGGGACGCATTGCAGCCACCATTCACGGGCAGAAACCGTTGTTATTCCAAAAGAGCTGGAAGAGAAGGAAGGCCCATTCACTGAGGAACCTTTCAGGGATCGATCCCGGCATCATTATCTTTTCGGGCAAAGCCTCTTTTTGGAATCGATGCCGGAGGGTGCTGTCATCACAGGTTTGGCGATGCGGGTGGACGAACTCAACACCGTACGCTCTGCTCAAGTCTCCATTACAATGAGTTTGTCCACACACCCGGTCCTGCCGTTTCACCTCTCCACCCGGTTCGGGGAGAACATCGGTTCCGATGCAAAAACTGTTTTTCGAGGCCCCCTTTCCGTCATAGATTCTGCGCCAGGCCAAGGCCTGAAACCCTTCGATGCGTTAATTCCATTCGAGTCGCCGTTCTTCTATGACCCACGTAACGGCAACCTCCTGCTCGATGTGACTGCTCCGATAGGTGCCAATGGACTCTATTTTGATATGTTTCAAAGCAGCAATGTCGCAAGTATTCTAGGAGGCATCGGTACCAATAGTGGGCTTTTGGCGGGAGACGTCGCGCTCGTCCTGCAATTTAACTATGTTCCCGTGCCCGAGCCATCGATCTTGGCGATATGCACGGTGTTCGTAGGAGCACTGTTTTTCCAATCTCGAAAATGAGCCTGCCTTCCATCTTTACGGATGTCACTCCGAGCCGTTTTCAAACGGCCACCGAGGCGGAGGATGCGCTGTTCATGTTATGAAATTTCGCACAGTGGCCACTGCCATTCTGCTCGGAATTGCCTGCACGTTGCTGGCAAAGGCTGACACCCTGATCGTTGCGAAGGAGTTTGAGGCAACGGATGCGCCGACCTCAGTATTGGTGTTGGGTGAACGGTTCCATGCCCATTTTCTGTATCATAGTGACTATTTTGTAGAGAGCATGCCAGAAGGCGCATTGATTACTGGGATTGCGCTCCGGAGTGACAAAAGCAGTGCGCGCATCGACGGTCAGGCCGGCCTCAGCCTGGCGCTGTCCACCAGCCCGGTTACCCCTCCCTTTATTAATCGGGAATTCAGCAAGAACATAGGCTCGGATGCGCTCACGGTCTTTCAAGGCACAGTTTCATGGCTGGACACCGGACCGACTGCTGATGCCAAGCCATTTTCCATTCGCCTCGCATTCCAGACACCGTTTTACTACAATCCCAGGGCAGGCAACTTGTTGCTTGATTTTTCTTCTGTCTTCGGCCCGTTCTCTTACGGAATGGATGCATTTGCGAACGATCGCGTTGTAGCCGTTGTTGGTGGTACAAGCACCACGATTGGCACCTTGGGAGGACGGCTTGGCCCTGTCATAGAGCTGACGTATACGCCCGTCCCGGAACCCTCAACAACCATGCTTTGCCTTGCAGTTCTTCTGCTGCATTTGCTCGGGAGGCGTGGAAAATGAGCTTGTTAGAAACATTGCTGGATGCCGCGCTGACAAATGTGTGCGATTATTTCTGACGGTTCTGGGGAAGCGGCAGCGGAGCCAACTGGTTTGGTCAAGCCGGACGGCCGCCGCGGCGCGCAGAGGACTGCACGCCCTACCACCGTGGGTTCCAGTCCCTTTCAGTTGACCGCCGGAAAAAAGCGCACTCCTCACAAATCCGACGCCCCTAGTCAGGCCCAAGGTGTTTGACCTTGATCCGGCCCGCCCATCGTCGGACGAACCGTTGATATTGTCATCCGATCCGATGGCCAGGCCGGCCGAATCGGAGGATCGGCGGCCGGACGCTGGAAAGCGGCGCGGGCCGGTTGGGAAAAAGAAAAACGGCGGAACCGTGAGGAACCGCCGCCGTTACAAAACACTTCGGAAGGGTGAAGTTACTTCTTCTCGTCCTTCTTAGGATTGCACTTCTCGCAGACCTTCTTGGCCTTCGCAGCTTCCTGGCAGCACTTGTGCGAGCATTCCTTGCCCGCCTTCTTGGCGTCGTCGCAGCAGCCCGCGTTCACGTTCGCCGTCGCGGCAAACCAGACGAAGGTGCAAGCCAGAGCCGTAAACAGTCTCATGCTCTTCATTTTAACTTTTATCCTTTCTTAAGGTGCTTCTCGGTCACCTGTTTTCGCGGCACTCGTTCGGGGCGCGTTAGGCGCCCAAACCGGCTTGGAAAACTTTAGCCACTCTATCACGCGGCCAAAGGGGTGTCCACCGGGATTTTTTTGCCCAAAAACGTCGTCGAGCAGCCGGCCGAGGCCGGGCCGGGCGGTCATTTGGCCTGCGCCGCGGAGGGCGGATTCGCACGTTGCAGGGCGCCGAGCTGAAGGATTGTGTTCCAGAAGACCTCGGCCGACGGATCTTCGGCGCGCGGAGCGAGCGGCTGGTCGCCCTTGGCGATCGGCGGGGCCCGCCACAAACGGCTTTCCTCCGGCCCGCCGCCGAACAGCCAGTCGTTCGCGGGGTTGAAGGCGAGGAGGTCGACCAGCAAGACGTGCGTGACGGTCGCGAGCTGGCGCCCAAAGGTGGGATGCCAGAGCCTGACGAATCGATCATCGCCCGCGCTGGCCAGCGTGTGGCCATCGGGCGAAAAAGCCAGGGAGCGAATTCGGCCGACGTGGGCCTGGGAAGTCTTGACCCGCGAGAGGCGGGTGGTGTCCCACACTTCGATCTGGCCATCCTCAGTGCCAAGCGCCGCCAGCTTGCCGTCGTCCGCGAGGGCGATGGAGTTGGCCCGCATTGACGCCAGTCTCGCTTCCTGTCCGGTCGCGTAATCCCACCACCAGCAATCGCGGTCGGTCGCGAGCGCCAGGTGGCGCCCATCCTGACATTCGGCGAAGAACCGGATGCCCGGCCGTGAGGAAGCCACCCACTGCTGGCGGACCCCATCAAAGAGATGGAGCGCGCCATCGTCTGCTTGCGTCAGCAGGGTCTTTCGGTCCGGCAGCAGCCGAATGTGGCGCCCGGGCGCGCCCACCCGGTCATCGAACGAGTGAAGCGGCGGCGCGGACGCCGTGGCGAGGTCGAACACCCGCAGGGTCGAGCCGAAGCGGGCCAGCAATCGATCGCCGGCATAGGACAGCCCCACGGGCACGCCCGGCTCAAACTTCCAGAGCGGCTTTGAATCGATAAAGTTCCAGACGGTCAAGGGCATGGTGGGAGAACCGATGGCCAAGAGGCGTTTATCGCCGGAGAAAGCGGAGGACGTTTGCTGGTTCGGCCGCAAGCCGGCGAAGGCCGGCACCGGCACCTGCATCCGCCACCGCCGGATCAATCCATCCGTTCCCACGCTGAGAAACGAATTGGTATCCACCCACCGCAGGTCGAGTATCGATCCAACGTGGCGTTGATAGCGGCGAATGATGGTCTGGGTGGCGATTTCGCCCACCTGGATCGTCCCCGCGATGTCGGCCAGGGCGATGTATCGCGCATCGCTGGACCACGCCAGCCGCACCTTCTCGTCAGTCTTCACCCTTAATTCCGCCAGCCGGCGGCCGGAAGGCAGCGCGTCGATGATCGCACGATCATTTACGGCGCGAACCACGGCGGAGAAATCGGGCGAAAAGGCCGCGCCCAGAAGGTTCGTCGAAGCTCCCAGGAATTTGGCTGGCTCCAGGTGCGCCGTTTCCCAACGCCAGATCGCTCCATCGCGGGTTGCCAGCCACAGGGAGCCGGATCCCCACTGAAGCGCCACCACGGCAGGGAAGGGCCGTGTTGCGACTGAAGTTGGATCGCGCGGATTCAGCCAGGTCACGCAATCCATCCCCTCGGCGCGTCCGGCGGCGGCCAGCCACCCATCCTCGGGCCGCCACGCGAGCGCATGATAATTTCCTTCCGCCAGGCGCGAGGGTCCGGCTTCAGAGTAGTCCCAAGCGAAGAGAGTTCGGGAATCGGCTACCGCCACAGTACGCCGGGTCCGATCGAGAGACATCGCCCGGGGAGGACCTGTGAAATAAGTGGCTGCCAGCGCGGGCCCCCATTCGGTGTACGCTCCCGCGGCCTTCTGCAGCGTCGAGAGCCCCTGATCGGCAAACACCGCGACCGCCGATCCAGACGGATCGATGCTGGCGGCCAGGAATCCGTTCGTCGATTGCCACACATGCTGCTCCCTGAAGTCGATGGATTCCTTGACAAAGCGCAGCTCGAAACGGGAGCCGGCAGCCTGATGCCGTTCCAGCAGCGTCCGCGCCTGATTCAAATCGCCGCCGAGCACAGCGGTGTGGGCCAAATTGACATCCGCCGTGTAGAGATTCTCGCGCGCTTCCGCTTCGCTGCGGAGCGCCCGCTGGCGTTCCTGTTCCGCGAGATCGCGTTCCTTGCGGAGCGCCCGTTGGTTCGAGTACTGCAGCCCGATGATCGCCAGGGGAGCCGCCACGAGCACCGCGGCCAGCGCCGCCAGCGCCGGTTTGCGCCGGCTCCAGCGCCAGAAGCGCTCGACCGCTCCGGCCGGCCGCGCCAGAATCGGTTCGCCCCGCAGGAATCGGCCCAGATCGTCCGCCAGCGCCCGCGCCGACACGTAGCGCGAGGCCGGTTCTTTCGCGAGGCATTTCAGCGCGATCGTCTCGAGATCGCGCGGCAAGGTCGCGTTCAGATCGCGCGGCGGCGGCGGCGGTTGTTCGAGCGCCAGGCGCAACGTATCGAGCGGATTGGCGGCGTTGAACGGCGGCCGGCCCGTCAGGCACTCGTACAAGATGGCGCCCAGCGAGTAAACGTCCGAACGCGCATCGGCCTCCAATCCGCGCGCCTGCTCGGGGGACATGTAATGCGGCGAGCCGAGCACCGCGCCGGTCAGCGTGAGGCTCGAATCGGAATTCACCAGCTTGGCCAGTCCGAAGTCCGCCACGCGGGGGCGTTGCTCCGTATCGAGCAGGATGTTCGCCGGCTTTAAGTCCCGATGCAGCACCCCTCTCCCGTGGGCGTGTTCCACCGCTTCCGCCACCTGGCTCAGGACTTCCGCCGCCTGGCGGGGAGCCATCGGGCCGCTTTGCAGCACTTCGGCGAGGCTCGCTCCCTCCACGAGGTCCATCGAATAAAAGTGGCGGCCCTCCACTTCGCCCGTCTCGTGGATGCCCACGATCCCGGGATGTTGCAAGCGCGCAGCGGCCGCGGCTTCCGTCTCGAAGCGCTGAACCTCTTCCGGCCGGGCCAGCAATCCATCGCGGATCAATTTCACCGCGACCAACCGGTCCAACTTTCGCTGCCGCGCCCGCCACACCACCCCCATGCCGCCGTGCGCGATCTCTTCGATCAGCTCATACTCCCCGAACTCCCGCCCTTCCATCGGGCTGGCCGGTCCGCCCCCCGCCGGGGCAAACCACGAATCGAAACCGCGGCGAAACAGGCAGGCCGGGCAATGTCCGGCGGGGGCATCCGCCGGGATGGGGCGTCCACAATCAGGGCAGGCGGAGGGAGGCATACGCCGGTTGGGTCACGCGGATTCCTGCAGGATGGCCATGAGGTGGCGCATCTCCGATTCGATGTCGTTCCGGCCCGCTACCGTATCCCCGATTTCCGCGCGCAGCCGTTCGCCAAACTGCTGCCGCAGCCGGCGCACCGCCGTCTTGACTCCGTTAACCGACAGCCCCAGGCGGCTGGCCAGGGCTGCATAACCCTCTTCGGTCCGTTCGCCAGGAATCGCCGGCTCCAGGATCGCGAAGCGCTCCGCCTGTCCCTCCTCGGCGTGCCGTTGCCGCAGGGCTGCCATCGTGCGTTCCAATACCGTCAAAGCCCAGCGCCGGTCGTACAAGGCATCGGGAGCGAGCTGATGGCCGGCCTCGCCCGCATAGCGCTGCTCCGCCAGGGGGTCGCCCAACGGAATGAAATGCTGCCCGCCGCCGCGCCGGAGCGTTTGCCCGCGCCGCCAGTCGTTCGCCAGGAAATGCCGGAGGGTCACGATCAGAAAGCTGCGGAAGCGTCCCAGCGCCGGATCCGCCACCGCCAGCCAGCGCTTCTCGATCAGCTTCTCGAAGAACCCCTGGAGCAAGTCCTCCGTGTCGGCGTGGGGCTGCCCGGTGCGGCGCACGTACGCGTAAAGCGGATACCAATAGCGTTGATAAAGTTCGGCCAGCGCCGCCGTGGACCGGGCCGGATCGTCGCTCCCGGCGTTGAGCACCAAACTCCAGCGAGTTTCCGCAAAAGCCGGAGCGGCGGGGGACGCGGCTTCTCTCATGGGATTATTGAAGCAGAAACAGCCGTTTTTTGCGAGCCAAACCTGCGTCGTCCGCCGCAGGGGGAGCGATCGACGACGGGTGAGTTCGCCAGAAACCGCGCCGAAAGCAGCGGTGAGAACGGCGCAGGGAGCGGACGAGCCATCGGGGTGGGTGCGGCTGGTGCTGATCCGCCCAGCCGCGCTCCGTTAAGCAGGGTCGACCGGTTGTTTCAATCAGCCCTCTCTCCAGACCTCCAGACGCGCAGTTGTTCCTTCCGCTCGATTCGGGCAGAGTATCCCATGGTCGCCGGAAGGAGTTGCCTGCCCGCGCCCTCCTGGAGCCCGAGATAGCCGCATGCCGCCAATCAAGAAATCCATACGATCGATGGTTCGAATCCTGGGCTGGGGCCTGCTGGCCGCGACGGCGCTCGGGACACGAGCCGAGGCGCCGCTGGCGGCGGAAACTTTCGATGCCGTCTGGCGCATCATGCACACGCGCCATTTCGACACGAATTTCGCCGGTCACGACTGGGAGCAGCTTGGCCGGGAGTTCCGTCCCAAGGCTCTCGCCGCCGACACCACGGATGGTTTCCGCGATATCGTGCAAGCGATGCTCGACCGGCTGCGCGTCTCCCACCTGGCAATACTGTCTTCAGAAGCGGCCTCAGAACTCTCGAGGAAGGAAGGCGACCCGAATGCCCTTGGCCGCCCCGAGGCAGATGAATCCGGCGCGACGGGCCTGAGCGTGCGGTGGATCGGCGACCGGCTCGTCGTGACGGATGTCGCCCCGGAGAGTCCCGGGGCGAAGGCTGGCCTCCAACCCGGCTGGCAGGTCGCCGCCATCGATGGCGTCCCCGCCGCGGATCTCAGGCGCAGCCTCCCTGAATCGATTCGCGAACCGCGCCGCTCCTTTCTGCTCTGGCGGCAGGCTTCCGAGCGGCTGGTCGGCGCGACGGGCTCGAACGTGCGCCTGCGGCTGGACACGCCGAGCGGCGCCAGGGAGATCGAGATCGAGCGCGGCGCCTCGCCCGGCGAAGCCGTCCAATTCGGGAGCATGCCCACTCTGTATGCCCAGCTCGACTCCCGGCGTCTCGAATCCGGCGGCCGGTCCATCGGCGTCATCGAGTTCAACATCTGGATGCTGCCGACGGCCATTGCCTTCAACCGCGCCGTGGACCGCCTGCGCGATTGCGACGGCATCGTCGTCGATTTGCGCGGCAATGTCGGCGGGCTGGTGGGCATGCTCATCGGGATCGCCGGCCATTTCGTGGCGCGCCCCGAGCCGCTCGGCACGCTGGTCATGCGGGACAACCAGCTCCGCATCGCCGCCAACCCCCGGTTCTCGAACGAAGCGAACCAGCGGGTCGAGCCCTTCGCCGGACCGCTGGCTATTCTCGTGGATGAGGCCACCGCCAGCGCCTCGGAGATCTTCGCCGGGAGCCTCCAGGAACTGGGCCGTGCGCGTATTTTCGGCCGGGTCAGTTCCGGCCAGGCCGTTCCGGCCATTTTCGAAGATCTCCCGAACGGCGACGTCCTCTACCATCCCTTCGGCGATTTCGTGAGCCCCAAGGGGAAGCGCTTCGAAGGCGTCGGCGTCGTGCCGGATGTGGCCGTCGAGCCTCGGGTCGCTGATTTGTTGGCGGGGGAGGATACCGCGCTGAACCAGGCGGTGGCGTGGATCCGCGGCCAGCCGCGCCGGCCGTGAATTGGGCCGGCCGAGCCCGGCACGAGGCCAAGTCAGGCCCAGAGTTCGCCAAGGATTGGAGTTGAAGAATCCGGGGGGTGGGCTAGAAATATTTATGGGGCCTGCCGCGGCGGGCCTGAGAACGATGAAAAGCGATGTCGAACTGCGCCAGCAAGTGGGGGCGCTGCGCCGGGATGAGCGGAACGGCCATGCCATGGCCCATATCTTGGCCACGTATGCGCTGATCGCCGCCAACCTGTGGGTGCTGGCGAATTACCCCGGCTGGGTGACGTGGGTCGTGTCCTTTTTCTTTCTCGGGTTCATGCAATACCGGCTGGTGATGTCCACCCACGAAGCCGTGCATAAGACGCTTCTCTTTCCGGAGAAAGTGAACGAGTTCTTCGGTGTCTTCCATGCCGCCCTCGTCGGCATTTCCTTCTTTAATTACCGCCGCACGCACCTCGAACATCACCGGAACCCGCAGAGCATCGATGACGATATCGATTCTTATATCTACAAGCCGCTGCTCGAATGCAAACCCGGCTTCCGCCGGCTCGGCCTCCTCGTGTTCGGCGTCGTCGTCGACATCGCCGAAAAGGTGGCGCGCAAAATCCGCGGAGCCCGCCGGAAGAACTCCGCGCTGGCCAATCCGCAAAACGCCAACGCTCTGCCGACCCAGATGGTGCCCATCCTCCTCTGCCAGGGTGCTCTTTTCGCGTTGTTCGCCTTCACCATGTCCTGGTGGTACTATTTCCTTTTCTGGGTGATGCCGGTGCTGCTCGTGGCCCTCTCGCTCGACCGGGCCCGCACCTTTCTCGAGCACGGCTATCAATACATTTTCAGCGACCAGACCTGGGAAAACTTCCAGCAGGCGCCGCAATCCACCATCGATGTGGATACCAATCCGATCGAGCGCTTCTTTTTCGCGCCGTTCGGTTTCGCGTATCACCAGGCGCACCATACCTACCTCACCGTGCCCTTCTACAACCTGCCCAAGCTGGCGGATTTGCTGGAACAAAAGGAATCCAGCTACTATCGGCGCGTGCATGGTTCCTACCTTGGGATCCTGACCCGCATGGTCTGGGCCGCTAAATGAGCGAGCCCAAACCCAGGGAAGGGGCGGATGGTTCCTGCCTGGTCTGCGGGGAGAAGCGCTGGCGCCTGGTCGTTCGTTCGGAGGATGTCGAGTACCGCTGCAAGCCGGGCCTGTTCGACCTTGTGGAATGCGCGGCCTGCGGGCATGTCTACGTTCATCCCCTGCCGCCGTATGAGGAGATCGGCTCTCTCTATCCCAACACATATTACACCGTAAACCGCAAATCCCCGCTCTTCCTGGACGGGGCGGTTTACGAAAAGAAACTCGCGGCCGACGCGCGCAAATTGCGCCGATCGCTGGCGGGCTTCAACATCCGGTCCATCGTGGATGTCGGTGCTGGGGAACTTTCCCGCCTTGCGCGCCTCAAGGAAGCCTGCGGCGGGCAGGTGGAGGCCATCGCGTTCGACATTCAATTCGAGCCGAACGTGCAGGAGGAAGCCGCGCGCTTCGGCATCCGGCTGGTGAACGGCAATATCGAAACGGATATCGAGGCGCTCCAGGACAATGGCCACGACCTGATCATCATGCGGCAATTGCTCGAACATCTCCGGGACCCGCGCCGCGCCCTGGCCAACATCGCCCGCAAGCTCGCGCCTCGGGGACTTGCCATCATCGATACGCCCAACCGGGGAGGGCTCGATTATCAATTGTTCCGCCAGCAGCATTGGGGCGGCTACCATGTGCCGCGTCATTTCCATTTGTTCCGCCAGGATTCGCTCGTGCGGATCGTCGAGGAAGCCGGGCTGAAGGTTTATCGGAAGGGATACCTGCCCTCGATGGGCTTCTGGATCATCAGCCTGCGAAACCGCCTCGGCCTGAACAGCATCCAGGCCGGGGAGTCCGGCTGGGAGTTCCTGCGTTACAAAAACCTCGCCGTGGCCGGGACGTTCATCCTCTTCGATGCCATCCGGGCCAGGCTCGGTTTCGAGACATCCAATCAGTTCGTTTACGCGCTGAAGGATGGATAAGGAGCCCAGGCCATCCGAGGGGGATTCGCCTCAGCCTCCGCTGCTCGAACTGCGGGGCGTGGCGAAAACCTTCGGCGGCGTGCCCGCGCTCCGGCCTCTGGATCTGGCGGTTTTTCCCGGTGAAGTCGTGGGGCTCATCGGCGAAAACGGGGCGGGCAAATCCACATTGATTAAAATCCTCTCCGGTCTGCACCAGCCCGATGCCGGCACCCTGCACTGGGCCGGACAGGCCAGGCGCTGGGAGAATCCGCGGCAGGCCCAACTCCACGGGATCGCCACGATTTATCAGGAGCTGGCCTGCTGCGAGCGATTGACCGTGGCGGAAAACCTCTTCCTCGGCGAACCCTGGCCGCGCCAATACTGGGGAGGCACCGATTGGACGGCCTTGCACGCCTCCGCGCGCCAGCGGCTCTCCGCCTTCGAACTGGATCTCGACCCGAAGGCGCTTATGCAAACTCTCAGCCCCGCGCAGCGGCAGGAGGTCGCGATCGCCCGCGCCCTGGGCCAGAACGCCCGGCTGCTCATCCTGGACGAACCGACCGCCAGCCTTTCGGAACGTGAAGTGCAGCGGCTGCTCCATCAACTGGATCGACTGCGAAAAAGCCGGGTTACCATGTTCTACGTGTCCCATCGGCTGGAGGAAATCCTCAAGATCACTCACCGGATTGTGGTGCTCAGGGACGGGGCCTCGGTGGCGGAATATCCGACGGCCGAAGCCACCATCCCCCGCATGGTGCAGGACATGGTGGGCCGCCCGCCCGCCGCCCGGCTGACTCACGCCGAACGAACGCCTGCCGACGGTCCGCCCGTTTTCGAAGTGCGCGGCCTGGGGAAGTCCGGCCTCTTCGAGGACATCAGCTTTCAGATCTCTGCCGGGGAAATCCTCGGCCTGGGCGGGTTGGTCGGCGCTGGGCGGTCGGAATTAGCCCGGTGTCTCTTTGGATTGTATCCACCCGATGCCGGCGGAGTGCGGTTGCGCGGCCAGCCGTGGCGGCCCGGCTCGCCCTCCGCCGCGGTCGCGGCCGGGATCGCGTATGTCCCGGAAGAGCGCAAAAGACAGGGACTGGTGACGCCCCATTCGCTCAGCAACAACATGAGCATCGCCTGGCTGCGGCGCTGGGAGCGCTTGGGCCTCGTGCGCCGGGCGGAGGAACGCCAACAGGTCGAGAACGCCATCGCCAGATTCGGAGTGCGGGCGCACAGTGCCCGGCAACCGATCGGCACGCTTAGCGGCGGCAATCAGCAAAAAGTCCTGCTCGCCCGCTGGCTCGAACTCGATCCCGCCCTGGTCATCCTCGACGAGCCCACGCGTGGGGTCGATATCGGCGCGAAAGCCGAAATTCACCGCCTGATCGTCGAGCGCGCCGGGCGCGGCCAAGCCATTCTGCTGATCTCGAGCGATCTGCCCGAACTCCTCGCCCTCAGCCACCGCGTCCTCGTCCTGCACGAGGGCCGCCTGGCTCGTCAACTCTCCGGCTCCGAACTGACTCAGGAGAACGTCCTTCTCGCCGCCTCTGGGCTGGCCCCTGCTTGACGATCACCCTGCTCGTCCTGACGCAGGGCATCCTGTCGGTTCGGGGAATCCTCCTTGGCTGCATGCCAGAACTCCTGTAGTGTTTTTGCCATGAGCACGGCTACCGCCGAACATCCGGCCGCGCCTCCGCAGCCGCCAAGCTACGAAGAGGAACGAGGCAAACCCATGCCGAGCTACAACCATTCCTGGATTCAAGCCAACCTCATCGTCCAGTTCGCCAAAGCTCCCGCTTATCGGATTCACAGTGAGCTGACCTTGGAGATTCAAGGCCAGCGGCTCACTCCCGACATCTCCCTTTACCCCAGCTCGGCGCCGATCGATCTCCGCCACGACATCATCCGCCAAACCGCGCCGCCGCTCCTCGTCGTCGAAATCCTTTCCCCCGAGCAAGGCTCGCACGAAGTCCTGCAAAAGCTCGACCGCTACTTCGGGCACGGAGTCAAAAGCTGCTGGGTCGTGACTCCGCCGGCGCATGCGCTCTCTATTTACACCGCCGACGGCGCTTCGAGCCATCACACTTCCGGCGAGGTCACCGATCCCACTCTCGGCCTCAGCGTCGACGTCGACGCCCTCTTCCGCTGAGCAACGCAGTTCTGGTGGCCGGCAACCGCTCTATTTCCCGTCAGGCGTCAGACGTCCGCCGGCCAGCATTTGCTTGAGCACCTGCACTTCTGAAGTCGGCGGCTGGCAGGCTCGGCCGGTGCAGAGGTAGGCCACGGGAACTTCCTTGACCGGCAGTTCGCGGGCGAAGGACTCGACCGGGCCGGTGTTCGAGAGCACCACCTTGTTCGGGCGGTAGACGCCGTGCGCCGCGTGCAGCAGCGCCCGGGCGGCCGGGGACTTCGCGTCGCCCGTGATGACGATCCGGTGCGGCTCCTCCAGCAGGAAGTCCAGCGCCTGCAGCATATAGGGCATCGCTTGCGGCACCTGTTCGAGCCGTTCCTGGAAGAGGAGCAAGGTCTTCTCGGCCGCGGCCTTGTAGTCGGCCCGGTCGCAGATGGCCGCGAGCTTCAGCAAGGCCATGGTGGCCATGGAATTCCCGGAAGGCTCCGCGCCGTCATAATCATCCTTAATGCGAATAATTAAATCGTTAGACTCCTTCCCGCCCTGCCAGAAGCCGCCGTGATCCGGGTCGTAGAAGCGTGCGATCATCGCATCGGCCAGTTGGAGCGCGAATTCCAAGTGGGGCGTTGCCAGCGTGGCTTCGTACAGCTCGATCACGCCATCGAGGAGGTTCGAGTAAGCATCGAGCAATTGCACGGAGTCGCGCGCGCCGTCGCGCCAGCGATGGAACAAGGTGCGCGACGAGGCGTCCCAGAGCTTGCTTTTGAGGAAGCCCACATTCTTTTCCGCCGCCGTGAGATAGGCCGGCTCCTGCAGCACCGCTCCGGCGCGGGCCATCGCTCCCAGCATGAGGCCGTTCCAGCTCGCCAGAACCTTGTCGTCTAAATGCGGCCGGACCCGTTTGGCCCGCACGTCGAACATCTTCCGCTTCGCCGAAGCCAGGAGCGGACGGTCCGCCTCCGGCAGTTTGGGCTCCGCCACGCTCAGCACGTTCTGATTCGCCAGCGGTTCCGGATCGCTGTGATCGACGAAATTGCCCTTCTCCGTGATCCCGAAATAACGAATCGCCACCCAGGCCTCCTCCGGCGAGAGCAGTTGCGCCAGCTCGGCTTTTGTCCAAGTGTAGAATTTCCCCTCCTTACCCTCGCTGTCGGCATCTTCCGCCGAAAAGAATCCGCCCTCCGGATGGGTCATGTCCCGGAGCACGTAGCGCAGGATGTCGCGGGCCACGTCCGCGTGGCGGGACTCCCCGCTCGCCAGGTAGGCATCGAGATACAACCGCACCAATTGGGCGTTGTCGTACAACATCTTCTCGAAGTGGGGCACCAGCCACTCCGCATCCACCGAGTAACGCGCGAAGCCCCCGCCCAACTGATCGTACATCCCGCCCGCCGCCATGCGGTCGCAGGTGTGCATCACCATCTTCATCGCCTCGGCGTCGTTCCGCTGGAACCCCTCGCTCAGGATGAACGAGGGCTGGCTCGGCCGCGGAAATTTCGGCGCGCGGCCGAAGCCGCCGTGGCGCGGTTCATACTCGTCCTTGAGCTTTTCCAGCGCCGACGTCAGCAATTTCGGCGTCAAGGTACGGCCTTTTCCGGGCTCGGCCGCCGAAAGGCTTTCCAATTGCTCGTGCAGCCGCCCCGCCGAACGGGCGATCTCGTCCGCGCGCTCGGTCCACAGGTTTTCGATGCGCTCGAGCACTTGCGTAAAACTCGGCCGCCCGTAACGGGGCTCCGGCGGGAAGTACGTCCCCCCGTAAAACGGCTTCAAATCCGGCGTTAAAAACACGTTCAGCGGCCATCCCCCCCCCTCCCCCATCGCCTGCACGGCCGTCATGTAAATCTTGTCCACGTCCGGGCGCTCCTCCCGGTCCACCTTGATCGCGACGAATCCCTTTTTCAGGACCTCGGCCACCTTCTCGTCCTCGAACGATTCCCGCTCCATGACATGGCACCAGTGGCAGGTGGAATAACCGATGCTCAAAAAGATCGGTTTCTTCTCGGCGCGCGCCTTCTGGAACGCCTCCTCGCCCCACGGATACCAGTCCACCGGGTTGTGGGCGTGCTGGAGCAGGTAGGGGGATTTTTCCCGGGCGAGCCGGTTGGTGTGTTTTGGCGCGGTGCTTGAACTCATGGTCGCAGGCTTGGGAGCGGGTGCTGGGGTGGGCGCTGGGGCGGGCGCGGCACAGCCGAGCGTGGCGGCCAAAGCGGCCCATGCCGCACCTCCGGCCCATGCGCGTTTCCAGGTCATCGACGCACCCTAAAGTCCCACCCACGCCCCGACCAGCGCGAATTCCGGTGGCACCCCGGGCCGTGGGAAGCGCACCCGCGCCCGCCGCCGAAAGCGGGCGGCGGCGGGTGGGGAGGGGTGGTTTTCATGGCGGCGTTTCAAGATTTTTTCGCGTTTCAGGGGTTCGGTTTGCGTAAGTCGTTGATAGATCGATGTCGAGTTTTTCG
>CAYZKY010000094.1:0-9151 GCA_964478815.1 uncultured Verrucomicrobiota bacterium
AAGTGGAAATTCCCCCGCCCCAGTGAGAGTTTCCCTCATCCGCGCCTCACCCCTCTCTTCGCTGCTGGTCACTCGCCACTCGTCACTTCCTCTCACCGCGTCCACCCATAAATGCGGTTCGATACGTCCGGCGTGAGGACGATGGGGATGGTGAAAGTCTGGTGAGTTCCCGGTCTATCTCGACCAAGCGTGAACATGGCAAACCGTATCGGCTGGAATCGTCACGTTCACGTCCGCGAAGGGGGGATTGCCGCTCGCCAGAAGGATCGTGCCGTCGAAGGTCGCGGAGGGGGCGTTCTCGGGTGTGACGCGGATGCGAATGGGAATGTCGGTCGTGAAGCCCCGGGCCTGCACCCGAATCATTTGCTCCGGGGAAGCACCTGCTGCCAGAGTCACAGTCACCGGTGCCACCGTCCCTTCGGCGATGGCCGAACCGGCCGCGTTGATGATGTCCAACCGGGGGTTTCCTGGCGGAAACACGAACATCTGAGAGCCCCGCTTGCCTACCTGCGAGCCCGGCTTTCCTATTTCCCAGAATGTCGTCAGACTACGGTGGGCGAATCGATCCAAGCTGTCAATCCGGGTTCTTCCCGCCCCGCCATTATTGTAGCTTATGTCATCGCTAAGTCCTCCGCTCACAATAAGAATGCCCTCCCCGCTAACCACTGGAGCCACCACCCGAATCGCCCCGCCAGACCCGCCGCCTGCGCCCACTCCACCTTTTGACACGATGCTCCCATTTATGGTAATCCGGCTGCTTGATGCGATTAGAACCGCGCCTCCTCCTCCTCCCCCACCTGTATTGTTGTAACCTGAGGCTGACCCGCCCGATCCCCCGATCAACGGACTCAGCAGCGTGTTCCCATAAATGTTCGTATTATTTAAGACAGGAACCGAGTAAACACCACCCCATGATCCTTCGACACGATTAGGACTCGCTTTGCCTCCCCCCGGACCTTGTCCATCTCCTGAAGGAAATCCTTCGAAAGCGCCGAATCCCCCGTCGAAACCGCCCGGCCCGCCGAGGCCAGCTCCAGACCCCCTTCGGTTGCCACCCGAAATGTCGATGGCTCCCAAAATCTCTACGTCCCCACTGGCCAGCAGATACACGGGAGTGTTCAGGACGTTTCGGTTGAAACGCAGCGTCTTCCCGCCTGCGATGGAGATTGTGGTGTAGTTCAGGACACCACTTGGAGGCAAGTCGAGCACCAAGTCTTCGGTGACGTTCAGCGCTCCATCCGCTCCGGTGCTTCCCGAGTTGAATGGCACTTGCGCAAAGGCTGAGCCAAGGAGGCAAAGCCCCACCGTAACACTATAGATCGGTTTCATAGTCGTAGTTTCAGCGCGTTTTCCCAATTCATGGTGCAGGTCTTGTGATCTCCACAGGTGGCCGGGCAAAGAAGGTGGCTGGTCCTGCGCTGCCATCCATGTCCGGCGTGGGACGCAAAATTTCCACAGGTGGGCGAGCGAGAAATGTAGCCGCTCCTGCGCTGCCATCCATTTCGGGTGAGGGACGCAAAACCTCCACCGCAGGGCGGGCCAGTGCCGTGGCGGCACCCGCAGTCCCGAGCATTTCGGCACTTTGCCGTAATACTTCGACGGCAGGCCGGGCCAGAAATGTCATTGGCGGTCGGGAACTGGGATTCGTAGCGCTCGTTCCGTCGGCCAGTTCGACTCCGTCCACCCACCCATCCCCATCCGTATCCGCCACCAGCGGATTCAATCCGATGCGTAATTCATCTGCATTACTGGCGTCATCCCCGTCGACATCGTCGTCCGGCCCACTCGCAAGAATGGCAAAGGTCCACACAAAGTCTTTTTCTAGCCGGTTCCCCGCCAGATCGGCCACGCGGTTCGATACCACTCCACGATAAAGTCCCAGCCCCAACGCACTCGGGAAGGTGATCGCCACGGTCGACGTATCTACTCGGTACGACACGGCACCCTGAGTCAACGGTAGGTCGTCCGTTGTCGCAAAGATATTGTCCGCCCCCGCAAACGTAATTGTCAGATTTCCGGCATTAATGGTTCCCGCAGCCGTCGGTTCGTTGAACAGCACGAAAAACGCCTTCGTGCCGGGTGGAACGATCTCCGAAGGTTCGGGGAACAAATGCCTCACCACCGGTGCCGTCGCGTCCGGCCGCAATTGCACCGCGACCTCGTCACTCCAAGTAGCGTTCCCGCCCGTGTCAGTCGCTTTGGCCCGGATGGTGAAGCTCGCCTTGCTGGGAGTCAGCAGCGGAGCCACCAAGCGCGATTCGAACGGAAAACTGCCATCAGTCAGCACACGCTGGCCATCAATATAAAACTCCACATTCCGCACTTGCACATCGTCCGTGACGCTGGCCGTCAGGCGAAAGGGCTGGCCCTCTTCGTGAAACAAACGTCCCACTTCATTCGTGCGCAAACTTGTGTCCAGCCGGATCGTGGGGGCCAGGCCCTTGCTGTCATACGCGAGATAGTTGATGACGTGCAGGCCCGCCGTGCCATCCGCTACGTAGGCGAGGCCGTTATAGAGCGACACGCCTTCCGCCGACGCTGGCGTTGGGAAACTGGTGAGAAATTCACTTCCCTTGCCTCCAGGGCGCAAATCGTGAAGATAAATATCGGCCTCGGCGGTGCCAGCCAAAGCGGCGACGACTGCCACTCCAAGTCCCGATCCGTTGGGCACGAGTTGTACCCAGTTGCGCTGCGCCGTTGTGAATGTATTGAGCAGGACTGGCCCGGCCGGATTCGAAATATCGATCACTTTGTGGCCGTTCCCGGCGACCGCGTAGGCCAGACCACCCCCTGCGGTAAGCCGGTTGCCCGGAATTCCTGACACTAAACCCGCGACCTGCAGGTCAGGTTCAAGTAACGAGATTGTCGTCAGTGCGGAACCCGCCAGCGCCAAAAGCAGATCCCCGTCCACGGCTACATCAACGACCGGACCAATCAGCCGCAGACGGTCGATGACGGTGCCAGAGTTCATCTCCACGGCCACGATCTCGCCCAAACTCGTGCCCACGTAGGCGATGCCGCCAGCGCTGGTCACGGCGGTGGCGCTGCCGCCGAGATTGACCTGGTGCGTGATGCGGGCGTTGGGCGGGTCGGAGATGTCAATGATCGCAAGGCCCGCCGCCCCATCCGCCACCGCGATAAGATTACGATCGCACGAGACGCGCTGGGCATTGCCGGGCGTGTCCACCTGAACAGCGCGGACGGGGTTGAGGCCACTGAAGACATTGAACACCGTCACCCCCGCCGCGCCCCCAGCCACGATCACAATGTCGTCGAGCGCGCACACATCCACCGCCACCCCTGGCACACCAGCCGAAGCCAGAATACCCGTCCGCGCCGGCTTGCCGTCGAGGGGGTCGGTGCCTTGCTGGATTTCCGTGCCATCTTGAATGCCGTCCAAATCGGAATCGGCTCGGTAAGGCTCAGTGCCATAAACAAATTCGACCATATCAGGCAAATCATCTCGATCAGAATCGACAAAAGTTTTATCCACCAAATAAAGCGTGACACGCGGAAGGATGGTCACACGCTCCGGGCGCAAATAAGCTTGTACTATCCCAAAAGAGTGTTGCCGAGGATCGTAAAAACATACATGAGAAACTCGAGCCCCTCTGGGTAAAAACAGTCTGTAATTCCCATAAGGGTCCGTCTGCCCACGAAGATATAATTGACCATTCTGTGCTTCGATAGCTGCGGCATACATTATTGGATACGGCGGAGCGTTGCCAAAATCCAAACTATTGACCTCGTCACGAATCATTTTGTCCTCAGCTTCTAGCACATATTTTTCCAGCTCAACTCCACTATCGCCCGAAGTCATCGCGATAACCTCCTCCCTAATTCTTGTGACTTCTGCGAGCACATCTGGTGGAATTGGACTGCCGTTGTTATATTTATCGAGCAATCTGAATGCGCTATCAACTTTGTCGTGTAAAAGATGCAGCTTTTCTTCGACTTCGCTTAAGGGCGCGGTTGCTGCCGCTATTTGTATGTCTGATCTTAGTCCTGGAACCTGATTGCAGTTAAACCAATTATCACATTTCTGAAGACATGTATAGAAGCTCCACAAACAGGTTACTTTGCAAATTCCAAACCCGATTAGGCAAGCGGGGGTAGCAATTCCACCGCTTAAGGTCTCGCATCCGACCAGCCAAACATAACATCGCCAACTGCATGCAATTGACAATGCCGAGCATGTAAGCAGGCAAGCAATAAACTTCGCGTTATCTGGGGTGCATGGCGGCTTGCATGATACTGCAGCGGTACTATGTATCAAATTAACCTGATCGTCGCGGCTAGCGCCCAATTCAGCTCGGGCAGCAACCAGTGGTGGTGGAGCTGGGCCGGGTGGAGGTCCGGGAGGCGGAGGGTTAAGGCAACACTGTTGAGTACAAGGGGGTGGGCCAGTAGGTGCGGGGCCGACCCCATGCCAACCCGGCTTTCGCACGCCGGTCCCTGGATCACTCACGAGGAAATTCCCGTCCTCAGTAACGGTCATGGTTCCCTGTATCATCCATTCGCCGACGTCATGGTCGTAGCTCATCAGTGCGCTTTTGGCACCGGGCGGCAGTTTCACGCCGGTGACGGAATCGGGCAGGTTGGGGAAGCGGACGGGGACGGGCCGGTCGAAATTCTGCGCGCCATCGGTCTGGATGGAGATATCGATGGTATGCACGATCCCCGGCGGGAGCGGTTCCGGCAGCCGGTCAGACGGCACGGGCGTCATGCCCACCATGCCGCCCCGGTTCCCGTTCTCCTGCACCATGTTGTTCGGCGGCATGTAGATTTCCACCCCCGCCAGTTCGGGATGCTCCGCCACCGTTTGCGGCGTGAAGGCGATCGTCGTTTCCGCCGTGGTGCTCAGCGGTTGCAGCGTCCCCTGGCGCACCAGCGGCAGAAAGATTTCCCCGGTGCTGTTTTGGCAGGTTGTTCGTATATCCCGCCGTCGCTTCCCAAGCCTTGCCCACCACCGGGTAATAATCGCGCTGGTTCCACGGCCGTTGCGGATTCTGGATGCCCGTGGCGCAGGTCCGCCCGTCGATATGCACAAAGAACCGCCCGCTCGGGCAATTCGTCAGGACGAACCGCCCCTCCGCATCCGTCGTCGTCCGAATCGTCTCCTCCGCCCCATCCACCGTGATCGTCACCCCCGCCAGCGGCAGATTCGTAAACGCCGTGGCCTGCGCCGGCAGATACGATTGCGCCAAAGCCGACAGCATCCGCCGCGGCATGGGGAGCACAGGCGTCCCGCCTGTTGCGGTCGGCGTCTCGCCGACCGCTCCTCCCGCTTGCGCCGCCTTTGGTTCCGAGGCAAACACCCGCCCAATCACCGCCGTCCCATAAACCGGCGTCGTACTCAGCGTATCGAAGCTGAATTGCAGCGTACCGCCAGGTACTCCATCTGCATCCGCATCGATCGGCCTTCCCAATTCATCCGTCAGCCCGTTCCCGTCGAACGCCCCATAAATCCGCGTGCTCCCTGGGATCGGTTCCTGATAAAACAACGTCGCCGTCCGCCGGTCGCTCGCCAGCTCCACCCGCCCCAGCAGCTTCCGCCCCCCAAACCCCGCGTAAAACCGTCCCGTATCGATCGCCGTATTCGCCGCCAGCGCCGCCGAAAACCGCACAATCGTCTCCCGCGTCACCGACACCCCCGCTTCCCCATTCCCCGGCGACATCTCCGCAATCGTCGTCAGCGGCTGCGTCGCAAGCTGGTATTCCTCCAAGTGCGTCCTCCCGTTCCCATCCGGGTCCAACCCCGCGTCCGCCCCATCCAGCGCGCTCAGCACCCCGGGATGCTCCAGCTCGTAAACATCGTCGATCCCGTCCCCATCCACATCCAGCGGCGCCTCCACCGGCACCTGCTGCAGCCGGTAGAAAGCCGCCGCCCCGCTCGCCGCCTCGGTGTCCGAAAGCAGGTTATCCGCCGGAGCCTCCAAAACGACCCGAACGGGCTCGTTGACGGCCGTCACCGTCGCCCCCTTCAGCAGGATATAGTAAGAGCCCGGCGTGGGACTAAACAGCACCGTAAACCGCCCCTCCGCATTCAGGAACCCCCCAATGGGCAAAGCCGCCGCCCCCTGCGCCCATCCCTCCCACTGGATAAAAAAAGCCAGAAGCCAAAGAACGCCCACCGCGCGTCCCCGCCCAAACCGACCGAACCGACCTCCCGTTCCGAGTGGCATGTTTTTTGGGTTAGCCTCGCCATCCTGCCCACCCCGCCCCACCCCGTCAAGCTCCCCGAAACCCCATCCATACCTTCCACCCCATCCACTCAAAAACCCCCGTAATTCCACACCTTCCACACATTCCACACCCCGCATTCCACACCTCTGCCCCCCCCTGCCCTGGCCGTGCGCCGTGCCGCCTTCGGCCACGGCTTGATCGATCCGGTCGGCGATCCCCAACCGCCGCCGGCGCAACTCGGGACGGGTGGCGAAACGCGCGTCGAGGCTCGGTTCGTTCTGGGTCCGGTCTTGATTGGAATGAGGCAATTCGTTCTTCACGAACCGCACTCATTAGACACCATTTCCAAAAGGTCCAGCGCCAATTTGTCTCACTTTTCGTTGCCCCTCCCCCTTCCACTGACCGCCGGAAAAAGTCGCACCCTCCGGCTGTTCCCAAGAATGTCGAATGGGTGATTCCCTGGTTGGCGGCATCTTGGAAAGTTTCGCCCACTGTGGTCTCGCAGCAGATTGCGGATAATTTTAGCGATCTGACGGCGGAGTTAACGCGAAATCCAAACGCATCTCTCGCTTGATTTGGTGCTCGAAAACAACGCCATTTGCCGAGGATTCAAGACGATTTGTGGGATCACAAATGCCAGCAACTCACCAGTAAATGAGTTCGCGAGGATTTCTTCGTGAGTAGTTACCGAGTTTTGGCGCGCTTGACGAGGAGTGCGAAAAAGCCATATTTTACGGGCGATTTCGCTGCCTGTCATGCGATGGGCCTGTGATTGCGAGAGTTGTGATTGAACGAGGCGGTGCGACTGAAAGCACCAATTTCTGTTCGATTCCGGCACTCGCCTCCAACGGCTTGCGCAAAACCTCTCGTCCCATGCGAGGGTTGAAAACCGACCCTCGCCTCTCGGGGAAACGCCAGGGCGTGGGCGTTTTCTCCGTCTTGTTCTCCGTTCGAATTTCGGCATTTTCCGCCGCTCCATCACGCCACGGGTCTTGAAGTTTCCTTCCAGCCTCAAGTAGCGGGACTCCCGGCGGGCTACATTTTCCTCAGCCGATAAAACTGCGTGCCGGTCGTGGTATTTGTAAGTGTGAAGTGCGCGCCGGTAGCCGTCGGCACGATCCTGGAATCGTTCCAGGTCACGGGCGGTGTTAAGTCGAGCGTTGATTGCAATGTGAAGCCCGGCACATTTGTGGGCCAGGAGAGGATGAGTTCATCGCCGTTAGGCTTGGCCTTCAACGAGGGCCGCAACTGCACGCCGCCGATGAGCGCCACGGTGTGATAAGGTCCCGCCGCGATGGCCGTCACCCCGCTCAAAACCTGACCTCCCAGCGTGACTGGACTGGCAATTGCATAATCAGTGTCGGTTGTTGGGGTTCCGGTTACCTGGCCGCGGGAGTTGTCTCCCCACGCCACCAAGGTGCCGTCGTGCTTCAAGGCCACGCTGTAATCCCATCCCGCCGCAATCGCCGTCACCCCGCTCAAGACCTGACCTCCCAGCGTGACTGGACTGGCGGTTGCATAATCAGTGTCGGTTGGGGTTCCGGTCACCTGGCCGGAGGAGTTGTCTCCCCACGCCACCACCGAGCCGTCGTTCTTCAAGGCCAGCGTGTGACTGAATCCCGCCGCAATCGCCGTCACCCCGCTCAGCGCCGCGATGGGCACCGTACTGGCATCGTCTATGACGGAGCCGTCGTGCTTCAAGGCCACCGTGCGATAAACGGACGCCGCGATGGCCTTCACCCCGCTCTCGGCCCCGAATGGCACAGAGGCGTTGCCTCCCCACGCCACCAGGGTGCCGTCGTTCTTCAAGGCCACGCTGTGCTCCCATCCCGCCGCAACACTCATCACGCCGCTCAAGACTTGACCTTCCAGCGTGACCGGACTGGCGATTGCATAATCTGGGGCGTCGTTCGGTGGAGTACCTGTCACCTGGAGGGTGCCGTTGTTTCCCCATGCCACCGCGGTCCCGTCGTTCTTCACGGCCATGGTGTGATTTGCTCCCGCCGCAATCGCCACCACTCCGCTCCGGGCCGCGAGGGGCACATCCGTTTGGCTGGCGGCGCTGCTTCCCCAATCCACCACCGAGCCGTCGCTCCTCAAGGCCACGGTGTGAGCTTCGCAGGCTCTGAAGGCGCAAAAGCCTCCTGCCGCGATGGCCGCCACCCCGCTTTGCGCCGCGATGGGCACTGTCGTTTGGACGTTGTTTCCCCAGGCCACCACCGTGCCGGCGGCGGCCGGGTTTACCGTCAGCACGGCCGGGGGCGCGCTCGTTACACTGCCGCGGGGGTTGCTCACCACCACCGTGTAACTGCCTGCTTGAATGCTTTGGGCAAACGTCAGTGCGTAGGTGTCGTTTGTCGCCCCGGCGAGGTCCACCCCATCCTTGCGCCACTGATAGTTCAAGGGGTAGCCCGTTGCCACCACGGTGAAGCTCGCGCTCTGCCACTCGTTCACCGCCTGACCCACCGGTTGCGTGGTGATGGATGGGGCCGTCGAGATGACCAACGCGACGGTGTGATAGCTCCCCGCCGCAATCGCCGCCACGCCGGACTGCGCTGCGGGGTGGATCGTCGTCTGGCCGTAGTTGTTGTATCCCCAGGCCACCATCGAGCCATCGTTCTTCAAGGCCACCGTGTGATAATATCCCGCCGCAATCGCCGTGACCCCGCTCCGCGCCGCGAGAGGGATCGTCCTTAGGCCGAAGCCATCCCATCCCCACGCGATGACTGAGCCGTCGCTTTTCAAGGCCACGGTGTGAGTCCGTCCCGCCGCGATCGCCGTCACCCCACTCCGCGCCGCGAGGGGGATCGTCCTTTGGCTGTAGTCGTTGTATCCCCAGGCCACCACCGAGCCGTCGTTCTTCAAGGCCACGGTATGATAAGTGCCCGCCGCAATCGCCGTCACCCCGCTCTGCGCGGCGGCGGGCACCGTCGTTTGGCCGAATTCCCTGCTTCCCCAAGCCACC
>CAYZKY010000094.1:9251-25447 GCA_964478815.1 uncultured Verrucomicrobiota bacterium
ACCGAGCCGTCGTCCTTCAAGGCCACGGTGTGATAACCTCCCGCCGCAATCGCCGTCACCCCGCTCTGCGCCGCGACGGGCACCGTCCTCTGGCCGGAGTCATTGTTTCCCCAAGCCACCACCGAGCCGTCGTCCTTCAAGGCCACGGTGTGATAACCTCCCGCCGCAATCGCCGCCACCCCGCTTTGCGCCGCGAGGGGTATCGTCGTTTGGCCCCGGTCGTTGTTTCCCCAGGCCACCACCGAGCCGTCGTTCTTCAAGGCCACGGTGTGAGACTCTCCCGCTGCGATCGCCTTCACCCCGCTCTGCGCCGCGACGGGCACTGACGTCTGGATGTTGTTTCCCCAAACCAGCACCGAGTCGGCCATGGCCGCTTGAGCGACACTGGTTCGGGGCCAGGCGCAAAGGAGGAGCGGCACCGCGAGAGCCATGCGAAGGAGTTTACATTTCACAAGTTGACCTTGTTTCACTGGTCTTTGGTTTTTCCGGCGGCCAGCGCCTGATTGGTGCTGCCACCGGTCCAAGACGCTTTCCGCCGCCCTATCACGCCATCAATGGCGTCGAGCAACTGAGTAACGTCGGACACGGGCCGATGATATGAAATCCCTATGCGAGATCGAGCCTGAAGGAGAACAGCGCCCAGAAGTTTTAAGAGCGTGTCCGAAAATTGCGGCAGGGTGGGCGGCGAGGGATTTTGGCTGCGGTCGAGGCGGCCCGGCCGGCGCATTCCCGGGCTGTAGCGGTCGGGCCCACGAGGCCCCAGGCAAAAGACCCGCCGCACGCCCTGCCGCAATTTTCGGACACGCTCTTGCCCCCCGTTGCTCAGGCTGTCTTCTCTCCGCCCATTGCGATACACTGGCTCTCCGTGAGCGACGTCACGCAAATCCTGGATCGTGTCCAATCCGGTGACCCCAAGGCCGCCGAGGAGTTGCTGCCCCTCGTCTACGAAGAATTGCGCAAGCTCGCCGCCGCTAAAATGGCGCGCGAAGCTCCCGGCCAGACCCTTCAAGCCACCGCCCTCGTGCACGAAGCCTGGCTGCGCCTTGCCCGGCAGCGCCAGAATACTTGGGAGAGTCGCGCACACTTTTTCGCCGCCGGTTCCGAGGCCATGCGCCGCATTTTAGTGGACCGCGCCCGGCGACGCTCCGCTCGGCGGCATGGCGGCGACCTGGAGCGCGTGGACTTTGCTTCGATCGAACTCCCCATCGAATCGGATCCGGATCGCCTCTTGCGCATCCATGAGGCGCTCGATGGTCTGGCCGCCGAGGAGCCAATGCGGGCGGAAGTGGTGAAGCTTCATTGTTTTGTCGGGATGTCCCATGCAGAAATTGCGGAAGTGTTGAACGTCTCGGAAAAAACCGTGAAACGGTACTGGGCGTATGCCAAGGCGTGGCTGCAGCATGCCCTCGATTCCACCTAGCAAAATATTTCTACGGAAGCTGTCCCTTCCTCCCGGCGAATTTCGCGATTGTTTGTGACGATACCACCATGCCGCGATGAATAGCGAAGCTCCCAACGACCTGAGCGTCTTCACGCTCGCGCTGGAAATCACCGACCCAGCCGAACGTGCCGCCTACGTCGATCGGGCTTGCGGCGCGGATACCGTCCTTCGCAATAAGTTGTTTTCGCTGCTCAAAGCCCACGAAAATGCCGGCACCTTCGATCGCTTCGGCGGCAGCGCGGAACTGACCATCGACGGCGCCCCCCGAGAATTCGCGCCCGGCACCCTCATCGGCCGGTACAAGCTTCTCGAAAAGATCGGCGAGGGCGGCATGGGCGTCGTCTACCTGGCCGAACAGTCCGAGCCCGTCCGCCGCCGCGTCGCCCTCAAAATCATCAAGCTCGGCATGGACACCCGAAATGTCGTCGCCCGCTTCGAAGCCGAGCGCCAGGCCTTGGCAATGATGGATCATCCGAACATCGCCAAGGTTCTCGATGGCGGCGCCACGGACACCGGCCGGCCCTACTTCGTCATGGAGCTCGTCCAGGGCATCCCCATCACCGAGTTCTGCCAGCTAAACAGCCTTTCCCTCTCTGATCGTCTCCGCCTCTTCATCCACATTTGCGACGCCGTCCAGCACGCCCACCAAAAAGGCATCATCCACCGCGACCTCAAACCCTCCAACATTCTTGTCACCAAACCCACCGGCGTGCCAACGCCTAAGATCATTGATTTTGGAGTCGCCAAGGCCATCCAGGACCGCCTCACCTCGCACACCGTCGTCACCGAACTCACCCAGCTCATCGGCACCCCCGCCTACATGAGCCCCGAGCAGGCCGGCCTCAGCGGCCTGGACATCGACACCCGCACCGACATCTACGCCTTGGGCGTCCTGCTCTACGAACTGCTGACCGGCACCACCCCCTTCCCCGAACAACGCCTCCGCAGTGCCTCCTACGCCGAAATGCAGCGCATCATCGCGGAGGAAGAACCCGAGCGCCCCAGCACACGGCTCAGGAAAACCGCTTACACCAGTTCCGCGATTCCCCTCGCCACTCGTCACTCGTCACTCGCCACTGATCTGGACTGGATCGTGTTGAAGTGCCTCGAAAAGGATCGAGCACGCCGATACGAAACGGCGAAAGGGCTCGCGAGCGACATCCAGCGGCATCTCGATAACGAAGCCGTTCTCGCCCGTCCCCCGAGCACGGCGTATCGGTTTCAGAAAACGGTTCAACGGAACAAGTTGGCGTTCGCGGCGGCCATCGCGGTTGCGACGGTGCTTGCGCTCGGAGTGGTCATGAGCACCTGGCAAGCCATTCGGGCGACCCGCGAGCAGGCCCGCGCCCGGCAAGTAAGCTATGGGGCCGAGACATCGCTAGCTTTTGCCGCGCTGGAGTTGGACAACCTCGGACGGGCGCGGGAGCTGCTCAGCAAGCAGCAAGCCCGGATCGAGCGTTCGGAATCCGGCGCGGATCCGCGCGGTTGGGAATGGCGCCACTTGTACCATCAGACGCGCGGCGACGAGCATACGGTCCTCACTGGGCACGAAGACATGGTAGCTGGAGTTTCGTTCCTGAACGATGGCCGGACCATCGCAAGCGGTGGATGGGACCATACACTTAGACTCTGGGACCTCGAAAAGCGGACGAACACGCTCACGATTCCACTGAGTAAAGGGGGCTCGCGTTTTCTCTGTCTTTCCCCGGACGGCCACTGGCTCGCGGTCGGCGGCGAGTCCTGGCAGTTATTCGATACCGGAAGCTGGCGGCCTGTGCGAACCGAAAAAACTCCCGGTGGTGCCAGCGCACTTGCCTTTAGTGGCGATAGCCAAAGGCTGGCCCTAATTGCCGGGTCTGAAGTCCGCGTGCTCGACGTGGCCTCCCGGGAGCTGTTGGCGAGCTTCGATCGCGGCACGATGCAGTGGGAGAGGTCCGAGAAAATCGGCCTCGCGTTTTCCCCCGATGGGGAATGGCTCGCCTACGGAGATGCGGAGGGAATCATTCGATTGAGCAAGTTCGCAGATCGCGCCGAGCTCCTCCTGCGGCCTGCACAAGCAACGCATAGCCTGGCGTTTACCCGCGATGGGAGGCATTTGATTTCGGGCGGAAGGGGCGGCATCGATGTTTGGAATACGGTTACGGGAATTCCCGTTCACCACTTGTTGGGGCATCGTGATGAGGTCGCGCAAGTGACGGTTTCGCGGGATGGAAGTTTGCTCGCGAGCGCGAGCGTCGATCAAACGGTCCGGCTCTGGGATACAACCTCGTGGAAAGAAATAAGGGCGTTTCGCGGCCATTATATGGATGTCGTGTCGGTGGGCTTTTCCCCCGATGGCAAGCACCTGGTATCCGCTGGCCGGGACGAAAAGTTGCGAGTCTGGAACGTGGAAAAGCTTCCCGTTGATAACGACAGATTTGTCTCTCCGGACAATGCGGCGTTCCACTGGCCATTCGCGCCGGGCCATCGGATCGCGCTGGTGCATGGAAACCTTCATTACGCTCCCGGACACTTTGAACTGTCGAATTCGCGGAAGATCGCGGATGCCTTGCGGCGGCTCGGGGATCGAGGAGCGATCACCTATTTAGACTGCATTACTCTCGAGGAGAGCGCACCCGAACTCACTCCCCCCAGCTTCAGTTCGGCCCAACTGATGGTCTTTGGGCGTGACGCTCGATCCATGGCGGTCGGCTGGCCCGATGGGCGGATCGAGCTCTGGGCCACGCAACCTTTCCGCCGTTTGAGCGCCATTGGCCAGTCTACCAATGCGCCGCTCCATCTGGTCTTGTCTGAGAATGGGCAGCGGCTCGCGGTTCACCGGGCCGACCATACGGCGGAAGTATGGAATCCGGTCACCGGCACTCTCGAACTCCGCCTTCCGCCATTGGCCAATGTGCATGGAGGGCCTAATTTCGAATTCTGGGCGCAGGATAGTATCCTGGCGATCAATGTCACTCGGGGGATCGATCTTCGGTTTCTGCCGGAGGGCCGGCTGCGAGTCTTTCCTCATCCCAAAGTTGACGTTTGGTTCCACGCCATTTCCAATGACGGTCGATGGCTTGCTACCTCATCCTGGGACGGTCTGTTGCGCCTTTGGGATGTGCAGCGTGAACAGCCGGTGGAACCGGTGGAAATCGTCACGGGGCAGCGCATCGTCTACTACAGCCTGGTCTTCTCACCGGACGATTCGCGGCTGATCGGAGGTGGATACGATGGAACGATCACCATCTGGGACATGGCGACTCGCCAACAAGTCGCTCACTGGAAAGCCCACGACCGAGAGTGCGCGTGGCTGCGGTTTGTCGGTCCGAACCAAGATTTGATCAGCGCCGGCAACTTGAACAGTCTTGATCGTTATCAAGGCGAAATACGCCGCTGGCGGGCTCCATCCCTTGCGGAAATCGATGCCCAAAGCGGAGCTCGTTCTGCCGTCCTTCCCACCAGTTTAAGGCAATGAAGACAGGAACTATGAAAAAGGTATCAACAGATCGTCACATCGCGCGAAAGTCTGCCATCAAAACTCACGGCTTCACTCTGATCGAACTGCTGGTCGTTATTGCCATCATTGCCATCCTGGCGAGCATGCTCTTGCCGGCTTTGAGCAAGGCCAAAGCGATGGGACAGCGAACCGCTTGCCTGAATAACCTCAAGCAACTCACGCTCGCCTGGGCGCTCTACTCTGGAGACTATGACGAATCTCTGCCTCCTAACCACGAAGATTATTTTACTCAGGCCGCGTCCCGCAGCGATGCTCCCTCCTGGGTGACCGGAAACGCCTTCACCGATACGACCAGTTCGAATATTCAGCGCGGTCTCCTGTTTCGCCACGTCGGTGCCGACGCCGTCTATCGCTGCCCTTCCGATCGATCCACCGTTCTCGATGCGAAAAAATTGCCCCGCACCCGTCACTACGGGATGAGCACTTATATGAACGGGAAGGGGAATTCGGCCACCACTCCGGAATGGACGGTCGAGCGGCTCGTCTTCCGCAAGCAGCCCAGTATTCAAGACCCAGGTCCGGCCAGCGCGTTTGTGTTCATCGACAATCATCCGGGGAACACCGCGGGTGGCAGTTTTAGTGTGGTCCAACCCGGTTCGGAATGGAGATGGAGTCATTTTCCCGGTGCTCGCCATCAGAACGGGGCCAACCTTTCCTTCGCCGATGGCCACGTCGAGCATTGGCGTTGGAACGAAGCGAAATCGCTCTATTGGGAGAAAAACAAAAAGTGGGGCGATGGAGAGGTGGCATCCGGCGACCGCGACCTGAGCCGCCTCCAAAAGGCCATCCCGCGCAAATAGCGGTTTATTTCTCCCGGTTCTTTCCGCGGGGACGCTTAGCCTAATGATAGACATGAAAACAATCAGAGAACTTGCCGCCGCCGCTGTCTTCATGTCGGGGCTGTCGTTGATCGCCGCTAATCAGCCCATCGGTGCCGTCGATGAAACGTTCGATGCCCGCTTGACCGATGTGGGAGGGCCGCCGGTATGGCCAGGAGTCCTTGCCATGGCTCTCGCGTCAGACGGAAAAATTTATATTGGCGGGCACCGCTTCTCCGCCAATGGTGTGGATCAAAGGGGACTAACCCGGCTCAATCCCGACGGTTCGTGGGACACGTCCTTTCGAGCGCAACCTTCACCCGAGTTCGGCATGGACGCTCACCATCTCTTGCTCCAGCCGGATGGTAAAATCTGGGCGGGTTGGAGTAGTCTCTATCGTTATCTTGCGAACGGCGAATATGATTCGGAAGTCAATAAGCGTATCGGCGGCCTGCATCTCGTGGGCATTCAACAGGACGGCAAACTATTGGCAGGAGGAGGCCCGCTCCGGCGACTCCATGCCGATGGCATTCTCGATGAATCGTTTAAGTCGCCTGCGGAGGAACACGTGCCCGGTTGGGGCCGGCTCGGTGCACTTGAATTGCGGGACGGGAAGATTCTTGTTGTAGGTGATGGCAAGATCCTTCGATTGCATCCGGACGGTGCTCTCGACACTTCATTCGGTCCGACGAAAGCTGACGCGACCGAAATCGCTGTCGATCCGCAGTCGGAAAAAATTTATTTCTATGGATTTTTCACGTCGGTCGCTGGCGCCAAAAGCACCGGCCTCATGCGCTTGAATACCGACGGGACCCTCGACTCATTGTTCGTTCCTCCACCCGATTTGAATCTTCAGAGTTGGGGCGCTCCCACGCAGATTGCCTTGCAGGGAGATGGTAAAGTTATCGTCGGGCACAACTTTACTGAACTGGATCCGAATGGATCGTCCGGTCGCCTTCTCAGGCTGAACATCGATGGTTCGCTTGATGCCATTCTTGCGTTTCATCCAGGACCCAGCTACGGGGGGCCGGTCTACGAGATTTTAGTCCAGCCCGACGATAAAATTCTCGTTTGCGGTGCCTTCGAAACAGTCAACGGAATCTCCCGGGTAGGGATCGTGCGACTAAAAGTCACGGATATCACCGAACCGGGCACCCCGCCTCGATTGCAGGCCGCCCGTATCGATGGCGTCCTGCGCTTCACGCTCAGCGGCGATCCGGGCCAGGCCTACACCATCCAGGCCTCCGGCGATCTGCGCACTTGGACCGACGTCGGCATCGTCACCGCCGCCGCCGATCCGGTCCCGTTGGTCGATAGCCGCGATCGCATCCCACCCGAAGCCCAGTTCTACCGCGCCCTCGTTCGCTGACCGCTTTCCGCCATCGGGACTGCCTCTGGCTGGGCGAATCCGTTTGCTAAAAGGCGGCTCTAAAACGTCGCCCCCGCGCGTCGCCCAATTCCTCACGCTGCCAGCGTGCCCCATCGTAGCCGGGGGCCATCGCCCCCGGACCAACCCACCCCCCAACACCTTCGCCCTGCCAAGTCACTCCAAAGCTCGCCCTTTCCCGGTCTTGCCCCACCAAATCCGGTCGATCCGGCCGATCCGGCCAATCCTGGCCCGCCGCGCCCCAGTCAACATTTTACGAAAATTTCCCGAACTTCCGATTGCCCTTTCCCAGCGCCCGAGCGACCATAACCCCATGACTGCGACCCAAACCTCGCGGTCGCCCGGATCGATTCCGAACAACAGGTGCGAAACCCTCGCCCCTCCTGTTCCGATTCTCCGCCGCGCGACCCCGCCGCCTCGCCGCGCCCCTTCCTCCGGGAAGAGCCTCGGAGGGTGGTCCCATGCCACATTTCTCCCAATCCTCCCCCTCCCGGCGCGCCCCATCCTGCCACCGCCAAGCCCGGGCGCCTACCCTCACGAAACCCGCGTAAATAGGACTTCCTGCGCGCAAAATGACCCGCCCTTCACCCTTTCTAACCCCCTCCCGTCACCCAGGAAGTCTACATTTCCATCACCCGCATCCTGGGCTTCCCCCCAAACTGTGGACAGGTCGGAGGGGTTCTGGGAGTTTTCGCGCACGGGAACCGCGTGAACGCGGGACTCCCAACGGCACGGCGGCGGCGCGCACGGAGCGAGGCACCCTACTGCGGAATACCCGCCGCTGGGCTTATTTTTTGCAGAAGTAATGGAGCCTCGCGGTTCCAGTTTGTTCCAGGAAGGAAGCGGTTTCGGCCGGCATCCGATACAGGGCTCCGTCGCTCTTGCCGGAGTAGGCCCCCCCGGCCGTGCTGCCGGTGTAGGTGACGGTCGCGCCGCTGCCCCAGGATAACGTCGAGATGGTGGCTTTCGAGGAATCCGCCGGATCGAGCGTGATGCCGGTGACGAACTCGGTGTGCGCTTTTTTGCCATCGGCGCTGTAGTAGTAGATTTGCACGTCGCACCCCCGATCCAGCGCCTTTTTAGCCTCTTCGGCCGCGGATTCGATGGGGCCGTCGTAAGCTTGCGACGTGCCGTAACCGAGCGTTTCGTAAAATGCCGAAATATCCGTGGCATAAGCGCCGAGGGTGCCGGGCGTGGCGCCGAGCAGCCGCGACAGATCGTTCCAGAAGTTGGCGGAGGTGGCGTCGCCAATGACGCCCATCTTCGCCAGGCTGGCCCCCACGGCGAGCGACGCGCACGCGCCATTGTAGGTGGTATCCCCGAACGTGCTCGACGACGTGATGTTGGTCCAATTGACCCTCGTCACGGTGTTCGAATCGCTCGTGGGCGGGCGGGCGGGGCGGCGCACCTGGGTGAAGGCATGGCTCCCGTGCGTGTCGATCCAATTGAGGCCGGTGGTGTTCGTGAACTGATTGGTGCTGAATACGAGTTTGTTGGTGAGCGGCGCCACAATCGTCCACGCATTGCTGGTGGCCAGGTTGGTCAGCACGATGGTGAAGACGGGCGTCAACGCGTTCGTCGCGAAACAGTTCGTGCGAATGAGTTCGAGACAGTTGGTGGCATCGTTCGTCCGCACCAGGTCGATGACCGTGTTCAGGAACGCGTTGGTGATGGGCGTTCCCGCCGCCAACTGCCTGGCCACATTGGTGGCAAGCACCGGCGGCAATTCATTATTGTTGAGCAGGGTCACGAAGCGGTTCGCATCGAAGCCCTGGAGAAAGCCCTGGAACGGCGCGTAGGGATCGGCATTCACCTCGCTACGCATGATCGCCAACCGCGCGAGCGCGGGGAGGCCATAGGCGGCCCAGTACTGGATCGGATCGCGGTCGTAAAACTGCGCCACCGCCAGGCGGTCGCGATTGTAGTCGGTGTTATCCAGGGGGATTTCCATCCACGAGAGCCGGTAAAAGGCCGGGCCATGCTCGATGGGCAGATTCACGGAATGGTCGAAGGTCGTGATCACATCGCTCCAGTTCGGATCGATCAGGCTGGTCGATTGTTGGAGCGTGAACGGGTAGTTTCGGTCGTTCCAGAAGAGCTGCAACATGGCGCCGTCACCCACGGGCATCACTTTCAGCTCGGGCTGCACGACGAAAAGGCCCGGGCTGGTGATTGCTCCCCCCGGGGTGATCAAGGTCACCTTCCCCACCGGAGCATTGGGAGGGGCCACGGCGCGAATGGTGTTGTCGTCCACAACGATAAACTCGGCGGGCGTCCCGCCGAAGGTCAGCCCGGTGGTTCCGGTGAAGCCATTCCCGGTGATCACCACGGTGCTGCCCGGTGCCGCGGCGGGCGGCATGAGGCTGGTGACTTCGAGAGCGGGCGGGCCGCCGGAGACTTGCACGGTGACGAAGAATCGATTGGGCAGAACGGCCGTGCATTCGTCGGGATCGGGCGAGCCGGTGGCATGCCATTCGCCGGAAATCACGGCCGTTTCGGCTGCGTTCGTCGCGGCACGCAGGGCGGTGACGCGAATGTCGACCTGCAAGGCCGGATTCACGGTTACTATCTCCACTTTCACGAGCGTCGAGGCAAGGGGATCGAGATTGACGGCGACGATGCAGGGCTCGCCGGTCATGGGCATGACCTGGATGAGGGATTCCGATCCGAACGCGATGCGCAGCGGCTCCCCGGGAGTGAAGCCGGTGGGGTTGCCCGGCCAGACGACATCGTGAGCGAGAATCCCGGTCGTCGCAATGGCCCACCCCAGCGCCAACACCGCCCACGGTTTGATCCTCATGAGGCAGTACTTATCACCCGGTGCCATCCAGGCAAGACCAGACTGAACTCATAGAGTTTTGATTCGAATCAGCCGCGCCTGGGCCGTGCAGACTCGATCAGGGCGACCTCGGTTCACAGCCTCTGCCATTTGGGCATCCGAATCCGCCAGAGAAAGATATCTTCGTTGACACCGCCAGAGCGCTGCATGGATAACATCGTTTCGCCGAAAACTGAAAACTGATCGACCATATCGGAAGACACACTTGGCGGGACTTTGGGACGACTCGCTCCTTGAGTTCCTGGTTCCCGCCCCCTTGCTCACCCCCCTATGAAAACTCTTCGCCTTTCCACGATCCTATTCACCCTGGCGATCGCCGAATCCGCCACGACAACCTTCGCGAACGGATTTGTGGCGGTGACGTGGGGCGACGATGCCGTCCATCGCCTCGATGCGGACATGAACGATCTCGGCGCATTCCCGGTGGCCATCGGCTTGCCCAACGGTGTGGCGACGGATGGCACGCGCATCTGGGTCGGCTCCTTCACCAGCACCGACATCATTGCGTACGACTTCGCCGGTTCCGTTCTCTTTTCCTGGCCCCTGCCGGCCACGATGAATATACAAGGGCTGGACTATCTGGCCGGTGGCCAGGTCCTGGCGGCCGACGGCTTGAACAACCAGCTCGTCTTTCTCGATGCCTTCACCGGGGCGAGCCTCGGGGCGATTCCCGCCATTTCGGACAGCACCGAGGCCATCGCCGTCGATGGCCCGAACGTCTGGCAACTGGTCGATGACAAGATCTACCTCACCAGCCTGGCGGATGGCTCGGTCGTCCGCTCCATTCCGAACGCGGCGCTGAACGAAGCGTTCGAGGGCACCGCGATGGGGAGCATCGGGGACGATCTGATGCTGGGCTCGGATAGCGGGAACTGGTACCGCGTCAGCAAACTCGACGGCACCATCCTGGCCTCGGGCAACAATGGGCTTTCCCTGTTCGACCTGCAACCCGTGCCCTTCACTCTTGTGCCCGACGCGGGCGCCTCGACCCTCTGGCTGCTCGCGCTGCCGGCAGCCTTGGCGGCGGCCCAGGCGCGCGGCCGCCGAAACTCCAGAAACCATTAATCCCTGACCCAACTCGAAACCATCTATCCATCACTCAACATGAAACTCTTTCGATCCATTCCTGCGGTGGTGATCCTGACGCTCGTCTGGGCCGCGTCCGCGCCGCTCTTCGCTCAATCCAGCTCGACGATCATTCAGCGCCTCGTCGCCCTCGAAAACCTGGCCGCCTCGCTTTCCCAGAAAGTGACCGCCTTGCAGACGGAAAACGCCGCCCAGGGCGCCGCGCTGGCCGACCAGCTTGCCATCAACTCGCTACTTGGCGGGAGAATTGCAAATCTGGAGGCAGCCCTCCAGGACGGCAAGGCCGCCCTCGCCGCCGCCGATGCGGCGAACCTGGCGGCGGCGAAAGCCTATGCCGATGCCCGGAGCGACCAAGCCCTTCTCGATGCCTTAACCTACGCCGACGACGGTGATAAATCGACCCTCCAGAAGGCGATGTCCTATGCCGAGCTCAAGAGTGCCGGAGCCCTGAACGAGGCCAAAACCTACGCCAATGCCGGCGATGCATCCACTCTTGCGGCAGCGAAATCCTATGCTGATACCAAGAGTGCCCAGGCCCTGAACGACGCCAAAACCTACGCCAACACCGGCGACATCTCAACCCTCGCGGCGGCGAAAACCCATGCCGACGGCATCGTCTCCCCGATCGCCACCAAACTGGTTCACTTCAGCCGCAGTGGGAACGACGTTTTCATCACGGGGGCCAATGTGCACATTCGCAACGGAACCGGGTATACCTATCAACAACTGAATGCTCTCGGTAATCTCATTATCGGCTACAACGAGCTGCGCGGCAACGCCGGCGATGTGCGAACCGGTTCGCACAACATTATTCTTGGATTCGGCAACAGCTATTCCCACGCAGGCGCGATCGTCGCCGGTGCCCACAATCTGAGCGCCGACCATATGGCCTCCGTCTACGGTGGGACCGGCAACACTGCCTCCGGCCTTTACGCGACGGTCAGCGGCGGATTCAACAACGTTGCTTCGGGCGATTGGTCCACCATCGGCGGCGGACAGGATAGAGTTGCTTCCACCACTCTAGCCCACATTCCTTGATTCACTCCCCCCGCGCCCGTCCGCCTCGGCGGGCTGGCGCGGGGCGCCTTCCATTTCCATCTCGCAATGGCGAATCCGCCATTGACCGGGCCATGCTCGTGCCGGATGATCGCTGTTTTCGATAGCTTGGTATGTTTTGGTGCGATGAACTGGCGGCCAAGGTCAACGGCCCGCAGACGATCAATGATTCGAAGACGCCCTCGGGCCGCGCGCATGTGGGTGCCTTGCGGGGGCCGTTGATTCACGACGCGATTTTCCGCACGCTCAAGTCGAAGGGCGTGCCCGTCCGCTATTTGTTCGGGGTCGACGATTACGATCCGGTGGATGAAATTCCCTATGGCGAGGCCGAGCATTTCGAGAAGTATCTGGGCGCGCCGCTGTGCAACACGCCGCCACCGCCGGGCTCGAAGGCCACGGACATGGCGGATCATTATATCACGGAATATTTCGGCGTTTTCGCGGAGCTAGGCATCCGGCCCGAATTTTACCGGATGCGGGAGATTTACCGCACGGGCAAGTTCAACGAGGCCATCGACGCGATTCTGCGGAAGGCGGATGTGGTCCGAAAGATTTACAAGGAAGTCAGCGGTTCGGAGCGCGCGGAGGATTGGCATCCCTTTCAGGTCATTTGCGAAAAGTGCGGGCGCATCGGCACCACGGTGGTAAGCGCGTATGACGGCAAAGAGGTTGTCTACGAGTGCCGGCCGGACCTGGTGAAGTGGGCGCGAGGCTGCGGCCATCGCGGCCAGATGTCTCCTTTCGACGGGCGCGGCAAACTGCCCTGGAAGCTCGAATGGTGCGCGAAGTGGCGGACCTTCCCGGTGACGATCGAAGGCGCGGGGCAGGATCACAGCACGAAGGGCGGCTCGCGCGACGTCGCGATGGCTTGCCTGCGCGCCATCTTCGGCCAGGAACCGCCACTGAATTGCCCCTACGATTTCTTCCTCGTGGGCGGCGCGAAGATGTCCTCCAGCAAGGGCATCGGGGTGACCTCGCGCGACATGGCGGACTTCCTGCCGCCGGAAATTTTGCGCTTTCTGCTCGTGCGTCCGCCGCCGCGGCAACCGGTGAATTTCGAACCGTCGGAAGTTTACATCATCAAGCTGTTCAACGATTTCGACCGGTATCAGCAGAAGTTTTATCACGACGAAAAGGCGCTGCCGGGGGACAAGCGGATCGTCGAGATTTCGCAGGTCGATCCCGAGCCGGCGCATTGGCTGGCGGATTTCCAACTCGTGGCGGCGCTCTCGCAGATGCCGCATCTCGATCTCGTGGCCGAGCTGGAAAAGCGCAAGGGCTCGCCCTTCACGCCGCTGGAGAAGAAGCACCTCGAGATGCGCATGCGCGCCGCGCGCTACTGGGTCGAGCGCTACGCCACCGAAGAGGAGAAGACGCGCCTCGCCGAGACGCTCCCGGCCCGCGCACAGGAACTCAGCGCCACGCAACGCGCTTTCCTGCACAAGCTGGCCGAGGTGTTGCCGAAGGTGGCTTGGGAAGGCGATGCCATCCAAGTGGGTGTTTTTAATGCGGCGCGCCTGACTCCCATCGACCAGCCGAGCGCGTTCAAGGCCATTTACCGCGTGCTGCTCGACCGCGAGAACGGTCCGAAGGCGGGAAACTTCCTGAGCTTTCTCGACCGCGATTTCGTGATCCGGCGCTGCAAGGAATTGCCGGTCGACGCAACGAAATTCTGGGAAGAGAGCGGCATAACCCCCGAGCAATTCCAGACTTGGTTCGACAAGGAAAAGGCGAACGTGGCCCGGCTCACCGCCGAGCTGCATTGGCCCGCGGGCCGCGCGGTGGGAGTGGTGGAGGTTCTGGCCCAGATGGCGGACGGGAAGACGCATCTTCGACGCGTTCTATTCCGCGCGCCGGCGATTGCCGAAACCGCGGAAGGCTGGCGGAAAGCCCTGCCTCTTTCGTAAACCACGAGCCTTGCATGGACAGCCACGTATGAAACAGCTCTTACTGGCAGAAGGCGCGGAGCGCGCGGCGCTGGAAAGCATCGCCGAGAAACTCTTCTGGTGGAAATCCCCGGCCCAGGCGCTGGCTTACCCGCAACGTTTCCTGGCGCAGGTCATGACGCTCGGCACATGGAGGGACGTGCAGACCGTGCAGCGCGTCCTGGGCCGCGAAGCGTTTCGCGCGGTGCTGGCGGATGCGCCGCCGGGGGTCTTCGACGTGCGTTCCTGGAATTATTGGCATGTCGTGTTCGGACTGCCCGTTCCTCCGCTCCCGACCCGGCGCTCCCATGAAATCGTTCGCGCCTCGCCTCGACGTGTTGCCCGATGAACAGCGCCGGCTCTGGCCGGAGTTGGCGGCCGTCCCGCCCGAATTCGTCTTTGACGGCGGCACGGCACTCGCGCTTCGGTTGACACCGCGCACTCTCGTCCGGTAGGCTTTTCTCCGCATTCCTATGACACCCATGAAAAACCATTATCGTTGCACGGCTCTTTTGGCCACCCTCGCGCTGCTGCCGCTTTCGGCCTCGGCGGGCACCTTCAGCTTTATCAATCTCACCGCCGACGAGGATACCGGCATCGATCCCACGAAAACGTACACCCACCTGGTCGACTTCGGGACGGATGCCGCCGCCGCCACGATTAACGGCGTCGTGTTCACCTCCAAGGGGCGCACCGGTTCGAACTACATGCTGGAAGGCCCAGGCGCCGATTTCGTGGATAACGTCCAGGGTGGCTTTGGCGACACCGGGCTGGGGAGTCTTTTGTCGGACTTCTATTACGGCGGCCTCGCCGGGGGCGTCCAACGCCTCACCCTGACCGGGTTGAAGGAAGCCCATACCTATCGCCTGACGTTCTTCGTCAGCGGCTGGGGTGGGGCCTCCCTGGACATTGTCGCCAGCGATGACCCCGGCACGACCACCCGCATGACGCGCGACGGCACGTCCTACGGCCCGAATGCCGAGCAGCAGGAAGGCACCGGCGCCGGCAGCCCCGGGGCGGGCATCAGCTACGACTTTGTCGCCCCAGCCGACGGCACGCTCGTCATGACCCTCGACGCCGTCAGCGCCGGCGACACGTTTCATCATTACGGTTTTGTGAACGAACTGGTCGGCCTTCCGGACGATAGCGACGGCGACGGCATTCCCAACATTTACGAGGAAGCCAACGGCCTGAATGCCGCGGTCAACGACGCCACGCTCGATCTCGACAATGACGGCATGCGGAACATCGACGAGTACACCGTCGGCACCCGCGCCAATAATCCCGACACCGACGGCGACGGCCTCCGCGACGGCGTGGAAACCAGCACGGGCAATTACGTCAGCGCCTCGAACACCGGCACCAACCCCCTTCTCGACGACACGGATCGGGACGGTTTGAAGGACGGGGTGGAGTCGAATTCCGGCACCTTTGTCGACGCTGCCAACACCGGCACCAACCCCCACCGCGCGGATACCGACAACGACGGATTCGACGACGGTCTCGAAGTCGCGGGCAACTTCAACCCCACCCTTCCCGGCAGCACCCCGGAATCCGACGTCTCGATTCGCACCGCCGTCGAATTCCGCTTCAATGCCGCGCGCGGCGTCAGCTACCGCATCGAAGGCTCCGCCAATTTGACGGACTGGTCCGTCGTCGAGCCCACCGTCAACGGCGCGGGAGCCGTCGTCACCCGTTTCTACTCCCTGGAAAACCAGCCCATTCGCTTCTTCCGCGCCACTCGGAATTGACGCGCGCCACTGAACTTGCCCGCGCCGGGCCGGGATGGGGCATCCCCCTCCGGCCCGGTCTGCTCCCGGCCATCCGGCACTTGCCAGCGGGCGGTTTCTGTCGAAGGATGGCGGCTCATGAAACGAGTCGCCAAATCGAAGACGGCTGCCCTGTCACCCAAGCCGGGCTCCAAATCGAACCCGAAGGCCGGACCGGGTTCGCTCCATCGCGCGCACTCCTCGCTGGTCATCGATGGGCCGGATCGCGCCGCCAGCCGCGCCATGCTGCATGCCGTCGGGTTCACGCCCCAGGATTTCAAGAAATCCCAGATCGGCATCGCCTCCACCTGGAGCATGGTCACCCCGTGCAACATGCACATCGACAAGCTGGCTATCGAGGCCGCCCACGGGGCGA
>CAYZKY010000095.1:0-25314 GCA_964478815.1 uncultured Verrucomicrobiota bacterium
GGTGGACCGGCTGCCGCCGCATTCCATCGAGGCTGAGCAGGGGGTGCTGGGGTGCATTTTGCTGGCTCCGAACGAGGGGCTGGGGGTGAGCATCGAGAAGTTCAAGCGGGGGAGTGAGGTCTTTTACGACGGGCGGCACCAGATGTTGTTCGACGCGCTGGTGGAGATGTACGACGGGAAGGAGCCGATCGACGTGCATACCGTGCAGGAAAAGATGAAGGGGAAGGGACAGTTGGAGGCGATCGGGGGGATTACCTATTTATCCGCATTGCCGGATTGCGTGCCGTCGGCGGCGAATCTCGGGTATTACATCGAGATCGTCCGGGACAAGCATGTGTTGCGGCGGATGATCCAGACCTGCACGGAGGCGGTGGCGCGGGTCTACGAGCAGGAGGGGGAGGTGGATGCCCTCCTCGACGAGGTCGAGCGCGATGTGCTGGGGATCAGCGAGGAGCGGGTGGAGCAATCCGGGCGGTCGATGAAGGAGCTGGTGCATAAGGCGATCAATACGATCGAGGATTATCATCAGCGGCAGGGGATGTTGACCGGACTCGGGTCGGGGTTCATGGACTTCGACAAGATGACGAGCGGATTGCATGGGGGGGAGATGATCGTGATCGCGGCGCGACCGAGCATGGGGAAGACCTCGCTGGCGATGAACATCGTGGAGCATGTGACGCTGGAGGAGAAGCAGCCGGTGGGGGTGTTCAGCCTGGAAATGACGTCGGAGTCGCTGGTGTTGAGGATGTTGTGTTCACGAGCCCGGGTGAACCTGCGGAGCATCCGCGACGGTTTTCTGGCCGAGCGCGACTTTCCGAAGCTGACGGGGGCGGCGGGGAAAATGGCGGGCGCGCCGCTGTATATCGACGATTCGGCGGGGCTTTCGATCTTGCAGTTGCGGGCGAAGGCGCGGCGGATGCACCAGCAGTACGGGGTGAAATTGATTGTGATTGACTACCTGCAATTGCTGCATGCACAGTCCACGCGAATCGAGAACAGGCAGCAGGAAATCGCGCAGATTTCGAACGGGATCAAGGCTCTGGCGAAGGAGCTGAATGTGCCGGTGATCGTGTTGAGCCAGTTGAACCGCGAGTTGGAGAAAGACAAGAGCCGGAAGCCGAGGCTGTCGGATTTGCGGGAATCGGGGGCGATTGAACAGGATGCGGACCTGGTGGCTCTATTGTATAAGCCGGAAGCGGAGAAGGACGATGAGGACGGAGCAGCGGCGGGGACTGACCATGACGTGCTGCCGGTGAATTTGTTGATTGCCAAGCAGCGCAACGGGCCGACGGGGGATGTCCATTTGACGTTCTTCAAGAGTTTTACGCGGTTCGAGAACGCCGCGAAGGTGAGCGCGGAAGATGTGCCTGGCTGATTCGAGTGTCGATGAAAGTAGTGTTGCGCCGGTGGACCGGCTTTATTTTGATTTTGTGCTGGCTGGCCCATCCGACGCGCGGCCAGGTGGGGCAGACCATTCAGAAGATCGATATCCGGCATATCGGGCCAGCGGCCGCGAGTGACGCGTTGATCCGGGCGAATATCCGGATCAAGGAAGGCGATACCTACGCCCGCACGAGCGTGGACGACGACGTCCGGAGTCTCTACTCGACCGGCTATTTCTACAATATCCGGGTGGCGACGGAGCCTTCGGACAAGCCGGGGATCAACCTGATTTACGTGGTGCAGGGGAAACCGGTCCTGTCGGAGATTTCCTTCGAAGGGAACAAGAAGTACAGCCGGAAGAAGCTGCTCAAGAAGGTGACGTCGAAGCCTGGGGAGCCGTTGGACGAGCGAAAGCTGTTCACGGACGCCCAGGAAATCCAGACGATGTACCAGAAGGCGGGGTACCAGAAGACGAAGGTGCGGTACGAGCCGCCCTTGATCGACGAGGCCGCGGGGCGCGGGTCGGTGAAGTTCGTGGTGGAGGAATCGCCGAAGGTGCGGATCAAGGAGGTGGAGTTCGTGGGGGCGGACTCGTTCAAGCAGCGGAAGCTGCGGAAAGTGGTCAAGACGCGCCGGTGGTGGATGTTTTCGTGGATCACGGGCAGCGGCAAGCTGAAGGACGATCAGTTCGAGGAGGACAAGGACCGGCTGGCCGACTTTTACCGGAACGAGGGCTTCATCGATTTCGAGCTGAAGGATGTGCAGTTCGATTATCTGGCGCCGAACCGGATGATCATGCGGTGGCTCGTGAGCGAGGGGTTGCGCTACAAAGTGGGGAACGTGGAGTTCAAGGGAAACACCAACTTCACCAGCGACCAGCTTTTGAAGGGCATCGTGTCCGAAGGGAAGCCGGTGAAGCCGGAGATGCTCGCCGGAGAGACCTTCACGCCGAAGGCCCTGAACAAGGACACCGATGCGATCCGGGATTTTTACGGGTCCAAGGGCTACGTCGATACGTTCGTGCGGCCGCAAAAGATTCCGAACATCGAGCGGGGCACGATGGATGTGGTTTACGACATCCGGGACGAGGATAAGGGGAAGTCGGTGATCGAGAAGATCGAGATCCGCGGGAACACCAAGACGAAGGACAAGGTGATCCGGCGCGAGCTGGCGGTGTCCCCGGGCGAGACGTTCGACATGGTGCGGGTGAAGATCAGCAAGAGCCGTCTCGAACAGATGCAGTATTTCGAGAAGGTCGAGGCCGAACCGCAGGACACGGATATCGTGGGGCGGAAGAACCTCGTGATCGACGTGGAGGAAGCCTCGACGGGGCACATCGAATTGGGCGCGGGCTTCAGCTCCTTGGACAGCTTGTTCGGGTTTGTCGGATACCGCGAAGGGAATTTCGACTTGTTCCATCCGCCGTACTTCCGCGGGGGCGGCCAGAAGTTGCGCGTGGGGGCGACGGTCGGTTTGCGGCGCAAAGATTTTGTCATCTCGTTCACGGAGCCGTGGTTTCTGAACCGGCGGCTGGCGCTGGGCGTGGACTTGTATCACAGCGAGTTCAATTACTTCAGCGACCTGTACGACCTGACGCAGACCGGCGCGAAGTTGAGCCTGACGAAGCAACTGCCGTTCAACCTGATCGGGTCGGTGAGCTACACGATCGAGAACATCGGGATCGACGATGTGGATCCGGCGAACGCGCCGGTGGCGATTTTGCAGGAGCCCAGCAGCCGGCTGGTCTCGAAGGTCGGTGGATCGCTGGCTTTCGACACGCGGAACAGCGCGGTGCAGCCGAGCCGGGGCCAGCGGACGGAGTTGTTGACGGAGCTGGCGGGTGGTCCGCTCGGCGCCGAGGCGGACTTCTATAAATGGGAAGTCCGCAGCACCTGGTATTTCCCCGGGTTTTTCGAAGGGCACATTCTCGAGGTGCTCGGCCGGACCGGCGTGGCCGAATCGTACGACGATACGCCGCGCGTGCCGTTGTTCGATCGGTATTTCCTCGGCGGCCCGTACACCCTCCGCGGGTGGAGCTACCGCAAGGTCAGCCCGCGGGACGGAGTGAAAAGCGAGCCGATCGGCGGCGAGACGTTCTATCTCGGTTCGGCGGAGTATACCATCCCGATCATCGAGCGGCTGCGCCTTGCCCTCTTCTACGATATCGGGCAGGTTGGGCTCGATCCCTACGAGTGGGACACCGATTATTTCGATAACTGGGGCGTCGGAATTCGTCTGAACATTCCGCGGTTGGGACCGCTGCGGCTGGATTACGGTATCCCGATCAATCACGATCGGTTTACGAGCGGCAGCGGGAAGTTCCACTTCAGTGTGGGTTTCACTCGCGACTATTGATATATCGACCCATGATTAAGCTTGAACGAACCGGCCTCGCCCGCGTGGCGGCGGCCCTCCTCCTCCTCCCGGCGCTGCACTTGGCGGATGTGTCCGCGCAGGTGCGCGTGGCGGTCGTCGACATGAAGAAGGTCTTCGACGGCTATTTCAAAACGCAGCAGGCGGAAGGCCAGATTAAAGACCGCGGCGCGGAATACGACCGCGTGTATAAAGGAATGGTGGAGGAGTACCAGAAGGCCAACACCGATTACCGCAAACTGGTGGACGAAAGCAACGACCAGGCGATTTCCGCCGAGGAACGGGCCAAGCGCAAAGCCGAGGCGGAGAAAAAGCTGGCGGATTTGCAGGAGATCGAGAAGGGGGCCAAGCAGTATCAGAACTCGGCGCGGACGACGATCGGCGAGATGGAAAAGCGGATGCGCGAGAATATCGTGAAAGAGATTCGCGATCTGGTGACCGCCAAAGGGAAATCGGGCGGCTATCAATTGATCATGGACAGCGCGGCGCAGACCGTTTACCAGACGCCGTTCCTGCTCTACACGGACGGGCAAAACGATCTGACCGATCAGCTCGTCAAGGAGCTGAACGCCACCGCGCCCCCGGGGACGGTGCTCAAAGATCCTTCCGCCGAGAAGAAATAGTTCACGCGCCCGAAGCATGGCGCGGGGCACTCTCTCGCCGAACGATTAGGCAGTTTTCTTCGGCCTTCTGGATTTCAAGAGCCAGGAGGCCAGCTCATACTTGTTCCGATTCGCACCCTTGGGTGTGATCCGGGCAGTGTCGGTTTGTCCAAGAGAGTATGAGTGGGCAGCCGAAGGTAGCGGGTTGGTCTGCATGGCTGACGGTGCTGTGGGGAACCGCCGCGTTTCACTTCGCTTACTTCGACCGCCACCTGGCTGCCCTTGGTCTCGTCTATGCGTTTGCGCTGGTCCGGCTGGCGTTTGTGAGTCATCCGAAACTGGCCTTCCGCCTTGGTTTTGCCATGGGGTGCGTGGTCTTCGCCACGCAACTGCATTGGTTCTGGACGATCTTCGGGCTGGCGGCTGTGTGCCTCTGGGCGGTTCTCGCGTGTTTCCACGGCCTGTTCGTCGCGTTGCTCTGGCGGGGACGGGAACAATTCGGAATGGCCTGGCTTTGGCTCGCGGCGCCCGTGTTGTGGCTGGGGCTGGAGTACTTTCGGAGTGAGCTGTACTACCTGCGTTTTGCCTGGATCACCGTAGGGTACGCGTTCTGGGATCGTCCCGGGATCCTGCCGGTCGGCGCTTTTGGCGTGTATGGGACGGGATATGCGATTTTCATGATCGCGGGGTATCTGGCGAGCCGAGCGAGTGGAGGCTGGCCGGGGCTGGCGGTGGCCACGCTGGCGCTTGGGATCGCGGGGAATCTGCCAAGGCCGCGCATGATCGAGACGTCGGCGGCCACTCCGACCGTGCGCGTGGCGGGGGTGCAACTCGAGTTTCCTCCCGACCTCGCGGTTCCCGAGCAGCTCGACCGCGTCCTGACCTGTCATCCGGATGCCGATATTCTCGTGTTGAGCGAATATACTTTCGACGGTCCCATCCCAGAACGCGTGCTCGATTGGTGCCGGAAAAACCGGAAATATCTCGTGGCCGGCGGAAAAGCGGCGCTGCCCAACGGGCAGTTCTATAATACGGCATACGTGGCCGGCCCGGACGGTACCGTCGTGTTCGAACAGGCCAAGAGCGTGCCGATCCAGTTTTTTCGCGACGGCCGGCCTGCGGACAACCAGCAGGTCTGGAATTCGCCCTGGGGCAGGATCGGGCTCGCGGTGTGTTACGATTTGAGCTACCGCCGGGTGGTGGATGGGCTGGTCAGGCGCGGAGCGCAGGCATTGATTGTTCCCTTTATGGATGCCGCGGAATGGGGAGCGCATCAACATGCGTTGCATGGCCGCGTTGGTCCGGTGCGAGCGATGGAGTATGGCCTGCCGGTCTTCCGCCTGGGCAGCTCGGGCATTTCGCAAGTGATTGATGCCGACGGGGTGGTGGAGGCGCATGCCGGGTTCCCAGGCGACGGGGAGATCCTGGCGGGCGAGTTGCGATTGGCGCGAACGACGGGCCGAATACCTTGGGATGCCTGGCTCGGGCCACTCTGTTCGGGCACAACGGCTTTGTATCTTTTCTGGACACTGGTTCGAAGCGGCTGGCCGGCCATTCGCGGCTGGCATGGTTTCGGAGCACCAGCGGCAGCGGCTATTTGACCTGCGAGAGGCGAGGGGAGTGCGGGTGGCTGTTGTGCTCGCCCTTCTTGAACTTGAAGGCCGGGAGGGGACGTTCGGTCAGGCCGCCGTCCTCGCGGATTTCGTAATGGCGGCCGGCCGCGAGATCGGCGAAGCGTTGCGTTTTGCCGGTCGCGGGCCAGAACACTTCGAGAGACTTCACCAGCTTCGCCCGGGCAAGGCCGAGATGCTGCCGGAGCGGGTTCGCGCCGAAGCTGCTGCCGGTGGTGACGGTGCGGTGGATGGATCGCTCGCCCTCGCCGTGAGCCGTCACGGCCTTGATGCGTGCGCCGATGGCCGCCGCGTTGGATTCCTTGCCGACCAGGCGGAGGGAAATCCATTGGTGGCCGTGGCCGGGATTCTCGAACAGGACGTTGCGATAAAAGTCGCCTTCGTACGCGCCGCCGACCGAATGATAAATGTCCTGATCGCCGTCCTGGTCGAGATCGGCAAAGGAGACGCCGTGGCCTTTCTGTAAGTGGCCGAACCCGCCGGAGGTGGTGACATCCTGAAAGTATTGCCCTTCGGCATTTCGGAAGGCGCGATTGGGAATGAGTGTGGAAAGGAGGGGATCGCCGGTGCCGACGTACATGTCGAGCCAGCCGTCGTTGTCGTAGTCGCCGAAGTTGGAGCCCATGCCGTGGATGACCTTGAACATGCGCATCGCCTTGGTGACGTCGGCAAAGGTGCCGTCGCGATTATTGCGGAAGATGCGGGCGCGCTCGGCGTTGTGGGGAGCGCCCACGTAATCGGCGGCGATATCGCCGGCGTCGCGAATGGAGTAACCGCCGACGTAGAGGTCCTCCCAGCCGTCATTGTCGTAATCGAAGAACCAGGTGGAGAAGCTGGCGATGGGCTCGGTGACGCCGGCGGCGGTGGCAATGTCGGTGAATTTCCAACCGTTAGGACCGCTCGGGCCGTCGTTCCGATAAAGGATGTTCGGCTGGCCACGGAGCGAGAGGAAGAGATCGGGACGGCCATCGTTATTGATATCGCCGCTGACCACCCCCTTCACGAAGCCGATGGCGGCCACTCCAACCTCCTTGGCGCACTCGGTGAACGTGCCGTTTTTGTTATTTCGGAAGAGTTTGCAGGGATGGTTCTGGCCGGGGGAAGATTCGTAGCCGAAATAGAGATCCAGCCAGCCATCGCCGTTGTAATCGAGCCAGACGGCCGCTTGGTTCGGGTGGAAGGCCAGGAGGCCGGCCTCCTCCGTCACGTCGGTGAAGTGGCCGTTGCCGTCATTGCGCAGGAGCGAGTCGGGATACTTGCCCTGTTCCTGGAGCCAGGCGCCGCGGAGCACCAGGACATCGGGGAGGCCGTCGTTGTTGTAATCGCCCTGGACGATGTGGAGGCCGCCGATGAGGCCCGCGAGCCCGGCCGCGACAGTTCTTTCGGAGAAGCTGCCGTCGCCGTTATTTTGAAAATAGTGCATGGGGCCGCGCAGGCTCCAGTCGGACATCATGATGTCGAAATCGCCATCCAGATCGAAATCCTCCGCGATAGTGCCGCCCGCGTAGTCGTTGACGTCAAGGCCGAGGCCGCTGGCGATCTCGGGGAACTTCTTGATGTCGTAATCGGACGCGAAAACTTCCGGGGGAATGGTCCATTGCGGGGGCACTTCGAGGGGATACTTGCCGAGGGTCATGTAGCCGATGTTGAGGAGCCAGGCGAGCAGGCGGTTGCTGGGGGTTTTCTTGAGTTGAGCTTCGATCAACTGGATGGCTTTGGTGGAGCCTTCGGTCAGTTTGTGGATGCCGTCGCCCGCGATGGGCAGAATGCAGGAAGCGGAATTGTGGTTGGTCAGGCAGTTTTCCTGTTCGCCCAAACGGAGATGGGCGACGGCCTGGTAGGTCTGCAATTCCGCCTGAAAGCGGGAACCGACAAGGCCGGGATTCTTGGCGATGGCTTGCTCGAGAAGTTGGTACTCCGCGAGCGCGGGGCGGGTCTCGCCGGCGTTGAGCAGGCTGGTCGCGAGGTTCCAGCGAATCTGGATGCTTTGCACCGGCGTATTGGCCCGAGGAAGCAGTTGGCGCATGGCTTGGGCGGCCTGGCCATTGAGAAAGCCATTCAGAACCGGGTCGGTTTCACGGGCCATTTTCTCGAGCAGGGAGGCCATTTTGCGCGTGCCGGGAGAAACGAACTTGAGAGCCTCCGGACTGATCGTGCAGTACGGATCGTCATTGGTCGGCTGGCCGCGAACGTTCGAAAGATCGAGGACGGCCAGCAACAGGAAAAGCATGCTCAACCCGCCATTCCCTTTGCCGCCGCGCGCGGCGCAATTCCCGAGCAATCTTTTCATGACCATGAGTCCTTCACCTAGCAATTTTCGTGCAACGTTCACTGTAGTATTCAACCTCCCAGCCGCCAGCGATCAGGGGCTGGGCACCCGCCCCGAGGGGCGAAATGCCAATCCTCAGGTGCCAACTCCAGCGAGAGCCAACCGTATCAAGACACGGCGAACAGGCTGAATGCTACTGTTCCTCCTGCACTAGCCGATTTTAACCCAACCAAGCGGCACCGACAACCGATCAACGCGCCCAGGCGGAATGCTGGGGGCTGTGGGGGTGGTTGCGAATCTGCCCTTTTTGAAATTTGAAGCTGGGAGATGAGACCTCACGGATTCCGGCCGATTCGTCGACGTGATAGCGGCGGTCCGCCGCGAGATTGGCAAAACGTTGAGTTTGGCCGGTGACCGGCCAAGTCACCTCGAGCGATTTGATGGCAGCCGCGGCGGCCAGGCCGATCTCCTGACGCAGCGGATTCGCCCCGAAGCTCCCGCCGGTGCCGACAGTACGATGGATGGCGCGCTCGGTTCCGTTGTCCACAATGGTGAGCTTCAGCCGCGCGCCGATGCCGGCGGCATTCGAAGATTTCCCGAGCAATTTGATGGAGATCCAGTGGTGGCCATGCCCTGGGTTCTCGAAGAGCACATTGCGGTAAAAGTCGCCCTCGTACGCCCCGCCCACCGAGTGGTAAATGTCCTGATCGCCATCATTGTCCAAGTCGGCGAAGGAGACGCCGTGTCCTTTCTGCAAGTGACCGAAGCCGCCGGAAGTGGTGACCTCTTGAAACGACACGCCGCCGGCATTGCGGAACGCACGATTGGGAATGACCGTCGAGAGCAGCGGGTCGCCCGTGCCGAGATACATGTCGAGCCAGCCGTCGTTGTCGAAATCGCCGAAATTCGCCCCCATGGCATGGACAACCTTGAAGAGGCGCGTGGCTTTCGTGACGTCGGTGAAAGTGCCGTTGCGATTATTCCGGAACAGCCGCGGCCGCTCGGCGCTGTGCGGAGCGCCGAGAAAATCGGCGGCGATATCGCCGGCATCGCGGATCGAGTAGCCGCCGACGTAGAGATCCTCCCAGCCGTCGTTGTCGTAATCGAAAAACCAGGTGGCGAAGCTGGCGATCGGTTCGGTGACCCCGGCGGCGACGCTGACATCCGTAAACTTCCAACCGTTCGCGCCGGCCGGGCCGTCGTTGCGGTACAGGATATTCGGCCGACCGCGAAGACTCAGATACAGATCGGGCCGGCCATCGTTGTTGAAGTCGGCGCTGGTCACTCCCTTGACGAAGCCCACCGCCGCCACGCCGGCTTCCCTGGCGCATTCGGTGAACGTGCCGTCGCGATTATTGCGAAAGAGTTTGCAAGGATGCCGGCCGGTGGCGCTGGACTCGTAGCCGAAGTAAAGGTCGAGCCAGCCATCGCCGTTGTAATCGAGCCAGGCAGCGGTTTGATTCGGGTGAAAAGCGAGCAGGCCCGCCTCCTCCGTGACGTCGGAAAAGTGGCCGTGGCCATCGTTGCGCAACAAGGAATCAGGATGCTTGCCTGCTTCGAACAGCCACGCGCCGCGGAGAATCAGGACATCGGGCCGGCCATCGTTATTATAGTCGCCATGAATCAGGTTCAACCCGCCGATCAAGCCGGCCAGCCCGGCGGCGACGGTCTTGTCGGAAAAACTGCCGTCGCCGTTGCTCTCGAAATAATGCATCGTGCCCCGGCTGCTCCAGTCCGAGATCAGAATATCGAGATCGCCATCCAGATCGAAATCCTCCGTCACGGTGCCGCCGGCGTAATCGTTGACATCGAGGCCAAGCTCGGGAGCGATGTCGGGAAACTGTTTGATATCGTGGTCGGACGCGAAGACCTGCGGAGGGATCAACCAGGTGGGCGGCACGGACTCCGGATATTTGCCGAGCGTCATGTAGGCGACGTTGAGCAGCCAGACGAGCAGCCGGTTATTCGGCGTGCGCTTGAGCTGGTCTTCCAGCAGTTCGATCGCCTTGGTGGAACCGCGCGTGAGCTTATGCACTCCGTCCGGCCCGATCGGCATGATGCACGACGCCGAGGTGTGGTTCGTCAGGCAATTTTCCTGTTCGCCGAGGCGCAGCCAGGCGACGGCCTGGTTCGCGCGCAGCTCGGATTGCTGCCGCCAGCCCGTGAGGCCGGGCGTGCGCTTGCGGAGTTCTTCGATCCGGTCGTACTCGGCGATCGCCTGGAGAGTCTGGCCGGAGTCCAACAGGCCCGTGGCGTAGTTGAATTGAGCTTGGTACGCCTGGGCTGGATCGCTCAGCGTCGGCGCGAGGTCGCGAAAGTTTTCGGCGCGGCGGCCATTGAGAAACGGATTCTCCGAAGGATTCGCTTCGCGCGCGAGCCGCTCGAGCAAGGACGCCATCTTGAGCGTGCCGGGCGCGACGTGCTTCAGGGCCTCGGGGCTGATGGTGCAGTACGGGTCATCGGCCGGGGAGGGCGGCGCGGCAGCGGATTGCGCGAGGACGGGGAACGCGCGCGCCAAGGCGAAGAATGCCGCCAGCAGAAAGCAGAGGGTCTTGGGATATCGCACGTCAGGCATGGGCAAAATTCCAACTGGCCAAGCTCGCCGGAAGGTGAGCGGTCCAGATCATAAATTCCAGCGGTTTGGGGCAAAAAAGATGCGCTTCAGGGGCGGATGGCCTGATCCACCCGCTACTCTTCATGATTGACCTCGTTTTCCGGCTGGCCCAAGCTGCCGCGAACCCAAACCATGCAACCGAACACCCAACACTCGGTTGCCCGCAGAGTACCGTACTGGCCACTTCTGTGCGCAACCATCCTTGTACCGCTTGCGGCGGCTGAAAACAACCCACCGAGCCCCCGGCCCAGCGCGATCGCGAACACTCCGGCTCCACCGGCGGTCCGCTTCACAGATGTGACCGCGGCCGCCGGCCTCGGTTTCACTCATTTCAGCGGCGCGCGCGGGGAAAAACTGCTGCCCGAAACGATGGGGGGCGGCTGCGCCTTCCTCGATTACGATGCGGATGGCGATCAGGATATCCTGCTGGTCAGCTCCTCGTACTCGCTCGGCGCCGCCGAACCGGGCGGGCGTCCGGCGCTGGCGCTCTATGCGAACGACGGGCGCGGCGCCTTCCGCGACACCACGCGGGAAGCCGGTCTCGACGCGCGCTTGTACGGCATGGGCGTGGCGGTGGGCGATTACGATAACGATGGCCGGCCGGACCTCTTCATCACCGCCGTCGGGACCAATCGCCTGTTCCACAACGAAGGCGGCAGGTTCCTCGACGTCACCGCGCAGGCCGGAATCGCCGGCAGCCCCACCCAATGGAGCACCAGCAGCGGCTTTTTCGATTACAATCGGGATGGCCGTCTCGACCTCTTCGTCTGCAACTATGTCGAGTGGAGCCGGGAAATCGATCTCGAGCGCAATCAGCCCGTCCCCGGAGTGGGCCGCGTCTACGGGCCGCCGATTCCGTTCGCCGGCACGCATCCGCTGCTCTACCGGAACGACGGCGGCGGGCGTTTCACCGAAGTGTCGGAGCCGAGCGGACTGCGCCAGCGGGATTCGCAGACCAACCGGGGACTGACCAAGGCGCTGGGCATCGCCCCGGTGGACCTGGACGAAGACGGCTGGATGGACGTGATCGTGGCCAACGACACGGTGCCCAACCAGGTGTTCTATAACCAGAAGGATGGGACGTTCAAGGAAATCGGCGCCGCTTCCGGCCTGGCCTACGACGCGTTCGGGAACATTCGCGGCGCGATGGGCATCGACACCGCCTGGATCGGCGACGACGGATCGCTCGGTGTCGCCATCGCGAATTTCGCGAATGAAATGAACGGCTTTTACGTCGCGCCGCCCCGTTCGCTGCGCTTCACCGATGAAGCGCCACTGAACCCGGTCGGCAAGGCCAGCCGGGCGCTGATCAAGTTCGGCCTGCTCTTTCTGGATTACGATCTGGATGGGTGGCCGGACCTCCTCACCGCCAACGGGCACCTGGATGCCGACCTGTCGAAAGCCCGCGGCGATGCCGGCTACGCCCAGCCCGCGCAGTTGTTCTGGAACGGCGGACCCAAGCTCAGTGAGACCTTCATTCCGGTGGCCGAAGCGCACAGCGGGCCGGACCTGTTCCAGCCGATCGTGGGGCGCGGCGCGGCTTATGCGGATATCGATCAAGACGGCGACCTCGACCTGCTGCTGACGCAGATCGACGGCAAACCGCTCCTCCTCCGCAATGACCAAAAGACGCTGCATCGCTACACCCGCATGAAGCTCACCGGCTCTCGCAGCAATCGGGACGCCATCGGCGCGCGCGTTTTGCTGCGGAATTCTTCGCGTATCTGGCAAGCACAAGTCATGCCGACCCGGAGCTATCTCTCTCAGGTCGAACCACTTCTGACATTCGGTTTCGGCAGCGGAGAACTGCCTTCCGAAATGGAGATTTTCTGGCCGTCCGGCACGCATCAGAAACTGTCGTTCAAATACGCGAACTTCCTCGAACTGCGCGAACCCCCCGCCCCCTGAACCGGTGCGGCGGCGGGGCGCGCGATTTTCACGCGCCGGGTGCCAAATTCACGCGCGGCTCCCGCCTGGCCGGGCGATGTTCCGACGTCGTCGCTTGCCGTTTGCCGGCAGCGGATCAACATTCGCCTCATGCCGAAAACGCTGCTGACCTTCGTCGACGATGTCTACGAAGACCTCGAACTCTGGTATCCGCTGCTCCGGTTGCAGGAAGCCGGCTACGGCATGCGCCTGGCGGCGTTCGAACTTCGCGGCTATTCCGGAAAGCACGGCTACCCGGCCCAAAGCGATCTGCGGCTCGCGGATGCCCGGAGCGAGGACTACTGCGGCCTCCTCATCCCCGGCGGCTTCATGCCGGACAAACTCCGCCGCGATCCGAAGGTGCTGGCCTTGACCCGCGAGTTTTTCGAGCAGGGCAAGCTCGTCGCCTTCATCTGCCACGGCGGCTGGATCCCCATCTCCGCCCGCATTCTGCGCGGCCGGCGCGCCACCGGCTCCCTCGGCATCAAGGACGATCTCGAAAACGCCGGCGCCATCTGGGTCGACGAGCCGGTCGTGGTGGATGGCAACCTCATTTCCAGCCGGACGCCGAAGGACCTCGCGCCGTTCGCCAGGGCCATGGTCGAGTTCCTCGCCAAAGCGCACGCTTAATTCCAATTCGTCTCATCTGGAACGCGAATTGGATAAGCCGCGGCGCGCTCGGCTTCACCGGAGTTCGGGCAGCGGCTTCCATCCTTCCAGCACCGCCTTCTCCAGCGTAACGGTCACGGGGGCTGGCCCAGCGACCTGGAATTCCACCGCCTCCTTCCACGCCACCTTGCGCAGCCGGGTCACGGCGATCGCGCTCCAGGGGATCAGCAGCGGCGGATGGCCGAGCTGGAAAATCCGCAACACGCCCAGATGCAGCCCCTCCGGCCCCGTGTGGCAGACCACGCAGCCCTTGTATCGCGCCAGCCCCATCAGCACTCCCATCGGGCCGAAGGGTTGGCCGCCGGGCGTCGCGGTTCCGGGATAGAGCTGCGCCAGGCGATGCCAGCCGCTGACCCGCGAGAGCAACAGGCAAACCCCGCACCAGAGCGCCACAAACAGCGCCGCGAACGCCAGCACCAGCCCCGGCACGTACAGATAAGGAGAGAGGTTCATCGCGCAAGTCAGTCGATACGTTTAGTCATCCGAACCACCGGCAGCCGCAGCCCTCCGGGCATTTCGAACTCGCTTCGCTCGGCCGCCGCATACCCCATCGCCGCGTACAACGGTTCCCCCGCCAGCGTCGCGGAAAGCTCGATCCGCTGAAATCCCGCGGCCGCGATCTCGCGTTCGCAATGCCGGACGATCGCCCGCCCGATCCCGCGGCGGGCCCAGGCGGGATGCACGAAGAAAGCCCGCAGCCGCGCCGCGTCCCGGGCCAGATCCAGTTCCCCCTCCGGCTCCGTCCGCCCATGATCGCCGCCGCAGAGCGAGGGCCGCCGGCTCCAGCCGCCGCACCCGGCCACCCGCCCTTCGGCTTCCGCCACGAAATAAGTCCCATCGCGAATAAGCTGGCGATCCACCGCGAAGACCGTCCCCAGCGCCGCTTCGATCCGCTCCGGGGAGTAATACGCCGCCTGCAACCCGCGCACCGACAGCGGAATCAACGCCGCGATCGCCGCCGCATCCTCCAGCCGCGCCCGCCGCAACGCCACCGAGCCGAGTTCTCGCCCCACGCCGTTCATGGTCTCCCCCCCACCATGACAACTCCCGCCCCCCACGCAAGCCCGGTTCCACCATCAGTTCCGCCGCGTCTGCCCGGTCGCCCCCCATGGGATTTTAGTACTCCGGGCGCAGCCAATGGATAATGCCTCGCCTCCCGTCGGCCACCCCTGCGCGTCGAACATTGCGGCGGCGAAATCGTCATGCACTGCGCCGCTGCCGGTCTGGCCGATCTTGGTGAATTTGAACCCAACATCGTCGGGCACTGGAGCATCTGCATGTGGCCCAAGTGCGAATTGCCCGTCGAAGCTGTCGTTGTCGCACCCGGCGATCCACACGTCGTCGCGGATCTGGAGGTTGTGGGGGAACTTGGTGGTGACGGTCACCTCCGTGGCGGTGTAGGTCATCTTCACCACGGGGACGGAGGGGTAGGGCGAACCGGTCGTGTAGTCGCCGTTCAGGTAGCAGTTCCGGATCGTCAGCCCGCCATGTGTATGGGCGTTAATGCGGGTGCATTCCCGCGCCGGGGAGGATTCCGGCTGATCGATAACGCACTCCTCTACGAAGGAATTGTACTCAAGTGGACCGGGTGGTAAGCCGCGGTAATTTACAATTATTGGATACGCCTCCCAACTGCCGATGCCCGGCGGATCTACGTCGGTGGACTGATTGATTCCATTAACATAGGTCGGGGTGTGACCGTTAACGTTGATCACGCGAACCCGGCGCAATGCAACGCTGCTCACGAGATTAAAGGCAATGCCGTACGGGGCAACCAGCAGCGGATTACCATCGGCATCACGAAGCCGCGATGCGTTGCAGTCCAGCGTCATGTCGGAGATTTCAATACCTTCTATGTCGCCCAGGCTGCCAGTCCCAATGATAGGTATCCCTTGACCGAAAACAGTACCCACGATGGGCTTTTTTTGCATTTTGACCTTGGCCAATTGCAGAATTGTTTGGTGAATCCCTGAGCCGATGAATTTCTGACCACTCTGAGGCAACCAACCGACTACCCCTTCGGGAGGTTGTGTATCGTGCAGCGGGCCAGCCCCTCCACGGGTCTGGAAGACCCCGGGACCAAATCGAATGGTCATGTTCTTCGAAATTCGAGTAAAATCGCTGAGCAATCCGTCCAACAGCTCGACGGTGCTGCCGTTGTAGGGATCATCGGGGGTGCCGCTCCCAGCATTGCCATCGGATCGGATGGCAATATCAACTGTTCGACCGACGATGGGCGGAACGGGATTCAGGCCAAACACCTCGGCTTTGACCAAAGGCGGCGGATTTGTCAATTCGGCGTCCAGGAATGTCGCCAGCAGGCTCATTGTTTGCTGCTCCTCCAAAGCAGTCGGCAAATCAGTGTTAAAACGACAAGCACATGAACCGACGGTTCTGGAACAGAGGTATATGTCAACTCGATTATAGGACCGTGGTATCCTCCCAAATCCCCGATTGGTGCCCCAATTCCAGATACTACAGTCACGACCCGGAGATCTTCGAATCCGTCAAGGCCGTACAGTAAAGGGCCGGACAACACCGCAAAATCCAGCAACAGGTTGCCTGCTCGAGGATCGTAGTAGAACGGAGTTTGGAATGGGAGACGGATAGAAAAAGGCTTGGCTTCCACGGTCGGACCCGAGTCCAGCCATGAAATGTTGCCTTGGAAGACCGTGAGTGTATCCGGGCCAATGTTTTTGCTGAATTCCCTATTAATAAACGGAGGGGTAACTGGACTGGTGGACAGAGCCAAACTGAGGCTGGCCCCAGCTTCGATGCGCCTGTTCCCGTTGTCACCTCGCATCGCAAGGCCCGTAATCATCGCGCCCTCCGGCATGTTGTCCAAAAAGAAGTCGCTATGATACAGATAATGCCTGTGCGTACCGTCGCCAAATACCGACACTGTGGTCGGCCCATCCGTTGTCTCAAACCCCTTCGCGACGATCAGAGTTTCAGCCTTCGCCAACAGCGTGCAGGCAACTCCGGACAAAATGGCGATGGCAAGTGTGCGAAATTTCATAGCGTGAGCAGCACATCTTCCGCCTCGGTGGCCAGTTCTTCAACGGAACGGCTGAGGGTGGAGTTATACCCAAGGAGGAGCGTGCCGTCGTTCCTGAGGTTGTTCATGGTGAGCACCTTGGTAGAGGTGCCGGAATAGCGGGCTCCTGCGGTGAGTGTGGGGAGATCGACGATGTTGTTGTCGAGGACAGCTTCGCCGTAACTGTCAATGTCCAGGCCAGAATCGTCGGCATCAAGCGTGTTGTCCTGCCGCCGGAAGATATTGTCGCGCAGGACGAGCTTCTTGAAGGTGGCGGTGCCTCCCGGCCCGTGGAGATAAATACCACGGCAGCCGTTGGTGTAGGTCGCGGTCGGCCATTCACCGATATTGTTCCGGACGATGAGCTGCCCGACGCTGCCCCCTGAAGAATGGTCAATGTTAACGACTTGCGGTACGTCGCGGAAGTAATTGTGGCGAATGATGAGTTCAAGGGTCGCGGCCGTTCCGGCAGTGGTGATGCCGCGCGCGCAACTACGGATGCGGTTGTGTTCTATCAGCGTGCCGATGCCTCCGCCGGCCGCAATGCCTGTGCATCGTCCGGCTGCTGTCGCCAATACCGGTGCCGGAACCCCCAGCGCATCCATCCTGCCGCGCGTCATGGCCGCAGGCGTGCCCCCCGTCGATCTCCCACCCGCTCTCCGTCCGCTCATCCGCCTCCGCGCTGCCATCGGCCTCATATCCCGAACCTTACCAGCCCTCTCAAAAACGCCAACCCCTCAGTGGCAGGCCAGCTCGGCTACAGTTCGCCCGCCCGTCGCCGCCAAGGGCAGGACGGGCGTCTCGCCCGTCCCGGCGGGCGTCCCGCCCGCCGGCCTCGGACGCCGACAGCCACCCCCACGCCCAGCCAGCTCAGTCAACTTTTCCCCCCGATTCTTCCAACTTCCCCTTGAGCCATCGCCCAACTTGCGCGACCTTCCCTCCATGACTGCGAAGCACGTTTCGTGGTCATCCGGATCGTCTCCGAACAGCAGTCCCGGCCCCCCGCCGTGCCTCCTTTTCCGACCCGTCCTCGGATGGCCCCACGATCACTCTGCCCCAGGGAGTCCCCACTCCCTGCGCTCCTCCGTGCCCCCATCCCGGCCCGCCGCCTTCCCCGGCTTCAGTTCCCAAGCCCGGCCCCACCCGCCGCACCTTCCAAAAAAAGAGGGGGGGGGTTGCCCCATCCGCCACGCCGGTCCCGATCCATCCCTTCAAAAAAACAGGGGGGGTGGAACCCCAAAATGTCGACTCCGCCCTCGGCTCGCCCCTCCCAGCCAAAAAAGAGGGGGGGGTGCCTCCATCAGGAAACCCGTCTCCTCTTTCTCCCGCCTTCCCCACCCGCCGCCCTTCCTGGCCCAGTCTGCTTTTGCCCGGCCCCCACCGCCGTGACCATCAACGGCACCGCCGCCGCTGCGCCGGGGCCTGCGTGAATTTTCAGCCAGTAATTTGCGAACAATTTTGCGTTTCGCCGGGGCGGCAGAGCACGGCGTTGCCGGTGCCGGAACTCTCCAGACGCGTGTCCCGAGGCGCCCGCTTCGGTGGATTGCGAAAATGTCCCGCTTGCCAACGGAGTGTTCCTGCGTAATGTAACCGGCTTTACGTAATCAGTATGGTATTGGCTGTATTATACGGTCTGCTGGCGTTCGCGCCCGCACCGGCCCCGGGAACCGCGCCCGATCCGAAAGCGCAGATGCTGCAAATGTTCGGCACGCTGGCGTTCATGGCCGTGGCCATGTACCTGCTGATGTTCCGGCCGCAGCAGAAAAAGGCGCGGGAACACGCCAATTTGCTCAAGGGCTTGAAGAAGGGCGACAAGGTGGTGACGAGCGGGGGAATTTTGGGGGAGGTCCTGAGCGTGAAGGATCGATCGGTTTCCATCCGCTCCGCCGAGACCAAGTTGGAAGTCTTGAAATCTTCGATCACCGACATCACGGAGAAGGCCGCCGCCGGTTCCGAGTCTTAATTTTCGCCAGCATGAATCAGAACAGTTTTTGGAAATGGGCCCTCGTGGTCTTTATCGCCGGCTGGGCCATTTCAGAGATTTACCCCCCGTCGCCGCGCAACCTGGTCGAGGAGTTTCAGGCCGCCGCCGCGAACAAGGACACGAATTTCACCGCCATCATCGCGCGCGCCAAGGAATTGGAGGCGGTGCGGCCCACCCGCAACTACGCGAATTTGCGCGACGCCGTCGGCACGAACGATATCACCCGCCACTTTCCGCAGTTCAAGCTGGCGGCGAACGAAAACGACGCCACCCGCGCGATTCTGAACCGTTTGCAGCAGCAGGCGGCCGGGAAAATCCGGCTGGGGCTGGACCTCCAGGGCGGCACGCAGTTCGTGGTGCGTCTGCAGCACGCCGACGCGGGCGGGACGAATGCCACCGATGTGATCGACCGCCAGATCGTGGTGGATCAAGCCGTCGAAGTGCTGCGGAAACGCGTCGACCGCTTCGGCGTGGCCGAGCCGGTGATCCAACCGGCGGGCGAGGACCGGATCCTGATCCAGTTGCCGGGGCTCGCGGAATCGGAAATCCTCGCGGCGCGCAACACGATCGAGCGGGCGGCTTTCCTCGAGTTTCGGATGGTGCATCCCGAGAGCGACATGCTCATTTCCCAAGGCCTGCCGGCTCCGGGGCATGAAAAGCTGTTCCTGCGCCGGCGGGAGCCGAATGGCCAGGAAACGGTCACTCCCTACCTGGTGCGGCGCAAGCCGGAGCAAGGGTTGATCGGGAAGTATGTAAGCCGCGCCGGAGTGATTCGCGACCCGGTCTCCAACCGGCCGCAGATCTCGCTGGAATTCGATTCCAAGGGCACCGAGCTTTTCGGAGAAGTCACCAAGAACAACGTCGGGCGTTTTCTGGCGATCGTGCTGGATGGCGAACTTTACTCCGCGCCCCGGATCAACGAGCCGATTCCCGGCGGCAGCGCCGTGATCAACGGCGATTTCGATTTGAAGGAGGCGTTCGAGCTGGCCAACGTGCTGGAGAACCCGCTGGAAGCGCCGTTGAAAGTCGAGGAGCAGCGCGGGGTCGATCCCTCCCTCGGCAAAGACTCCGTGGCGAGCGGCATGCGAGCCTCCGCGATCGCGGCGGCGCTCACCTTCTGCTTCATGGGGGTGTTTTACTTCCTGGCGGGAATGGTGGCCAATCTGGCGCTCATCCTCAATGTGCTCATCCTCCTCGGAGTCATGTGCTCGATGGATTCGACGCTCACCCTGCCCGGCATCGCCGGCATCGCGTTGACGATCGGCATGGCCGTCGATGCGAACGTGCTGATCTTCGAGCGTCTGCGCGAGGAACTGGCCAAGGGCAAGACGTTGAAGGGGGCGCTGGCGGCCGGGTACGACCGCGCCTTCGGGCCGATCTTCGACTCGCACGTCACCACCTTGATTACCTCCGCCATTCTCTACTGGCAGGGCACCGGGCCGATCAAGGGCTTCGGCGTCACGTTGTTCATCGGTGTGGCGGCAAGCTTGTTCACGGCCTTGTTCGTGACGCGCCTGGTGTTTAATTTCCTGCTCTCCCGCAATTTGATCCAGTCCTTGAAGATGCTCCCCATCATCAAGGTGCCGTCCCTTAACTTTCTGGGGGGCGCGAAGTTCTCCATCATCGCCTCGGCCATCGTCATCGCGGTGGGGGTGGGCTTCGCGGCGGTGCGCAGCGATCGCTTGCTGGGGGTGGATTTTGCCGGTGGCGATGGGCTGACCTTCCGCTTCGAGAAACGGGTGGATGTCGATCAATTGCGGCAGACGATCACCGAACTGAACCAGGGCGAGCCCTTGATCCAATACCAGCGCAGCATCATCGATGAGAGCGAGACCCTGAACATCCTGACCGCTTTCGATGGCGGCCCGAAAGTCGAAGCCGCGCTCAAGGCGAAGTATCCCGAGTCGAACTTCCGAGTCGTGGCCACCGACAAGGTCGGCCCGAGCGTGGGGCAGGAAATCCAACGCTCGGCGGTCATCGCTTCCATCCTCGCGCTCTTCGGCATCCTGTTCTATGTCGCCCTCCGGTACGAGTTCGGCTTCGCCGTGGCGGCGGTGTTGGCCACTTTCCACGACGTCTTGATCACGATGGGCATTTTCTTCCTGACCGGCCGCGAATTAAGTTCACCGATGGTCGCCGCTGTGTTGACGATCATCGGTTACTCGATCAACGACAAGATCGTGATCCTGGACCGAATTCGCGAAGACCTCAAATTAGGTGTCCGCGGCAGCTTCCGGGACATTATCAATCTGGCGCTCAATCAGACGCTGAGCCGGACGTTGATTACGGGCGGTTCCGTGATGCTCGCCACGCTTTCCTTGTACGTCTTCGGGGGCGGCGTGATCAACGACTTCGCCTTTACCTTCCTGGTGGGCATCGTGGCCGGAACCTACTCCAGTATCTTTATCGCCAGTCCGGCGGTGTTGTGGTGGTACAAGGGGGAACGGCCCGGCCTTGCTTCAACGGTTGTCGTCGATCAGCAGGCTTCCGCGCACGCCTGACCGTCATGAGGAAGCGGAGCGAAGGTCCCGGCCGCCGGCTTGGCCGCATTGAGGGAGCGGCCGGGCCTTGCCTGCGCACGGCGGCGGCTGCGTTTCGCTCTGGCCCCAGCCGGGCGCATCTTGACACGGCCCCCGTTTGGAGTTCCGCCTTAAGGCGGTTCGGTATTTTTTCCGCGCCAAACCGCGTAAACGCGGAACTCCAAACCAGGCGAAGACGCGACTCGAGGGCAATGCCGAGATGCGCCTACTCCGCCCACGGTTCGGAGATCGGCCAGCCGTGTCTCAGTACTCGCCCCCGGTCCATTTCATTGGGGCGCCGTGAATGCGGCATGACTTGGGATCGATGACTCCGGCCACCGTCATTTCACCGTGGGACTGGGCGGCCTTTGTCGGGGCGATCATTTTGTTTCTGGCCATCGATCTGGGCGTATTTCATCGGAAGGCGCATGTGGTGCGTTTCCAGGAGGCGCTCGGCTGGAGCGCGCTCTGGTTCGCCCTCGCGATCTGTTTCGGGGTCTTTATCGCCCCGGTGATGGTCGAGAACTGGACCCCGGTGCAGCGCAGCGAATTCATCACCGGCTACATCATCGAGCTCAGCCTCTCGATGGACAACGTTTTCGTCATCGCGCTCATTTTCAATTATTTCGCGGTGCCTCTGAAGTACCAGCATCGCGTCCTGTTCTGGGGCATCCTGGGGGCGCTCATCATGCGCGGCGTGATGATCTGGCTGGGCACGGAACTGATCAACCGCTTCCATTTCATCCTCTACGTGCTGGGCGGCTTCTTGGTGATCACCGGCCTCCGCATGATCTGGGCGGGCACGGATGAGGATATCGATCCCGAGAAGAATTACTTCGTGCGGCTGACGCGGCGGTTCTTCCCGGTCACGACCGAGTTCGATGGCCAAAAGTTCGTGACCCAGCTCAATGGCCGGAAGGCATTGACGCCGCTCGCGCTGGTCCTCGTCATGGTCGAGACCACCGATTTGATTTTTGCCGTGGATTCCATTCCGGCCATTTTCGGCGTCACCACCAATCCGTTTGTCGTGTTCACCTCGAACGTGTTCGCCATTCTGGGGCTGCGCTCGCTCTATTTCGTGCTGGCGGGGGCGATCGGATTCTTCCGGTATCTCAAGACCGGGCTCTCCATCGTCCTGGTGTTCATCGGCTTGAAAATGCTGCTGGGGCCGTGGTTGAAGATTTCGACGAACGTTTCGCTGCTGGTGATCGCGACGATCCTTTTCACCTCGATCCTCATGTCGCTGGCCGCGGCGGCGCGCGAGAAAAAACTGAGTCGCCGTGACGGAGGCGGGCGCTAACCGGCGGCAACGCTATCGCTGGGAATGGCCGGCGCCGAATCCGGCCGCGGAGGAATCGCTGGCGCGGGCGCTGTCCGTTTCGCCGCTCGTCGCCCGCTGCCTGGCCAATCGCGGCTGCACCGAACCCTCCGCGGCGGCGTCCTTCCTTCAGCCGCGCCTCAAGGAACTGGCCGATCCCTTCGAATTGCCGGACATGCCCCGCGCCGTCGCCCGGCTCGCTCAGGCCCGTGCGCGCGCGGAGCCCGTGGTGCTCTACGGCGATTACGATGCCGATGGGATCACCGCCACGGCGCTGCTTTCCCTCGTCCTGCGGCGGCTCGGCTTCGCCGTCTCCACCTTTCTGCCGGATCGGTTCGATGACGGCTATGGGTTGACCGTGGAGGCCCTCGACAAATGCCGGCAACGCGGCCCGTGCGGCGTGTTGCTGGCGATCGATTGCGGTTCCGCCTCGCCGGAGGCCGTCGCTCATCTCCAGTCGGCCGGCATCGATGCCATCGTGCTCGATCATCACACCATCTCCGACCCTCGGCCTGCCCCCTGCGCCCTGGTCAATCCCCAGCTCTTGCCGGAGGGCGCGCCGGCCCGAAATCTTTGCTCGGCGGGCCTCGCCTTCAAACTCGCCCATGCACTTCTTAAACAGGGTCGCACTGAGGGCTGGGCCGGCGCGGTGGAGATCGATCTGAAGGATTTTCTCGATCTCGCGGCCTTGGGGACCATTGCCGATCTGGTGCCGTTGCGCGGCGAGAATCGGGTGTTCGCCCGCCACGGGCTCGAACGTCTGGCCAACAGCGCGCGGTTGGGGCTTCAGGCCTTGAAACGCGGCGCTGGGCTGGAGGGTGCGGTGACCGCGCGGCAGGCCGCCTTTCAACTCGCCCCCCGCTTGAACGCCAGCGGGCGTCTGGAGAGCGCCGGGCAGGCCCTCGAGCTTTTGTTGACCGGCGATCCCGAGCAAGCGGAATGGATTGCCGCCCAGTTGGACCGGCTCAACCGCGATCGCCAAGGGATTGAGCGGGCCGTGGCGGGCGAAGCGATCCAGCGGGTGCGCGGAAGATTCGACGCCGCGCAGGACTTCTGCGTGATCGAAGGTTCGCCCGATTGGCACATCGGCGTGGTGGGCATCGTCGCTTCTCGGGTTGTCCGGGAGTTTTACCGTCCCACGATCGTCTTCGGCGGCACGGGCCGCGGCGTGTGGCGCGGTTCGGGCCGGAGCATCGCCGGGTTCGATCTCGCGGCCGCCCTGCGGGATTGTCGCGATCTCCTCCTGCGGCACGGCGGGCATGCCATGGCGGCAGGGCTTTCGATCGATCCCGCGCGCCTGGATGAATTCCGCGCCCGCTTCAATCGGCTGGCCCAGGAGCGGTTGCCGGGCGAGTTGCTGGTTCCGCCCCTGGAACTCGATGCCACGATCTCCTTGCGCGAGATGAACCTCGCGACCCTCCGTTCGCTCGAAGCGCTGGAGCCCCATGGCCAGGGCAACCCGCCCGTCCGCCTCGCCGCCACGGGGCTCAGGGTGGCTGGGCCGGTGCAAACCGTCGGCGCCAACGGCCAGCACCTGAAGTTTCGCGTCACGGATGGCCGCTCCTCCTGTGCCGTGATCTGGTGGAGCGCCCCGGAGGACCTGCCCCTCGCCGGCTCGTTCGATCTCGCCTTCACGCCGGAACTCAACGAATTTAACGGATCGACCACCGTCCAACTCACCGCCCTCGATCTCAAACCGTCTTGATATGGGAAGCCGGGCGAATCATCTCCCCAACTGCAATTGGATTGATGCGATGAACACTCGACTATTCAGACTTGGCACGCTCGTGTTGCTCTTGTGTTGTGCGGGCTGTTATTCCCTGCCCAAGCAGCGGGGCACTTGGTCAGGAGTTGGAGAGCCGATTGTCTTGTATGACAACGCCGAAGGTTTGGTTATGCACCCTGCATAAAAGCTTTGTTGGTCTATACAGTGTCAGGTCATCCTTAACATGATATTTGCCATTTCTTGTGACGATCCTTTGCTTTTTAATATAACTTAAATTGATGGCGTTTTTTAGATTTAGTAAATCTTCCCTTGCGGCGTTCCTAATTCGCTCGAATAGCCTGAAATTGTCATTCGAAGGTGCAAGGCGATTTTTCTCAAAGAAAAGTGAAGGGGTCATATTAAAGGAGAATTCCTTCCCCGAGTAAAAAAACGTGCTTTTCGACACCTCTTCGCAAGCTTCAATCCTCCAACGGTTTGTGTGGTTAACGTCGTAACCAGTAGGCTTTGGCACCCCTGACCACGATTTTAGAGGAGCCCGAGGCTTGTCGTAGCGCAACTCTTCGGGATAATCAGCTTTCCATCTCCGTTTTTCGCGATTGAACTTGTCCCAGTTTGCCCGAGAATTCATATGCCTTGAATGATTTGGCTCACGATGTTGAGAATGCAAGCTAAAAAAAATGTGTTTACTACTGAAAGGTAGCAGGGATGGTGGACAGACTTCGCCTTTTCTCGTGGTCGTCCAACCTTGGATTCAAGCGAAGGGGGGCACAGGGTGTTTGGCGCAAGCCTTGGGATGACGAACGAACGTAAGCGGTAAAGGAGCAGCCTTCTATCGGTGGGGCGCGGGACGTGGTAAACCCGCGCGCCATGAGTCGAGCCATTCCTTCATCTCGGAGCCGCCGAACCACTTCCTCTGAACGCGCGCAACTTCTTCGCTTTTTTGACCGCAGCGGTCTTTCGGCGGCGACATTCGCCCGCCAGGAGCAGATCAACTACACCACCTTTTGCGGTTGACGGAAGGCACCCAGACGGCCACCTACACCTACCTTGCCAATTCGCCGCTGGTGGACAACATTGTCTTCAAACAGGGAGCAGCCCTGCGGATGACGACCACGCTCCAGCACGATTTCGTGAACCGGTTGAAGAACATCGAAGCAGTGGGGCAACGCTGGAACGTGACCCGTTCGGGCGTCTCGCCCGAACACTCCTGGAGGAGCGCACGCGCCCTCGCGTGCCGTCATCGGCGCCCTCGCCGATGACACC
>CAYZKY010000096.1:0-25220 GCA_964478815.1 uncultured Verrucomicrobiota bacterium
GGGCCAGGAGTTCGTTGATCTGGACGGGCTTGGAGATGTAATCGTCCATGCCGGCCTTGAGGCAGCGTTCCCGGTCGCCAGGCATGGCGTTGGCGGTCATGGCGATAATGCGGACGGGGGAACGGACCTGGAGAGAGGCTTCGATCTGGCGGATTTGGGCCGTGGCTTCGAAGCCGTCCATTTCCGGCATCTGGCAATCCATGAGAATGAGCGGGTAGAATTGCTTCTTCATGGCTTCGAGCGCCTGGAGGCCGTTCTCGGCCACATCGGCTTCATAGCCGAGCTTCTTCAACTGCATGAGGGCGAGCTTGCGATTGACGGGATGATCCTCGGCGAGAAGCAGGCGCTTGGGCCGATCGGACTCCGAGATCGGGACAGCCTGCGGCGCCACGGGCGCGGGGGCGGCGGGGACTTTGGCTTCCAGAGGCAATTGGGAGAGCACCTGGCGGAGGTCGGCCGGGCGCAGCGGCTTGAGGAGGCAGGCGGCGATGCCGTGTTCCTTGAGCACCTCGGGAGGAAATTTCTGGCCGAGCGAGGTGAGCATCACGAGGCGAATCCCGTCGAGCGACCGGGCGGCCTGGATAGCCTTGGCCACCGTGAGACCGTCCATCTCAGGCATTTGCATGTCGAGGAGGACGAGATCGAAGGGGTCGCCGGCCGCGGTGGCTCCTTCGAGGAGAGCGACCACTTCGCGGCCGGAATCGACGGCGTGATCGCGCAAGCCCCAGGAGCGGGCGTAGTGGTGGAGAATTTTGCGGTTGGTGGCGTTGTCGTCCACGATGAGGACGCGCTGCCCGGCGAGATGCGGAGCGGCGGGAGCGGAGGCCATCGGCGGGGCCTTGGACAGAGGCACTTCGAACCAAAAGGTGGAGCCTCGGCCTTGGGTGCTGCGCGCCTCGATCTGGCCGCCCATCGCGTCGATGAGGCGCTTGCAGATGGCGAGACCCAGGCCGGTGCCGCCGAACCGGCGGGTGGTAGAGCCGTCGGCCTGGGTGAAGGCCTGGAATAGCTTGGGGAGAACTTCGGGATGAATGCCGATGCCCGTGTCGCTTACTTCGACGCGGATGCGGGCGGAATTTTCGTCTTCGGCGGCGAGGGAGACATTGACGAACACCTCGCCAGCCTCGGTGAACTTGACGGCGTTGCCCACGAGATTCATGAGCACCTGCCGCAAGCGGACGGGGTCGCCGCGGAATTCGGTGCGGATTTCGGTGGGGATAAAGCTGGCGATCTCGAGCTTGCGGCCGTCGAGGCGGGCCGCGAGGAGGTTGACCGTTTCTTCGACGACGGGGCGGAGATCGAAGTCGACGGACTCGAGGGTCATCTTGCCGGCTTCGATTTTCGAGAAGTCGAGGACATCGTTGATGATGCTGAGGAGGGCTTCGCCGCTGCCGCGGAGGGTGAGGGCGAGATCCTTTTGTTCGGCCGTCAGCTCGGTGCCGAGGAGGAGCTGGGTCATGCCGAGCACGCCGTTCATGGGGGTGCGGATTTCGTGGCTCATGGTGGCCAGGAAGTCGCTCTTGGCGCGGCTGGCTTCCTCGGCGGCCTGGCGGGCGCGTTCCATGGCGCGCTCGACATCCTTGCGGCCGGTTTGGTCCTGCATCGCGCCGATCATGCGGACGGCGCGGCCGTTTTCGCGCAGAACGTAGCCGCGATCGAGCACGTAAGCGTATGTGCCATCTTCCCGGCGGAGGCGGTACTCGGCGGACCAGGAGGAGTCCTTGCCTTCGATGACGCGGTCGAGGCTGCGCTCGACGGCGGCGAGGTCGTCGGCGTGGACGCGTTCGCGCCAGAAGGAGAACTCGGAGCGGATGGCCTCGGGGCCGCAACGCAGGAAGGCCTGAATGCCTTCGCTCCATTGCACGGCGTGCGTGGCGAGATCCCAATCCCAAATGACGTCGTTGGTGGCCTTGGCGGCGTAGCGGAACCGTTCGGCGTTGCGATGGGAGATTTGTTGCGCGCCGATGCGTTCGAGGGCGCTGCTGCTGCGTTCCGCCAGCGTGGCGAGGGCGGCGAGCGTTTCCGGAGAAACGGGGGCGCGGGGCGTCGCGAGGAGGAGGATCGTGCCGACCAGTTGGCGATGGTGCCAGATGGGAACGCAGACGCCGGCCTGGCTGGCGGCGCCGGTGAGCGGCGCGGCGTCGAAAACCACCGGGGCGCCGCCTTGATCGGCGGGGACGAGCGGGCTGGGCGGCTGCCAGGCGAGGGCCGCGCGCAACCGGGCGGAGTCCGGAGGAATGGTGAGGATCGTTTCGAGGCCGGCTCCGGATTCGGAGCGGGTCTCCAGGCGGGCCCCTTCGGCGGGGAGGAGGCGAATCGCTTTTTCGAGAATGAGGCGGGCGGCATCGGCCAGGTTGTCCACGCAACTGAGCTGGTGGCTGAAGGCGGAGAGGGCGGCTTCGCGGCTGTACTGGCGCTCGAGGAGCCGGGTCTGCGCGCGGACCTGGGAGCGGAGCGAACGGACCCAGAAGAAGGCCGCGCTCGTGAGCATGCTCAAGAGGGCGACGACGCCGGCGGTGCGGCGGGCGGTCCACCAGGAGGGAGAGCGGAGGAGGGTGACATCGGCCGGGGAGCGCAACGCGATGGAAAAGCCGGTGGGTTCCTGCCATTCGTTGACCTCGAGCAGGCAGATGCCCTTGAGACGGACCTGGCTGCCCGGGCGCAGCGCGACGAGTTCGTCGCCGGCGGATTCGGCGGGCAGTTGGCAATGGAACACCGCGCCTTGGGCGGAGAGGATGATCGAGTTCAGCGTCGCGGAGCGGACGTGTTCCATGACCGCGCCTTCGACTTCGACCAGCCTGTAGTCGTAAAATTCGTCTTCGTTCGCCGGAGCCAGCACCTGGGAAGCCTGGATGGGGCTGGGGACGGGTTCGGACTCGTGGCGCACGACGCGGAACTGGCCGCCCCGCAAGGAGGGGCTGTACCGGCCGGCTTCGGGAAAACCGCACGCTTCGACGACATCGCCCGGGACCGCGGTGGTCAGTTGTTTGGTCTCGATCTTCACGCCGCCCGTGCCGTCTTCGAGAAAGAGAAAGCGGCCGCGTTCGTGGTGGGTGACGATGCCCGAAACGCGGATGCGGTGGCCCTTGCCTTCATCGAGGGAAAACTGGCCGATTTCGCGGATGGCGGTGACGGGAAGCTGGAAGGGATTGGAGGCTCCTTCGCCGAGGATCTGGACGCACTCGAGGTTCGGGGTGCTGAGCAGAAAACCGTTCATCTGGCGGCGGGCATTCCAGTGGGTGCCGGCGGCTCCCTGGAGGCGGATGCGCTTGTCGAGCAGGTGGCGCGGCAAGGCGGCGAGATCGGGAATTTCCGCGGTGAACCGGGTGTTTCCGCCGAGGATGGTGAGGAGGGTGAGGGTTTCGTTGGTCGAGACTTCCTGGACGATGCCATCGATCTCGACCCACTGGCTATCCTCCTGGCCGGTCAACAATTGAGAAGCAGTAACGCGTTTCGCGGGCGGCAGCGGCCCGGTGCCGACGATATCGATCTGATCGGCTTCAATAATTGGGGCGAAATCGCCCGGGCCGGTTTTGCCCTGGATGCGCACCCGGGAGCCGGGCTTGGCTTCAGGCCAGTTCCGCAGGGAGACGTAGATGCCGCCGGAGTCATCCTGGACGAACCACCGATAGGAGGAGGGGTGGGCATAGGTCACGGTGGCGGTCAGCTCGACGGGGATGCGTTTGGCCGCGATGTCGGGCTTCAGCCGGCGAATGCCGGCAATCTCGGTAAAGCGTGAAGGCACATGAGCGGCGGGGAGAGGCGTCGAAGGCTGGTCGTTGGCCACCCATCGCGCGACGGCGTAGGCCAGGGCGAGGCGGTTGGAGGCGCGGGCCGGGTAACCGGAGAGTTCAATGCGGTCGCCGGGGAAGAAGGTGCCCTCGGCGTAGCGGAGGCGGGCCTGGAGTTCGCCGGTGGCGTCGGCGATCACGACGCGATCCGGCTGGCTGGGGCGGAGGACTTCGCCCCGGACGCGCACGCGCTGGCGGCTGGCGCGGCCCATATCGAGATTCGCGACCTGGGCGATGGGGGTGAGGGAAAGGGCGAAGGGATCGGCGGTGCGTTCGATCCTGATCTGGCGCCAGTCCTGCACCCAGAAGCGCCGGAAGCGCTGGCCGTTCTGGAGCGCCGCCGGGCCCAGAACTCCGCGCAGAACGGCCCGGGCATCGACGTAATGGAGGAAATTGGTGGCGGGATAGTTGAGGACAGTGACTTCGAGCAATTCGTCTTCGAACAGGGCGTCGAGGCGCAACCGGCCCTGGAATTCGCGAACGGTGCGCAGGGTGGCGGGCAGTTCGACCAGCCGGCAAGCCAGCCGCTCGGCAGTCACCTCTTCGAGGGAGGCTCGAACGGGCGTGAGGGGGATGCGATCTCCCGAGGGCAGGATCGTGGCGATCTCAAGCTGGTTGGTCTTGGTCGTGCCCTGGATGAGCACTTGATCCCCCGGTTCGAGGGGCCGCTGGTCGGCCGGGCCGATCCCCGTCAGGGCAGCGGTGGCGTCTTCCAGGATAAGCAGGCGGCTGGCGGGATCGTGAAAAAGCACGGTCGCGGAGAGGTCGAACCGGGCGGTCTCGAAGGGTTGGGCGGCTTGATACTGGCGGACGCGGGCGAGGGTTTTGGCCGGCGGAGGGTCGGCCAAGGTGCGCAGGTGGCTGCCGACTCCGGCGCACCAGAGCCCGAGCAGGAGCCCCGAGCACCGTCGAAATATTTGGCGAAATTCTCTCACATTGGGCAGCGCGCGACTGCCGGGCATGCAGCGGTTATCGACCGGGAATGGCGCGCGTTAACCCCAAAACGTCCGAGAGCCTGTCCGGGGTGCGCTTTAGTTCATCGCCGGCCGTCGTACCAGAGATGGCAGCTCTCCTTGCGGCCCAACATCTTACGCGGGCTCAGGAGGGTGCGAAGGAAGAAGCGGAGGTGCTCCGCCTTGCTGTAGAGCGTCATTTTTCGCGCCGAGGTGAGCAAACGTTCGCGGGCGATGATGAGCAGCCGCTGGCCGTCGCGCCGGCCGATCCGCTTCAGGCGGCGGCTGAAGTCGAGTTCCTCCGAGGCGTACAACTGCTCGCTGAAGCCGCCCAGCTCGGCGAAAGCCGTCCGGCGGCAATAGATAAAGGAGCCCGCCGCCCAACGGAGCGTTCGACTGACCTGGTTCCAGGCGCAAACAACCGCTCCGGGGACCAATTCGGGAACATCGAGCTTCAAGAGGCATCCGCCTCCCACGCAATCGGGGCGGCGCATATTGGCGGCGGCGGCCGCGAACAGGCCGGGGCTGGGGTAGGAATCCGCGTCGACGAAGATCAGCCAGTCGCCGCGGGCGGCGGAGGCTCCGCGATTGCGCGCGCGCGAGATCTGGTTGATGGGTTCGAAAACGACGGTGGCTCCGCCTGCGCGGGCGATCTCCGCGGTGCGATCCGAGGAGTTATTATCGCAGACGATCAGCTCCCAAGTCCATCCGAGTTGCTCGAAGGCGTCACCGGCCTTCCGGATGGCGGCGAGGGAGCCCGCCAGCAGCTTCTCTTCGTTGAAAGCCGGGACGACGACGGAGACGTGGACTTTGGCGGATTCCCGGTCTCCGGCCGGGGCGGACCGATTCATCGCGGAGACTATGCCACCAGCCGATACCGATGGCAGTTAATTCTTGATCGGATCGCGATCGGCGCGGGTGAAGTCCCGCGGACGTCAGCAGGCCTCGAGGGCGGGCGCGCGGAGCTTTTCGGGCAGGCGGCCGTGGCGGGCGAGGGTTTCGGCGACCAGCATCTCGACGCTGCCGAAGCGGAAGGGTTTCGGCAGCATGGCTCCGCCGACACTTTTCAAAAATGCGAGCGTGTCGCGGTGGCCCGTATCGCCGGTGAGAAAAACGATCCGTTCTTCCAGTCCGGGATGTTCCGCCGCGACGGCCTGATAGAATTGGCGCCCGTCCATGCCGGGCATGCGAAAGTCGGAAAGAATGAGGTCGAACGACTCGGTCCGCAACCGGACGAGGGCTTCGGCGGGATCGTTGCAGCAGCAGGGCGAATAGCCGAGCATCATCAAAATTTCCGAGAGCAATTCCGTCACGCATATCTCGTCATCTAGCACGAGAATGCGCGGTATCCCTCCCTGATCCCCGCCCTGGAAATCGCCGTTACGCATGTTCAACAATCTTCCGCAGGAGGAAGAGCGAACCCTTTCGCGCCACCTCCGGCAGATTGTCCAGCACACGTCATGCCAGTCGCAATTGTGACGCGCTTGGGAAAGCCGCCGGCCGAAAGGATCGAAAAGGAGGGTGAATCTAGTTTTCCGGGCTGGAAATGGCCCGGAAGAACCGGCGCGGACTGGAAACGGAACTCTCGTGAAACGGAAACGTTCCGGTTTCGGTTCGCTGCGGGCCGAGCAAAGGCGCCCAATCCACCAGGTTGGTCGACGCTTCGATCACGAACGGGCGGTCGCTCCGCACGGAAAGTTCGGAGGAGAGGCGCCCCTGTTCCCCCTGAATGACCGGGCCGAAGATGGGCTGGGGCGCACCGAGAAACGGGACGATGCTGAGATCCAGGCGAGCGGTCGGGCTGTAACGCCGGCCGTCCCAGACGCGGAAGGTCAGGAAATCAGGGCCTAAATACCCTGTCTCAGGCACGTAGGTAAAATCGACACCCGTCCCGAAGACTCTGCCGCGGCCCGGCCCTTTGAGGATCAGTCCTCGCAAGGGATCCTGATCGGGATCGCTGGCCGGGAGGTGGAAGCGCAGGGGAGTGTCGATGAGTGTGGTCAGGCTGCCCGGAAGGGCGATGGGCGGACGGCTTTGCCGGGCGACCAGCAACGCCACCTGGGCCGGAGCGCTGGTGGTTTGAGAGTCGGTCACCGTATAAGTAAACCGGTCCGGGCCGACATAGCCCGGCTCAGGGGTGTAGACAAGGCTGGGCGGCTCGCCGGTCAAGGCGCCGTGGGTGGGCGATGTCTCGATCCGGAACGTGAGGGGATCGCCATCCAAGTCCGTGGCAGTCAACAGGATGGGAGTGGCGGCTCCGGGCGAGACGGGGACGGTCCGATCGGCGGCCAGGGGAGGGTAGTTCGTGACGATCACCCGAATGGTGACGCTGGCCGGGGCGCTGTACTCCGAGCCATCGAAGGTGCGGAAGGAAAAACGATCCTCGCCGGAGAATTCGGCGGCCGGCTGAAAGATCACCGTCGCGTTGGTGAGGCTGGCCGTGCCGTTCGCGGGCGGGACGGTCAGTTCGAACAGGATGGGGTCTTCATCCGAATCGCGTCCGGCGAGTTCGATGGCGGTGAGGCGGTTGGTTTTGGTGACGACCGATTGCCCGAATGCTTCGGGCGGATTGTTGCGGTTGATAATGGTGATTTGCACGGTCGCCGGGGCGCTGTCGTGCAATCCGTCGTTGGCGACGTAGGCGAAGGAGTCTGAACCGAAAAAGCCTTTGGGCGGCACGTAATTGCCGATGGTGGGATAGTTCCAGAGCTCGCCGTGGGATGGAGGAGACACGATGCGGTAGGTGAGCGGATCGCCCTCCGGGTCAACCGCCTGGTACACGATATTCAGCTCCTTGTTCTTGGTCATTTCCAGGATTTGGTCTACCGCCACCGGCAGGTCGTTGAATGGCCTCAGGAGCAGTTTGACCTCGGTGGTGCTTTCGAAGCCGCGCCGGTCGCGCACGGTATAATGAAAGGAGTCGACGCCGCTGAAATCCTGATCCGGCTGGTAGAAAAGCTGGCCGCTGGCTTCCCGGTCGAGGCGGCCGTGCGCGGGCTGGGTGTAGGAGGCGATTTCAAGCGTGCCGCCGGCGGCATTGATATCGTTGCGCAACACCGGCAGCACCACGGCGTGATCCTCATGCGAGATCAGCCGGTCCCGGACGGCGCGAGTGAGGTTGGTGGGGCCGGGATCGGGAGGAAGAGGCGGCAACTGGTAAACGGCATTGTTGCGCGGATTGTTGCCGAACATCGGCCAAGGGAGGGCCGAATCGGCCGCCCGGGCCGGCAAATCCCATAAGTACAGGGTGCTCCGGCGTTTGAAGGCAAGAGCCGTTCCGAAGGTGCGATCTTGGATCGAGCTGGCAAAGAGTTCCAGCGAACCATCCCCGTCCAGATCGGCGACCAGCGGGCTGGCTTGTTTGCGCCATTGGGGCGCGCTGCTGCCTTCCAGGGGCAAGGCCATCGCGCCGCCGGGAGAACCGAGCGGCACGCGTCGTGCGGTGTAGTCGAACGCCAGCACGCCGCCAATCTGGCGGGTGTCGCCATCCTGCAGCGCAAGCGTCAGGTAGCCGGGCGAGGGGACAAGCACGCGCGGCCAGCCGCTCTCGTCGACAGGAGCGATGGCCGGGCTGAATCGGCCCACGCCATTGACCAGCTTGACCGGCCAGCCATCGGCTTCGAAACCGTCCGTTTCGATCACATGCAGTTCGAGCGATTTCGCGCTCATTACGGCGATCTCGAGACGGCCATCCTCATTCAGGTCTCCCAGGGCAGGCGCATCGGTAAAGGAAGCTTCCTCCAGGATCGGCCAGCCTTCCCAAATTCGGCCGTTAGCCGAAAGCACGTACAGGCCGCCGCTTTCGAAGCCGCGTTCCGGAGCGGTCGCGACGACGATCTCCAGTTTGCCGTCGCCATCCAGGTCGCCTGCGATGGGCGAACTGAGAATCGCCCCGCGCAGCGCGGTGCGCCAGCGCGGGTTCGGTTCGCCTGGTTTCAGGCACACCACTTCGTTGCAGCCGGAGACGGCCACGATTTCCAGGCCGGGTTCGTCATCCAGGTTCGCGGCCAGCGGAAAGATTTTCTGCACGTCGTTGGTAAAGCCGCACCAGGGGAACAGCCATTCCTGGGTCAACGTGCCGGCGGCATCGTACATGCGGAGTTGCGAGTAATCGAACCCGGTGTCGATCAAAGGGTCCTGCGCGTACGTAATCAGGTCCAGCCGGCCATCCCGGTCGACATCCGCCAGCACCTTGGCCAGGCTGCCGGCGGGTATTTCGATGGGCCACCCTTCCCGCGGCCGGCCGGCCGCATCGAAGGCGAAAATTTGCCGGCGCCCGTCCACGAAAATTTCCATCCGGCCATCGCCATCCACATCCCCGATGGCCGGAATGTCCGGCCCGGAGCCGACTTCGACCGGACGCGCCCATTTTTCCGCGCCCGCGGAATCGAACACCCGCAGAATCGCGGGGGCCGCCAGCGAAGGAGTATCCAGCAACACCAATTCCTGCGGGCCATCCCCTTCGAGATCGGCGGCGCGCGCCATGCGCCAATCGGTGTGCGGGTAATCTTTTGCGGTCGGCAGGTACCGCGGCCAGCCGGTTTTGAACCCATTGTCCAGATAGATCGCCGGAGCGGTGAACTCGTGGCGTTCGGTGCCTTCTTCGACCGTCAACCGGAGGGCGTAGTAGGCGTTCCCCGGCAAGGCGGCGGTCTCCCAGCGGCCGAGCACCCGGTCGATTGCGGTCGAGGATTCCCCCCGGGCCAGCTCGGTCCAGGTTTTGGGGATCAAACCCTGGCCGTACTCGAGACGATACGTGCCATTGGTGCCGTAAACGGTTCCCCGCACCTCGATCAAGCGGCCGCCGGGCAGGATATCCGCCGAGCGCGGGGTCGAGATGTTATTATTGATGATGCGCACGCGCGCCAGATCGAAGCCGACCTTTCCATTGGCGTTCGTAACGACGAGCCGCACCACCGCCGGGCCATCCGGGAAGGGGTCCGTATCGATGACGCCGAGCAGGCCGTCGGTGACCAGCCGGGTGGAGGAACTGAGCGTCGTCCAGTTGGTGGGCGTGTTGCCGAGGCCGAGCAGGAGCGCGTAGCCGGTCGCGAATGAGCCGGACGCAGTGCCATTAACTTCCGTGCGCCCCGAAAGCTGTTCCCCGAGCACGAGCCGGGCGAGGGGAGGGGGCTGATCCATCAACACGGCCTTCAGGACATTCAACCGCCCCCGGCCCAAGGGGCGGTCGGTAAAGACGTCATCCGTACTATTAAGCAGAACGGAGCGGACATCCTCGCGCGTGTATTCGGGAAATCGGGCCAGGATCAACGCGGCGGCGCCGGCGACCAGCGGGGCGGCCATCGAGGTGCCGCTGGAGGCCCCATAGCGATTCTCCGGCAGCGTCGAAATGAGATTCATGCCGGGGGCGGCGAGATCGACGTCCGGCCCGTAATTGGAGAACCCGGCCCGGCCATCCCGTTCATCCGTGGCGGCGACGCTAATCACTTCCTCATAGCCCGCCGGAAAATTCGGGTTGTCGGATCGCTCATTGCCGGCCGCGGCGATCATCAGGACCCCGCGCTCGGCGGCATGGCGCACCGCTTCTTCGAGCGCCCGGCTTTGTTGCTCGATGCCCCAGCTCGCATTGATGATGCGCGCCCCGTTGTCGATGGCGTAGTGGATCGCTTCGATGGCGTCGGCGGTCGTGCCGTTGCCCGTTTCGTCGAACGCCTTCAGGGCCATCAGCGAGACCTTCCAACTGACGCCGGCCACCCCCAATTCGTTGTCGCCTTGCGCCCCGATCAGGCCCGCGACGTGCGTCCCGTGTTCCTGATCGTCCATCGGATCGCTGTCGTTCGAAACGAAATCGAAGCCGTGCAGGTCATCGGCGTAGCCGTTGCCGTCGTCATCCAGGCCGTTGCCGGCGATTTCCCGCTCGTTCACCCAGATGTTGGCCGCGAGGTCTTCATGCAGGTAATCGATGCCGGTGTCGATCACCGCCACGAGGACTCTTTTTGCGCCGGTGGTCCAGGCCCAGGCCTCGGTCGCATGGATGTCCGCCCCTGGCTGGGCCAGGTTGCGCAGGTGGTTGAGCTTGCCGAATTCGAGGTCGTTCGGGATCACGGTGGCCGGGGCTTCGAAGAGCCGCAGCGGGTAGTTCGGTTCCGCGAAAGCGACCCCCGGCTGGTGCCGCAGCCGGGCCAGTTCGCCGTTCGGATCCACCCCCTCCGCGAGCCGCACCCGCAGCAAGGTGATCCGCCCGGGGCGGGCTTGGGCGCGCAGGTCCGATGACCCCAAGGGCCGGGCGTCCGCCGCATGGCGCAGCGCCTGGGCGCGGGCGCCGGGTGCCACGCCGGGCTGCAGGCCGATGAGGATCTCTCGGTTCGCACTCGCTGCCGCGGCGAACGCCGGGCCGAGCCAAAGGCAGGCCAGCAGCCACCCGAGCACAGCGCGTGCGTGCCGGTGTGCCATCACGACTGACCTTCGGCTGGCCATCCCTCGCGTACCTCAAACATCGCTCGCATCATACAATCATCCCGTTTGCAAAGCCAACGCCCTCGGCGCACTCTCCCGGTGTGGTTGGTGCGGATTTGTTAGCAGATTCTTTGCCGAAAGCGATACGCCGAAGGGGCGTAGCAAACCTTTAGCAGACAGCGGTTTATGGCGTCGGGCTACTACGTGGATGGCGCGGAACGCGCGGAGAAGGTGCGCTCGCTCTTCGGCCGGATCGCGCCCCGCTACGACCTGATCAACGATCTCCAAAGCTTCGGCCTCCATCGTTTTTGGAAAAACCGCCTGGTGCGCGCCGCCCGCATTCAACCGGGCGAACGCGTGCTGGATATCTGCACCGGCACCGGCGATCTGGCGCTCCGATTCGCGGAGTGCGGGGCGCAGGCGACCGGCTGTGATTTTACAGCAGCGATGCTCGATCAAGCCCGGCAACGCCCTGAGGCCGGCCGGGTGGAGTTCGTCCAGGCGGACGCGCTCAACCTGCCTTTTGCTGACGCCACATTCGACGCCGCCAGCATGGGGTACGGTTTGCGCAACCTGGCCGACCTGGATCGCGGTCTGGCCGAAATGTGCCGGGTGGTGAAGCCGGGCGGGCGGCTATTGATCCTGGACTTCGGCAAACCCGCCAATCCCCTGTGGCGAGCCCTCTACTTTGCCTACCTCCGCTTCGTCGTGCCGATCTTCGGGCGGCTGCTGTGCGGCGACGCCGCGGCCTACTCCTACATCCTCGAATCCCTGCGGGCCTACCCCGGTCAGGAGCCGGTGGCGGCCCGGTTGCGCGCTTTGGGCTGCGGCCGGGTCGAGGTGGACAACCTCCTCGGCGGCATTATGGCCATCCATCGCGCGGTGCGAACCGGTCGCGGGGTATGATCAAAACTGCCGGCCAACTCCCTCCCGGATGCCAATAAACGCCCCCATTTCCGACCGGCCGTGGCCATCCACCACGGCTGCTTCCTCGGACTTTGAACACGCCTGAACACGATTTAACACCGATTAACACGAAAAAACACCCGGTTTCAGAAGGGGGGGTGTCGAGTTTTCCCCTCCCCCCAGCAAGCCCCGCTCCCCTCTGCACCCCGTCCACACGATCCAACACGCTCCCCCGCTGAGCCGGGAGGGGGGCAGATTCCCGCCGGGCTGCCCCCCGTCCGCCCACCACGCCTTCTGCTGACCGCCCCTTCCGATACCCCCTCGGTCGCGACACCGCTTGACCGGCCCTCTCTGGTTTTTTACGGTGGGGCATCGTGAGAGTTTTGGTTGTGTTACTGTTGATGGCCTTCGGGCCGGTGTTCGCCCGGGCCGCTTCGCCCGATCTCGTCAATGGCATCGCCGTGATCGTCGGCGAGCGGGTGATCACCTATAAGGATCTCCAACTCGCCCTGGAGGAGGATATCGAGATTCTCGAGCGCCGGTTCGCCGGCCAGCCGCAGACTCTCGCCCAAAAGGTCACCGAACTGCAGACGGAGAGGCTCCAGGAATTGATCGAGAATCAGCTCGTGCTTCAGGAATTCAAGCGCGCCGGCTACATCGAGCCGGAGAGTTTCATTAAGGCCCGGATCGACGAGGATATCCGCAAGTATGGCGACCGGCTGACCTTGACCAAAACCCTGCAGGCACAGGGAATGACCTTCGAGGCCTACAAGGCCCGTATTCGCGAGCGCGAGATTCTCCGCCTGATGTGGCAGACCAAGGTGCCGCGCGATCCGCTGATCTCCCCGACCAAGATCGAGAACTACTACGCGCAGAATCTCGAGAAATTCAAAATGGAAGATCAGGTCAAGCTGCGCATGATCGTGCTGACCAACCAGCCCAGCGGAGCGCCCTTCTCCGCGAAGGCGCTGGCCAACGAGATCACGGCCAAGCTCAAGGAGAGGGTGCCGTTCGAGGAGCTGGCCCGCATTTACTCCAACGGTTCGCAGGCGCAGCAGGGCGGCGATTGGGGATGGGTGCAGAAATCCGTCCTTCGCACCGATCTCGCGAGCCCGGCCTTCAACCTCGATCCCGGAAAATATAGCGAGCCGCTCGAAACGCCTTCCGGCATTTACATCATGCTGGTTGAAGACAAGAAGGTTTCCTACACCAAGACCCTGCCGGAAGTCCGCGACGTAATCGAGGACACCCTCAAATCCGAAGAGAGCGCCCGGGTGCGCAAGCAATGGGTCGAGCAGCTCAAGGCCAAGTCCTTCGTGCGGTACTTTTAAGCGCCGGCTCGCGGCTGGCGGCATCTCGGGTAGCGCACGTTGAAAGCTGCGATTATCGCTGAATGATGAAACTCGCCTTTCCGCATCCGGGGATTCTCTTGAGCGGGCAATTCTCGAGCAGACAGGCATTTCCCTCGTCCACCTCAAAGCCGTTTTACGGGGAACGCGTTCGGTCACGCCTCAGATCGGTCTGCGGTTGGATCGGGATTTCGGTCTGAGTCCCGGCTATTGGTCCGGCGTGCGGCACGACTACGATTTGCGGGCCGCGCTGGCTCCGGCCCTGAAAGCGCATCAGGCCGGGTGCGCCGGCGGCGGCTTGAGTTGGCGAGAGGTTACCGCCGCTGGTTGAATTCCGATTTCGAATACTTCGCGGCGCGGAGTTCTTCGATGTGCGCGAGCGCCGAGGCATCCGGCTCCCAGGGGATCCATTCCGTTGCCCAGAGTTCCGTCGCTTCTACGAACATGGCGTCTTCCCAGGCGGCGCGAGAGGGGCCGCCAGAGGGGGGCTGGACGGAGCCTTGGATGAGCAAGCCGTGGCGGTTGCGGCGCTGCGCGGCTCCGGCGATTTTGCGGCTGCCGAGGAGGAGGTCGAATTTCTCCGCTCCGGCGAAACATTGGCCGGCCCCGGCGATGGGCTGGGAGGCGAGGGTGGCGGAAATCTGCAGTCGGGCGAAGGCGCGGTGGATCCAATCGTGCATCCGGCGGTAGCTTTCTTCGGCGCGCAGTTCATACCACGGATGGGCGGGCGGGACGGTGAGGCTGTAGGTCCAGTCGCGGTCGTGGGGGACGAGGCCGCCGCCGGTGGGGCGGCGAACGAGCGGACGGAGGGGGGTCCACGCCGAGACGTCGCTCCATTTCTGGAAGTAGCCGAAGGTGGCGGCGGGTTCGGTCCAGGCGTAGAAGCGGAGGATGGGAGCGGCGCCGAGTCGGGCGGCCGTATGGAGGAGCGATTCGTCGGCGGCCATGTTCCAGGCCGCTTCGCTCGGACCGCTCCGCCAGATTCTCCAGGGCGTCATGGTGCTTTGCGCGACGGACACAGCACGGCGATTTCGCACTGGGCGCAATCCGGGTTGCGGGCGAAGCAGCGGCGGCGGCCGTGCCAGATGAGCCAGTGGCTGAACATGGCCCAGTGTTCGCGGGGGACGAGTTTCATGAGGTCGGCTTCGATGCGCTCGGGCTTGGCTTGGGCGGTGAGCTTGAAGCGTTCGGCAAGCCGGGCGACGTGGGTATCGACGACGAGGCCTTCGTTTTGGTGAAAGGCGTTGCCGAGGACGACATTGGCGGTTTTGCGCCCGACGCCAGCGAGTTGCGTGAGGTCGTCCATGGTTTGCGGGACTTGGCCGCCGTGCTTCTCGATCAGTGCCTGGCCGCACGCGCGAAGGCTTTTGGCTTTGTTGCGGAAGAGGCCGATGCGGCGGAGATCATGCTCGAGGGCGGCGGGATCGGCGCGGGCGTAGTCGGCGGCGGTGCGGTATTTCTGGAAGAGGCTTTCGGTGACGATATTGACCTGCTTGTCGGTGCATTGGGCGGAGAGGATGGTGGCGACGAGGAGTTCGAGCGGGTTCGAATAGTTCAGTTCGCAATGCGCGTCGGGATAAGTGCGGCGGAGCCCGTCGATGAGATGGGCGGTGCGGGCGGTTTTGGCGGCAAGGGACTCGCGCGGCATGGCGGCGAGCTTAACGGATGCGCCGCGCGTTGGCCAGCCGCGCGGGGGATGGCTGAAGGGGGGAGGTCACGAAAAGGGAAGACTTGCGGGCGAGGGAGTTCGGAGCAGAGTAATCGCATGATCAGCGCCACGTTGCTGCGCAAGTATTCGGCTCAACCGCACGCCTTCACCTTGCATCTGGCCGATGGCCGGAAGGTTCGTGTGCCGCATGGCGACCATGTTTCGGTGCAGCCGGAAGGACGCGTCTTCATCCTTTGGAAGCCGAAGGGGGATGTGGAGTTCATCAATCTGACGATGGTGACCTCCTTGAGCGGGCGCGCTCTGCCAGAAGCCGCTTCGTGAGAGGTTGGTTCCTTGGCTCGACAAGTAAGACGCGTAAGACTCCCATTGATGGTTACCGCCCGAGTGTCCACCAAAGGCCAGTTGGTCATTCCAAGCGAGTTCCGCAAAGCCTTGCGCCTGGAGGCTGGCGATACGGTGTCTATGTCGCTCGAAGGAAAGCGCTTGATCCTGGAGCCCGCACGGCCCAAGCGCGCCCGCTTGATGATGGGAAAATTCGGCCGCCCAGTTTTGGTCGCGCCCAAGGCGGCGCTGCCGATGACTCCGGAGCACGTCAGGACTTTGCTCGACGAACTTCCGTGAGTCACCTTCTGGATATCAATCTGCTCCTGGCCTGCGGCTGGTCGGGACACACCGACCACGTCCGAGCCAATCGGTGGCTGGGTTCCCTTACCGCGTTCGCCACGGCGCCTTTGACGCAAATGGGATTCTTGCGCATCAGCCTCAGCCCGGGCTATGGCGCCACCTTCGCCGACGCTCAAGCCGCGCTTGGTTCGCTGCTCAACCCCGGTCGCATCGATTCCTGACGGACACAGTCCAGTCCAGCGCCCTCCCTTCAGTGGCCAGCAGCAAAGACATTACCGGCGCTCACTGGGTGCTTCTCGCTTCGCGCCACGGATTCAAGCTGGCCACACGCTGGATCTTCGTCTTTGTTCCCAATCGTGGGCGCTTGGTATCACGGAAAACCCGCTCTGACTTCGCTCGCGGTCCGGGATGCTTTTTCCGGGCCCAAGCCTCCGCGGCTGCCGACGAGAAACGGCATCAAAACCGCCACGAAGGCCACACACGCTCGAGGCGGTCGAATTCCTTCTGGATGTCGGTGCCCTGGTAAAAGCTGAGGAAGCCGTGGAGGATGTTGGTCTGGCCCGGGGCGGTGTCGGGGAATTTGGGATCGGCGTGAAGGCAGGGGACGGGCGGGTTATCCCAGACGCGGTGGAGCGGCTGCCAGGCCGTGATGATCCAGCGCTGGCCGGAATCGGCGCGGCAGGCGATGAACGGGGCGCGGGCGACTTTGTTGGCGTTGGTCTGCGCGTCGAATTCGGGCGCGCCCTTGAGCATCACGCAATTCTGGACGCGGAGATCGGTGAGCCTGTTCGCGGTGCCGTTGACCAGCCACATTTTCATCACGAGCGCCTCCGCCGTGGGCCGCGCCTGCGTGCCGAAGCGGATGGCGTTGGGCAGGCTCCGTTCCATGAAGTAATCGCCATTCGCGCGGCGCTCCCATTCCAGCGTTGGCAGGGTCACACTGGCCTTCGACCAGACGGTCGGGACGTGCGTGTGGGCGAGATAGGTGAGGCCGAGGTTCGACCAGATGGCTTCCGGGACATCGGCGACGACGTAACTGCGGTCGTCCCACGGCGCGAAGACGCTGAGTTTGGTTTCGCGCTGGGGATCGACGGCGCCGTCCAGGAAACCGATGCGCGGGTGCCGGCCTCCCGGGTAGGGGAGGACGCGGAGGGGGGAACCGGGAGGACGGGCGGGGCGGGTCTCCTCGCTGAGGGAGAATCGCTGGATGGCAGATTCAATTTCGCGGGGCGCGAGCCCGGTGGCGGACTGGATTTCGGCGACGGAAAACCGGTGATGCCACACCATGTTTTCGAGCCATGTTCGCAGTTCGGCATCGTCCTCGGGACGGCGCGTGTTCTGGGCGGAGGCTGGCGACGAAGCCATCGCGAGGAAGCAGAAGACGGACAACAGTCGGATCATGGTGGGTCGATGGAGTTCGGGTTTACACAGCGATGGGAGCTTTGATGGCTGGGTGGGGATCGTAGCCGGTGAGTTCGAAATCTTCGAAGCGAAACTGCTCAAGGCTCGTCACTTCCGGGTTCAATTTCAGGCGGGGCAAGGGGCGCGGTTCCCGGGTGAGTTGGAGGCGGGCCTGATCGAGGTGATTAGAATAGAGATGCAGATCGCCGAAGGTGTGGACGAACGTGCCGGGCTTCAAGCCCGTCACTTGGGCGACCATCACCGTCAGCAACGCATAGGAAGCGATGTTGAAGGGAACGCCCAGGAACAAATCCGCGCTGCGCTGGTAGAGCTGGCAGCTCAACTCCCCTTCCTGCACAAAAAACTGGAAAAGCGCGTGGCAGGGCGGCAGGGCCATCTCGCCGATTTCCCCGGGATTCCAGGCCGTGACGATGAGCCGACGGCTGTCGGGATTGGCACGGATTTGCTGGACGAGCTGCCCGATCTGGTCGATGCGGCGGCCATCGTGCGTGCGCCAGTCGCGCCACTGCGCGCCGTAAACGCGGCCGAGGCTGCCATCGGGCTGGGCCCACTCGTCCCAAATCGTGACGCCATTCTCGTGCAGGTATTTAACGTTCGTCTCGCCGCGCAGGAACCAGAGCAGCTCGTGAACGATCGATTTCACATGCAGCTTTTTGGTGGTCAAGAGCGGGAAGCCGCCGCCCAGGGGGAACCGCGCCTGCGCGCCGAAGACGGCATAGGTGCCGGTGCCGGTGCGGTCGGCCTTGAACTTTCCCTGGTCGAGGACGAGGCGGAGGAGATCGAGATATTGGGTCATCGGCTCGGTTCGCGTTCGATCTTCTTCAGTTTCAGCTCGATGGCAAGTTCATCGAGAAAAACGCTGAGGACGCGGGCCAGGTCGCGCTGGTCTTTGGCCAGGAAGCCGATGTAGAGCGGCAGCGTAAGCAGAATCAGATAGGGCCACCAATAGGTGCGGCCGAGAAAGCCGATCAGGATCAATTCCGCCGCGAGCATGACGAAGAAGAACGCCTTGGCGAAGAGCGTGCCGCCCGGCATGACGCGGCATCGGAGCAGATACTTGCCGTGGCCGATCGCTTCGTTGACCGTAATCAACTGCACCAGGCTCCACGGGCTGCCGTAGACCTGAACGTCGTATCGGTTCCACCCCGCGTCGGCCTTGTTTTGCCAGCCGTGGTCGTCGAGCCGTTCGAGCAGAAGCCGCAGGAATTCGACCCGTTCGAGGCCCCGTTCGTTCCAATATTCCACCAGCCGGAACGAATCTTCGGGGCCTTCCCGGATGGCCGTCCGGAGGTTCTCCCGCGGAGAAAAGCGCGAGGCCGGGGCGCGGACGCTGCTGTAATAGCGCGCCCAGCCGCGCACGATCGGCTGGAGAAAGAACATCGAGGCCACGAGCAGGCGCGAACCGAGGCGGGTCCGCTCCTTGGGGAGATCGGCCTGCAAACCGGCCGCGATGCTGACCCCGATGGGAATGAGCAAGGCGGCCAGGGCCGTGTATAAGAGCGGACGGAAGATCGTCGAGAGCACGATCAGCGGCAGCAGCACCGCGACGTGGTACTCGAGCGTGTTCGCCAGCATCAGCGTAAAGGAGGGCGAGCCGGTGTAAATCGTCTGGAAGAAACCGGTGCCGAAGGCGCCGTGGTAAATGATCGGCGCCTGGGCGATGACGCCGATCTTGGCCGGCGAGTAGATGCGCCCCTGCCACTGGCTGCCGCCGAACCAATTAAAATACTCGGGATGCCGCCGCACCAGCAGCGCCTCGGCCTCCCCGTAGCCGGATTGCTGCTTCAGGTATTCGCGCACGGTCGCGCGCCGGTAATGCCAGACGAAGCCCGCCGGGCTGAAGCCGAGCTTGCAGCCCTGTTGTTGCAGCCGCCAGCAGACGTCCACGTCGTCGCCCGCCTTGCGGAAGATCGGGTCGAACCCGCCGATCTCCTCGAGCGCCCATTTGTAGAACGCCATGTTGCAGCCCGGAATGTGCTCCGCCACCCGATCCGTCAGCATCACATGCGCCGGGCCGCCCGGCGAGACCATCACCGCCGCCGCCACCCACGAGTCGTCCGGCGGCAGAAAATTATGGCCGCCGATCCCGGCGAAGTCGGAGCGCAGCAAGTCGCTGACCAGATAGTACAACCAGTCGTCGTCCGCGCGGCAATCGGAATCGGTGAAGGCAACGATCTCCCCCGTCGCGGCGGTGATGCCCGTATTGCGCGCCACGGACAATCCCTGATTCTGCGCGTGCTTGATGTACCGAAACTCCGGGTGCTTGCGCACGATCTGCGCGGTGCGGTCCGTCGACCCGTCGTCGACGATGATCACCTCGTAGTGCGGATAGTTCAGCCGTTGCAGCGATTTGAGGCAAAGCTCCAGCGTCCGATCGCCATTGTACGTCGCCACCACGATCGAGACGGACGGCGTGCTCGCGAGCGGGAAGTACGGCGCGTGGGCGAACTGGCGTTGCACCGCGTGAAACGAGGCCTTCGCCGCGCGGTCGATCCCCACCAGCCCGAACGACCAGTCCTCGACCTGGGCGCCATCCTTGTACCACTCGTCCGTGAAGCTGTAGACGATCGCCCCGGCCAGGCCGCCCCGGAAGGCTAGTTCGATCTGCCACGCCAGGATTTCGGCCTGGGCCTCCTCCCCTTCGCGAATGCTGTCGATCCCGAATTCGCCCAGCACGAGCGGCTTGGCGTCGGCGATCATCTGCAGGCGGCTCAGGTAATTCTCGAACGGGCGCGGCTGGTGCAGGTAAACGTTGTAGCAATAAAAATCGACGTTCAGCGCCTTGAGATATTCCGTGGGCGGGTAATTGGCGAAGGTGCAGAGACAGTCCGGGGCGATCTCCTTCACCGCCTGAATGGCATCTTCGATGAACCGGGCAATCTCATCCGCGCCGCTCCACCGCACGATGTCGGCGGGCAGCTCGTTCACCACGCTCAGCGCCAGGACCGCCTCGTGCCGCGCGCACGCCTCCGCCGCGGCGCGAATGGCCTCAAGGGATTTCTCGCGCGTCTCCGCGTCGTCGAGGAAGCAGAGATGCTTGTTCCACGGAATGTCCACCAGCAGGCGCAAGCCGTGCTCCAGCGCCAGATCGAGCAGCCACCCCGGCGGAACGTGATACACCCGCAGCAGGTTCGCGCCGAGTTCCTCGAGCTGGCGGAAATCCCGCAGCGTTTGCTCCAGCGAGCCGAACGGTTCGCCATTCTCGTTAGGGGCGAAGGGGCCGTACGTGACCCCTTTGAGAAAGAATTTCTCCTCCCCCAGGCGGAAGAATTTGCCATCCACCCGGACGCGCGCACGAGCTGGGCGAGAATCCGACACTAGCGAGCCCGCCGCGCGAAGGTTGGCGGCGCCTCACAGCAGCCGAGGATCAGATGTTGCATTGGCTTGTGATACAACGAGCGCGCGATCTGTCAACTGCCCACCCGCACCCGAGTTCGCTGAATTGTGTCGATCATCGCTCCTTCGCAATAGGTCGCCCTTGTTCCGGGTAGTGATAGCCGTCTCGGCTGTCTGCGGCGGGCGTCTCGCCCGTCGCCAGCATCCGACCGCCCACCAAGCGACTGTGCCCCCGCGAACTCGGTGTTAACCCTCCACCCTGTCCTCAACGTGGCCGTCCGCAAGGACACGCTTCAGGACGGCCACCACCAGCACGAAAAGCCCTATCAATCCCAGCCCCACCACATTCAACGTCCCGCTCGGCGGAAACACCAGAATGTACCCCTTATCCTTCACCAGCGCCGCGAAACTCGACACACAGAACGGCATCAAATACAGCCGGAACAACGGCCACCCATCGATCCTCGCCAACCCCCGGCTCGTCGACTGCGTGATGATTACCAGCGCGATCCCGATAATCCCGCTTAACCCCCACCGACGTCAGCCACAACCCCGCCCGCGCCTCGAACTGCGCCGCCACATTCACCCCATACCAAATCGCGTAGCACCACAGGACCGTCCGTCCCGTCGACAACCCCGCCAAATAACGCACCACCGCCATCCGCCCCCAGTGAACCCAACTCCCCCGCCAGATCAACAAAATCCATCACCCAATCCCCGTTCTAATCCCAATCCCATCGCTCACCTCCATCCGCGACCTGCGATTTGCGATTTCGGGTCCGCGCTATCCGGGTAATCCGCGGTCAATCATCTCTTCCCCCTCTGTGCCTCCGCACCTCTGTGGTTCATTTCCGCTTCAATTCCCCGAGAATCGCCCTGTGCACATCCTCCAACTCCCCCAACCGCCGCGCCTCCGCCGGATCGTGTTCTGCCGAGTCCTTAGGGGAACATCGGCGCTCAGAAAAGCAAAGAATGATGGCCCGATTATCAATAATGGCTTCGCCACTCATGCCGGGACTTACGTTTCGAATTGACGAAGAAAATGATAGCTGCCGGGCCGCAAGGATGCCGATGAGGGTGCACACTGCAGGCGATCCTTCGACAAATTGTGGAACAATTCGAAATGGGAGAAACGCCGAGCTTGACAAGCAGCCTAGATAGGAATTCAAATGGAGCAGTCGGGAAGGGTGCTGATTACGAATCGTGAAGCCCGTAGCCTTTATCTCATCTTTCTATACTGAAAGCAGCTATGCTGATTATCATAGCAGCCCGCTGTGGCGGCTGAGGAAAATGCTTTATGACCTGAAGGATGCCGACGAATTCGCCGCATTTCGGGTGGCGAACCCAAAGCGCGATGTTGCATGGGTTGCTGAAAGGTCGGAACCTGGACTTGGCGTAGGGCTCAAAGCGGTTGACCGGCTCGTCGAAGTCTTAGGCGAATCCGAGCTTTACATTTGCATACTGGCGGATGCTCGTCATGGCGAAAAGGAGCATGGTTCGCCAATTGAGATAGCTGACTGGGTGAGCGCCACCAGCTATTTTGAGATTGAACTGTATGCGTCCGCCATGCAGGGCAAAAGGCCGCATCTATTCATTCTGGACGGCTTTTGCCCCGGGCCGCGACTCGCTTTTTTATTGCGTCTCTTGTCCATTGCGATTCCGGAATGGCGCGGTCGAAAACCCATGCCTGCAAAAGCCATTCTTGACGAAGTGCGTCGATTGATTACACGTCACATTCATCAGCAAGAACCGCCCAGTCGGCCTCTCCGTCAGCGGTTGGTGCGGGAATACTATATAGCTCGTGCGGAAAAGGCACCGCCCGGGTCCGAAGCTGACAATGTCCTCTTTTTGGGAGGCCAAATTGAGTCAAGTTCACGAAAACTCCCGCAAAAGGACCTGGTAGAATCACTCCTACTGGACTTCGAGAGCGTTCCAGAAATGCAGCGAAAGCTTTCTCGAATGTGGCTCGCTGCGCGTGAACTGATGTCAGCCTCTTATTTTCCAAAGGACGTGCAGCGTGACAGTCGTCTCTCAGATTTTTTACCTCTGTGGGATAAGGTGTTGGGCTTCTGGACATCGGCTGCAAAGTGGAGTGGCTGGCACGGGCACATTTACGCTGGGACAGTCGCCCCACTTAACTCGCAGACAATAGTTCGTGCGCAATTGCGCGATACAAATCCGCCAAACGGCCCGCTCTCGTCAGCTTATTACTCTATCGCGAATTTAATGCCACTTGGTATCCGCCGATTGCAGTGCCTGTGCCGTGCTTCTGAATATATTAAGCAAGCAATTCGAATCAGTGGAGGTCGGAATGCCGGGGAACTGGCTATCCGCGGGAGCATCCGTTTGCGACTAGGCTGTATTCCTGGAGCAATATCGGACTTCAGATCAATGTTGCGAATCCGCGAGAATGCTGGAGAGTCCGAGGAACAGCTTGGAGATGCACTGGCACATTTGGGATTAGCATATCTTTGCTGCGGACGTTGGCTTACCGCGAGAGATTATCTCGAACATGCGGTTCGGGCATTGTCTAAGAATCCAAGTGATCCCGGTATTGCTCGTGCAAAAATCAAACTGGCACGGGCATACAAGCTCACAGGCAGATTTTCAGATTCTAAACGGATTTATGAGGAAGCACAGAATGATGCGATTCGACTTGGCGCACTCGACCAAGTAAACCGGTGAGCTAAATTTCCCGCCACAGTATGATATGTTAATTTTAAATCACGAGCGTCCGGTTATAAGTTGAACAGCATCAACTGGTTGTGATTCGACATGTTGGCACTTGGGGTGTCGACTTCTGTAAGTAGTTCATGGAGAGGCACTTTCTCGAAGGGGTGGATGCTCAAAAGCTGGAAGGTTCGGTGCAGGATTCCGGGGACGCGCAGTTGCTTGTGCAGGATGGCCACGAGCAGGTAGACCGTCACGGCGATCCAGACCTGCGTCTTCACGGCATTCGGGCTGGTGCCATAGTAATGCTTGATCCGCAAATGGCCTTTGATCCAGCGGAAGAACAATTCGATCCGCCAGCGCAACCGGTAGAGCCGCGCCACGCTTGGCGCGGGAATCTCCAGATGATTGGTCAAAAAGGTGAGCATTCGCCCGGTTTCCGGATCGCGGTAACGCACCTTGCGCAACCGTGAGGGATAGGCGGCGCGTGCTTTGGCCAGGGCGGGACGGCCGATCTGGTCGCTGCGCAAGCCCTCGGCGGGATCGACCGGCTGGGAACGCTGGCGGGCAAAGCGCAAGCCCGCTTTGGCGCGCGTGACAAAGAAGGCACCCGCGCGCGCGATCCGGTCCAGGCGCGCGAAGTCCACGTAGGCCCGATCCATGATGTAAAAGGCCCCGGGCTCGAACACCAATTCGTCCAGCCAGAGCACGTCATGCGGGCGGGCGGACGCGCTGCAGAGGCAGGTGGGAATGGGGCCGCGCAGATCGATTTGCGTGTGCCGCTTCAGGCCTCCCTTGGCCCGGCGGAAGTGCGCCCAGGGAAAGAGCGTCAGCGACAGGTCGATCGTCGTGGAGTCCAGCGCGTAGGCCGCGTGCGCCAGTTCCAGGCCGAGCTCCTCCCCGGCGTAGAGCGAGCGGGCGCGGCCCAGGAGGCTCTGGGCCAGCGCTTCCCACACCCGCCAATCTCTCCGTTCGTTGGCCTCGGCCAGGGTCGATTTGGCCACCGGCTCGCGGAAGCCCAGGTGATAGAGGGCCTCGGGCCGGGCATTCAGGCAGGTGGCGATATCGCGCAAGCCTTCCCGCCAGGTCAACGGCGCAAAGGCCATGGCGATGAGCTGCTGGCGGCAGCCAAAGTGCCGCACGCGCGCCTCGGCTCCGTACCGCTCGACGAGACGATCCAAGGTCTGGCGATGAATGAGATCGAGGATTTGCGACAGAACGAAGCGGCCGGTGTGCATCGGCCGGGAGCCTGCCCGAACGCGCACCGCGCTTCAAATGCGTCACACGCCGTTTCGCCTGCAAATGAATGTAGCCAAAGGACTTCCCGATGCTCGCCCCTCCGTTAACCGGACGCTCCTGATTTTAAATGAACACTGTCTATGATTGCTGGTTTGTTAATAGTGTTAAACTTAAGATTTAAGAGGTGCCGCGCACGCAAGTTATCAATGTGCCATCCAAATTGCCAACGTACCTCTTTTGGCGCTGTGGTGATTCGCAGAGGAGGTTCGCAATTTGCAGCGCACAGTTGATCGGTTTTTAAAAGCCCTCGTCTTCTCGCCGATGAAGTTGCAAATCCGTCGCGTTGTTCGGTCGCCAGAGGAGTTGGGTTGTTCAGGACAGCCATTGTTGTTCCTCACCGCCGATTTCCGTCTATATCAGGAACCAACCAGAACTCTCGTCGCCAGCAACGGAAGCTTCACGACAATTCCACCAACTCCGCCCCCGCTTTCAGCACCATCTGATCCGGGGCAGGCTCCAGATACAACTCCATCGCCTCACGGATGTTCGCCAGCGCCTCTTCGCGCGTCCGGCCCTGCGACCAGCAGCTCTTCAGGCCCGGGCAATGCGCGACAAAATAGCCATCCTCGCCCCGTTCCAGAATCACTTTAACGACCATCCCCTCAGCGTACCTCCAGACCATCCGGCGTCAATTCTATCCACGCCCAGATCACCCCCCGTCGGACGCGATCCCAAGGAACCGCCAGCGCCCTTCGCCCGCACCGCCCCGGCCAAATCCATCAAACCATCAGGCAGGGCCAACGCATCTAATTTTTTCCGAGTCTTCTGAGCGGTCCGGATCGGA
>CAYZKY010000097.1:0-24953 GCA_964478815.1 uncultured Verrucomicrobiota bacterium
CGTTCGGAGCGTCGTCGATCTGGATGTCGCCCCGGCGCGGACGCGCGAACTGACCCGGCAGTGGGAAGCGGAACGGGAGCCGCTGCAGGCGGCTCTCCGACGGCAGGAAGTGTCGATGCGGCCAGGCTTCGAGCAATGGCTGGCGCAGGCCGGCGCGGAGTTGAGCCCCGGTGGTTGGGTGCTGCTGGAGCCGAGCGATCTGGCCTCCAAGGCTGGCGCGCAATTTCGATCCTTGGGAGATGGGTCGTTCCTCGCGGAAGGCCGGAACGGAGCCCAGGAAGAGTATACTTTCACAGCGACGACTCATCTGGCCGGCATCAAGGCGCTGCGGCTCGACGCTTTGGCGCATCCCTCCATGCCGAAAGGCGGACCAGGGCGCGCGGAGAATGGGAATTTCGCCTTGAGCCGGATCCGGGTGTACGCCGGTCCGCTCGAAAGCGAGGACCTCAAGGAAATCAAACTCGCCTCAGCCGAGGCGGATTTCGAACAAAACAAGACGGGGCTTTCCGTGGCCTCCGCGTTGGATGACGATCCCAAGAGCGGATGGGCGATCGACGGACAGGTCGGCAAGGATCACGCGGCGGTTTTTCATTTGAAAGATCCGTGGCCCTACACCAACGGCGCCAAGATTTCGGTCAAGCTGGAGTTCGAGGTCAATAACAAGCACAATATAGGGCGGCCGCGTCTGGCTCTCACGGCGGCGGCGAAGCCGCAACTCGGGGGTGAACCGGTTCCGGGAGCCCTCGCCAAGCTGGCCGCTTCGGAAGATCCCAAGGCCTTGCTGGCGGCGGAGAGGGAATCGTTGTTCCAGTGGTGGAAGCGGCGGGATTCTGTCTGGAAGGAGCAGTCCGCGAAGCTCGAAGATCATGTCAAAAAGAAGCCGGATGGACGCACCAAGGTGTTGATCTGCGGCGAAGGTTATACGCCGCTCCGCATGCATACGCAGGGCGCGGATTTCTTTCCGGAGACCTACCAGCTCAAGCGCGGCAGCACCGATTTGAAGGATGGCGTGGCCGACCAGGATTTCCTTAAAGTACTGATGCAGAGCCCGGACGGCGCGAAGGCGTGGCAAAAGACCCCGCCGACGGGCGCAAAATACTCCGGCCGCCGCAGCGCTCTCGCTCATTGGATGACCGACACGCAGCGCGGGGCGGGCGCGCTGCTCGCCCGGGTGGCCGTCAACCGACTCTGGCAGCACCATTTCGGCCGCGGTCTGGTGTCGACCCCAAACGATTTTGGCAAGACCGGCCAGCCGCCGACGCACCCGGAGTTGCTCGATTGGCTCGCGAGCGAATTGATCCGGGCGGATTGGCGGTTGAAGCCAATTCATCGTCTGATCATGACCAGCGCCGCCTACCGCCAAAGCTCCGCGCCGGATCGCGCGAAGGAACTCGCCGATCCCGGCAATGAACTCTGGACTCGCCGCGTTCCGCGCCGCCTCGAAGGCGAGTCCATTCGCGATAGCATCCTCGCGGTGAGCGGAGTGCTGGATCGAACGATGTACGGGCCAGGGACGAAGGATGAAAAGAGCCGGCGGCGCAGCATCTACTTTACGGTCAAGCGCAGCCAGCTCATCGGCTCGATGGTGGCCTTCGATCTCCCGGAGCCGCTGGTCAGCCAGGGGGAGCGTCCCCGAACGACGGTGGCTCCGCAGGCGTTGTTGCTTTTGAATGGTCCGCAGGTGCGGGATTGGGCGGCTCACTTTGCCGAGCGCGTGCGCCGAAGCACGGACTCGGACGGTGATGACCGCCTCCTGGTGCAGCAGGCGTATCGGATTGCCTTGGGCCGGCTGCCCACGGGGTCTGAGATGCATGACGCGGTTGAATTCCTGGCCGCCCAACGAGAGAGCTATGCCCTTGAGAAACACCCGGCTTCTTCCACGCAGGCGCTGGCCGATTTCTGCCAGGTCATTTTCGGTCTGAACGAATTCGCTTATGAAAACTGAGGCTGGCTGGGGAGCGCTCACGCGCCGGGAAATGTTGAAGCGAGCCGGCGGCGGCTTTGGCCTGCTGGCTCTCTCGTCGCTCCTGGCTCCGGCGGCGCGCGCCCTGCCGGCGAACCCGCTGGCCGCCCGCCCGTCGCAGTTCGCCCCTCGCGCGCGCTCGGTGATCTGGATTTTTGCCAACGGCGGCCCGAGCCAGGTGGATACTTGGGACTACAAACCGGAGTTGATCCGCAAGGACGGGCTGAAGCTGGACAACTTCGACAACAAGACCGGATTCTTTCAGGACGCCGTCGGTCCGCTCATGAAGTCGCCTTTCGCGTGGCGGCAGCATGGCGAGAGCGGCACCTGGGTCAGCGACCTTTTTCCGCATCTCTCCCGGCACGTCGACAAAATGGCGTTCATTCATTCGTGTTGGACGCAGTCGAACAACCATTCCCCGGCCTTGTTCATGATGAACACCGGCGTCACTCGCATGGGTTTTCCCAGCGTGGGATCCTGGGTCACCTACGGGCTTGGCTCCGAAAGCTCGAACCTGCCGAGCTTCGTGGTGATGAGCGATCCGCTGGATCGAGGGTTGCCCAAAGGCAACGCCAACAACTGGACAGCCGGATTTCTGCCCAGCGTCTATCAAGGCACCTGGCTGCGCCCCAAAGGCGAGCCGATCGATAACCTCGTGCGGCCCTCCTCGCTCTCCGACGGGCGTCAACGCGCCCAACTCGCGTTGTTAAATCGATTGAACCACCAGGGCTTGGCCAACTCGCCCATCGAGAGCGAATTGGCCGCCCGCATCGAGAGTTTCGAGCTGGCCTACCGCATGCAGACCGCGGCTCCCGAGGCTTTCGACGTTCGCTCCGAGCCGGAACATATTCGGCGCTTGTATGGCCTGGAGGAAAAGCACTGCTCCCATTTCGCGGCGCAGTGCCTCACGGCCCGCCGCATGGTCGAGCGCGGCGTGCGTTTCGTGCAGATTTACTCGGGCGGCATGGATAACCAGTTGAGCTGGGATTGCCACGCCGACCTGGTCGGTAATCATCGCGGCTTCGCGATGGAGACCGATCAACCCGTCTCGGCCTTGCTGGCCGATCTCGAAGCGCGCGGGTTGTTGCAGGACACGCTCGTGATCTGGGGTGGAGAATTCGGACGCCTGCCGGTCTCGCAGAAGGGCGATAAACCGGGGCGCGACCACAACCCGCATGCCTTCACGGTCTGGATGGCCGGCGGCGGCGTCAAAGGCGGGACGCACTACGGAGAGACGGACGAAATCGGGTTCAAAGCTGCGGTGGACAAGGTCCATGTCCGCGATCTTCATGCCACGATCTTGGCCGCGGTCGGGTTGGATCACGACAAGTTGACGTATCGTTTCCAGGGTTTGGACCAACGCCTCACTGGCTTCGAAGGCGCCCGCGTCGTCTACGATATCTTTGCCTGACCCCTCCCACGGGACGAGCGGTTGGCCGCCACGAATCGCCTTCACAGTTCAGCCGCCTTGGACGGGCGGAAAGAGGGATACCTCGTCGCCTTCCTGGAGGATGTATTCGCGCGTTTGATAATCGACGCCGACGGCGACGAGGGTGGATCGCGCCATCTCCTGCAAACGTGGATAGCGGGCTCTGACTTTGTCCAGAAGCGTGCCCAAAGTCGTGCCGGCGGGGACTTCCTCCTGCGTTCCCGGGCAGCCGGCCAGGTCGCGGAAATAGGAGTGAAAGCACACGTCGATCTTCATGGTGGGAGCTGTGCGGCCAGGTAATCGGCGAGATGCAACGCGCGGATGTCGGTGCGGCCCGCGGATTTCAGTCCGGCCTGGATTTGGAGGAGGCAGCCAGGGTTGGTCGTAACGACGATCTCGGCCTTCGTGGCCAGGATGTGGGCCAGCTTGCGCTGTTGAAGGCGGTGGGCCATGGCCGGTTCGGTGAGGTTGTAGCTGCCGGCGCTCCCGCAGCAAACATCCGCCTCCGACAATTCCACGTAATTCGAACCCGCGACGGCTTTGACCAGATCGCGCGGGGGGCGGGTGATCCGCTGGGGGTGGGCGAGATGGCAGGCGTCGTGGTAAGTGACCCTGGCCGCGGCCGGCGAAGCCGTGGGGCGGAAACCGGCGCGGAGCAGGAATTCAGATAGATCGGCGACGCGCGCGCTGAATCCCTCGGCGCGGGATTCCCAATCGGGATCGCCATGCAACAGGTGGCCGTACTCTTTGAGCGTGGAGCCGCAACCAGCGGCGTTGATGACGATCGTGTCGACCTTGGCGGCGGCGAAGCTCTCGATGTTGCGCCGGGCCCGGGCGCGCGCTTCGTTAAGCTGGCCGCTGTGTGCGAAAAGAGCGCCGCAGCACGTTTGGCTGCCGGGGACAACGACGTCATAACCGGCCCGATTCAGGAGGCGGACGCTGGCGCGGTTGGTTTCCGCGAAGAGCACGCTCATTACGCAGCCGCTGATAAAGCCGACCCGGCCGCGCGCGGGTTGCGTATCTGCTGGCGAGAACGCCGGCAGCCCGGGCGCGGTGATGCGGTCGGGCACCAGCGCGAGCGAGGCGCGCAGAGGAGCAGGCAGCCAGCGTTCGAGGCCAAGGGCCTTGGCGAAACGAGCCGGCAGCAGCGCGAGTCTCATCCGGCCCGGTTCGGGAAAAATCTTTTCGATGACCCAGCGGCGCAGCATTCGCTGAGGGATCGAGCGGGCGTGATTCGCCTCGAGGAAATCGCGCGTTTGTTCGAGAAGCGTGCCGTATTGAACGCCCGAAGGGCAGGCCGGTTCGCAAGCGCGGCAGCCGAGGCATAAATCGATATGCCGGACGCTGGCATGGTCGACTGGCAGGCGGCCATCCTGCAAAGCTCGCATAAGGTAAATTCGGCCGCGCGGCGATTCGTTCTCCAGGCCCGTCTCGAGGTAGGTCGGGCAGGCGCCCAGGCATAGCCCGCAATGCACGCAGGCCAGCGCCTTGTCCTCATCCAGAAACTCCGGCGGACGGTCGTCGGTGGCGGTCATGCGGCGAGGGCGGGAAGAATTCCAGCCGGGTCGTAAGCGGCTTTGAGTCGGTCCATCAAAAATTGGGGCGGCGGCGGAGGGGGCGGGCGGGAACCGCCGCGCAGATGGAGCGATCCGTTGCCCAGCCGGGCCAGAAATTCGGTGGCCCCCGATTTTTCGAGGACTCCCACCGCTTGCGAAGGAAGAACGGAGGCGGTGTTGACCGCTCCCGGCCGGCTCCAAAAGGCGGTGTCGTATTCGAGGCTGGCGGGTGCCAACGGAACGACGGTGCCGGCGCGCGCGACTTGCTCGGCGACATCTTCGCGCGTGCCGGCGAAGGCGATGGCCAGGTCGATCGAACCTCCCGGCGCGAAGCGGTGCGCGTCCAGCACCACGGGGTCGCAGCGGAGAGAGACCAGTCTCTGGCAGGCTTGCCTCAGCTCGGCGAAACTGCCGAATTGAGCCGCGAAGATTTGCTCCGATTCCGGCATCGGCCGCAGTTTGAAAGTGGCCTCGACGATGATCCCGAGCGTATCGCGCGCGCCGACGAACAATTTGCACAGATCGTACCCGGCCACATTTTTGACGACCTTGCCGCCCGCTTTGATCAGTTGCCCGGTGGGCAGCGCCACCGTGATGCCGATGAGGTAGTCCCGGATGGTGCCGCCGCCCAACCGGCGGGGCCCGCTGAGATTCCAGGCGAGCAAGCGCCCGATGGTGGTCTGCTCCGGGTGGGCCGGATCGAGGGGGAGCCATTGTCCGGCGGGGGCGAGAGCGGCCTGCAGACGGGCCAATGTGCAGCCCGCCTCGACCGTGGCCGTCATGTCCGCGGGCTGATGGTCGACCAGCGCCGCCAGAGCAGAAAGATCGCAAGCCTCAAGACGCTCCCTTCGGGACGAAGCAAGGGCGAGTGCAGAACAAAGTTCCGCTCGATTGGACGGTCGCAGCAGCACGTTCGGAGGCGACTGTAGGACGGAACTCGGCGTAAGTCAGCCGGAAGTTCGGATGGGCGAGTGAAGAACGCGCGGTGCGGGACCTTGGGCCGGGGAGGAGGCTCAGTGCGCAGGTGTGGTGCCGTTGCCCAGGCGGGTGCGGGCGGCTTCGAGCTGCGCGCGGCTGCCGAGGAGGAGCAATTGATCTCCCGCGCGGAGTTCCTCGTCCGGACCGGGATTGATGATTTTTTCGCCGGGGCGTTCGATGCCGACGATGCTGGCGCCGGTTTCGGCACGGAGTTGCAGCTCTCGGATGAGCTTCCCGGCGGCGGACGAATGCTCGGCAATCGCGAGTGTTTCGAGGTTGGCTTCGCGCAGCAGAGAGGGCAGGGGAGCCGGCGCCGCGTGTTCGACCGGCGTGGGGGCATCGGCAAACGTCTCTTCGAGTGCCACTTGGGCCTTGGCGTAGACTTTAATGAAAGATCGCCGCAGCACCCAACTGATCAGCCCCGCCAGCATCAGCATGACGATCAAGAGGTTGAAGGTGGGCAGGAGCGCGGAGCTGAGCACCATCGCAAAGAGGCCGAGCACGATCGCGCCCGCAATGGGGATGATCTGAGCCACTAGAGCTCGGATGGCCTTGGCGTTTACCCCGGCGGCCGCATCGGTGACTTTCAGTTCGGCGATCAACAACCCGAGCGCCTGCAATTTGCGCGTCGTAGCAATGAACATGGGCAGGGAGACAATGACGGCAGCCAGCCAGTAAAGGGCTTTAATCCATTGCCTATCCAAGCCGAGTTGCTTCAGCCAGGGCGGATGATGCTTCTCGAGGAAAACCGCCGCGATGAAGACAGCGGCGATCAACGCCGCGTTCAGGATCATCTGCCCCGCCCAGCGCCGGATCAATTTCATCGCGAGACCCGTGTGCCGCCGGCCGAGGCGGCCCACCCAGTCGGTGTACAAGTTCAGCGCGTTAAAGATCGAGCGCGGGGCCAGGCGATCGAATTGATTCACGAAACCGTCCGCGCTCTTGATGAGATAGGGCGTCAGGAGCGTGGTGATGGACGAAACTGCCACCGCGATGGGATAGAGAAACTCGCTGGTCACCTTCAGCGACAGGCCGAGCGAGGCGATGATGAAGGAGAATTCGCCGATTTGCGCCAGCCCCATCCCCACTCGGAGCGAGGTGCGGGTATCGTTGCCCCCCATGAAAGCGCCGAAGGCGCAACTGCACACTTTGCCGACGACGACCGCGATGACGATGACCAGCACCGGCACCCAGTGGGTCCGCAGCAAGGCGGGATCGATCAGCAACCCGATCGTCACGAAGAACACGGCGCTGAACATGTCGCGCACGGGCTCGATCAGCCCCTCGATGCGGTGCATTTCGCGCGTTTCGGCAATGATCGCTCCGATGATAAACGCTCCGAGCGCGACGCTGTAACCCATCTTGATGGCCAGGAGCGAGACGCCGAAGCAAAGCCCCAGCACGGTGACGAGCAACATTTCGTTGCGCTTGAACCGGGCGACATACCCGATGAGGCGTGGGACGGCAATGAGCCCTGCCACCAGCACCACGGTGAGGAACAGGCCCAGCCGCCCCAGGGTGCGGCCCACTTCCTCGACACTGAGGCTGCCCGTCAGCGCGATGCTGGAGAGCAGCGCGATCATGGCGATGCCGAGGATGTCTTCGATGACGAGAATCCCGAAGATCAACTGCGCGAATTTTTCCTTGGTTTTGCCCAGTTCGCCCAGGGCTTTGACGATGATGGTCGTGGAAGAAATCGAGAGAATCGCGCCGAGGAAGATGCTGTCCATGCGGCCCCAGCCGAAAAACTGGCCGATTTCGTAGCCCACCCAGGCCATGAGCAGAATTTCGAGAAAAGCCGCGATGAACGCCGAGATGCCGACCTTGGTCAGCTTCCGCAGGCTGAACTCCAGCCCGAGGGAGAACATCAGCATGATCACCCCCAATTCGGCGAAGGTATTGATCGTGTGCGCGTCATGGATCAGCGGGAAGGGCGGGGTATGCGGTCCGATGATCAGCCCGGCGAGAATATAGCCCAGCACCACCGGCTGCTTGAAATGATGGAAGAGGATCGTCACGAATCCGGCGACGATCATCACCACGGCCAAATCTTGCAGGAATGCGGCGGCGTGCATTGCTTCTTCGGGCCGCGCGGCCCCGCGCCGCCGCCCGCAGTCTATCTAACGGGAGAGGCTGATTTGTCGAACGAAATACTCGCGTCGAGGGAGGTTTTTTCGAGAACGCGGAAAGGCTCGGCGGTTGCGCGACTCCAGCGATGTTTCGACGTCCCAAGGCCGCGCCGCTTATTCGACGATATCGACGAACATGGCGAACATCTCCGACGTGGATTGATCGCCCCAGGTGAGCGTGGCGGTGGGATCGGGATTGGAAAGATTCTGCGGCGAATTGTCGAAAGCGCCCAGGATGCGGATTTTGGCGCCGCGCGGGATTTCGATCGGCTCGGCGAGTTCGTAGCCGATCTGCCAGCGGAAGCTGTAGTCGGGCACGGAGAGAATCGTTCGCTTGGAGCCGTCGGAATATTCGATTTCGTAGCGGGCATGTTTGCCGCGCAGGTGCATGTGCGGGTTCAGGCCGACAATGCGCGTGGTGCGCGGCGCGGTCCAGGCGGCGGAGGCGGGCTGCTCCTGCACGCCCGGGGGAATCTGGATGAAGACATTGTTGATCGCGAGGCTGCGCGCCGTTTTCGGGGGCGGCGTTTTATGATACCACAGCGCGAGGAGCGGCTGGTCGGTGGTGGCGGTGCCGTTGGGCGTGTAGTGGAGGTTAAAGGTGAGCCAGTTCGACGTGCCGAGGAAGTAACCGGCGTCCGGCGGGAGGATCCGCTGCTTCAGGCCCGGCGCATACCCGGCGATGCTCGGCTGGTAGGTCGAGAACAACCCGTCCTGCCCCTGGTTGCCGACCCGGCCCGTCCAGATCAGGTAGTGATGAACGACCGCCGGATTCGAAGGGCGGATTTGCGCCGCCCGCAGCCAGACATTCGAAGGATTGGGCGCTTGCACGAACAGGTAACGGTACGGCTCGATCCCGTCGGCGCGGACGGACTGCAGCGGGATGGTGACGAGCGCGTCGGGCTCGCCCAGTTCGGCCGGCCAGGCGGCTTCGGAGGCCGGCTGAGTGGTGGTCGGCAGGGGATCGACGCCTTCGCCGCGCGGCGCGCCGGCTTCGAGCCAGCGCAAGAGAGCGGCGCGGGCCTCGCCCGGCATTTCGAGAGAGCTTTTCCAATGGCCGTACTCGGGATCGACATGCCACGGGGGCATGTCGTTCGCCTGGACGGCGTGCTGGATGACTGGCGCCCAGCTCGCGACCGTTTCGTAGTCCGTCATCGCGAAGGGCGCGACGTCGTTGGGCCGGTGGCAGTTGGCGCAGTAGCGGCTGAGCAACGGGGCAATCTCGGTGGCGTAATCGGGCACAGGCCGGTCGAGCCCGGTCAGCGGCGCGCCGCCGGCTGGGAGGCGGAAATGCTCGACCGTTTCGTTGGCGGCAAGTTTCGCGAGCGCTTCCCGCAGGCGATCCGGATCTCCCGCAGGGGTGCGGAGCGGGCCGCGATAGGAGATGTTGAACACCGGCAGATCTTCCGCCATCGGCTGGACCACCGCGACTTCCCCTTCCTTCGTCAAGCGGACGGAGCGTGTGGCCAGTCGATACGGATCATGCAGCACAGGGATGTCCGTCCCGCTCGCGGCCGCGCGGGCGGCCAGGCTCGAGCGCGTCGCCCGAGGGTCGGTGCAAACGACCCAGATGCGACCCCCCCGCTCGGCGTATTCGTTCGCGAGGGCTTGCGCGGCCGGGAGGACCTCGGCGAGCCGTTCCTCGGAATCGCCGCCGGCGACGACCGCCAGGGCGCGGAGATCGGTATGGTAGTAGAGTTCGCGGGCACGCCCGGCCTGGTCGATCAATTGGAAGTTATCAGCCAGGTCGTGCAGGATCGGATTCAGGAGCGTCAGGCGGTAATAGCGCTGGTTTGCGGCGGCGCTGGCATCGAGCCACTGGACTTCCGCGGTGCCCATGCGCAGGCCGAAGAGCGGCTGCCAGGGTTCCGGGAGCGCGGCGGCGGCTTCAAGTTGCAGGCTCTTCCCGGCGGGGCCGCCGAGCGTCAGGAGCGGGCGGGAGGCGTCCCTATCCCACTGCAGCCGGATGCTGGGAGACGTGGCCGCCAGGGCTGAAAGAGTGCCGGAACGCTGAACGAGGCGGAACCGGCGGGCCGCTTCGGTGCGGCCCGCAAGCACGATATTAAACCGGCTGGGCGAGGCGCAGGACGGATCCTCCAGCCGCGCGGCCGGGGCAGCCTGCGCCTGGGACGGAGCGGCCAGCGATAGCAACGCCATCGCAATGGCCCGGCACCAACGGATCATCTTCATTCCTCGGAGGGAAGAGCGGCCGTCATTTCGGCGAGGCGTCGACCTGGGCCGAGCCTTCGACGGCGACCTTGCCGGGCGCTCCTGCCGGGGCGCGCAGCGCGACCGCCGGTTTGCCGTTCGGGTCGCCCAAGCGGATGTAATCCCGCAAGATCTCGAGCGTTTCGTTAAGTTGCGCGTCGACGGCGGTTTCGGCTTCTTCCTCTGCTTCCTCCCCTTCGGCAGTTTTGGCGACGGGTTCGGGGTTGGCCAAGGCCTTTTCCTCCTTGAGCTTGTTGGGATTGAACAGTTCGAGCGGTTTGCCCTGTTCCGCGGCGGCCACATCCAGCTCGAATATCTTTTGCCGCTGAGCGGCCCGGGCGGCGCGTTCTTTCTTGCGCGCTTCGATCCGGGCGGTGTCCCGGTCCTTTTCTTCGAGGCGGCGCTTTTCGTTGAGGGAGACGCGCCTATCCTCCTGCCGCTTCTTCACCTGTTCGATGTCTTCCAGCAGGTAGGCGAAATCCCGGCCTTCGCCGACGCGCTTCATCGAAGCCTTGCGCAATTCGGGGATTTGCGTGCGCACGCGGTCGATCTCCGTGTAGGTGGCGGGAGCGATGCTGTTGGCGGGCAGCGCGTTCTCCAGGCTCGCTTCGCCGATGTCCAGATAGTCGTAGATCGACGGAAGGACGATATCGGGCGTCAGGCCATTCTTCTGCGTGGTGCCGCCCGCGATTCGGTAGAACTTGGACAGGGTCAGCTTGAGGCGGCCGGGGTTGGGCACGGCGCGATTGTCGAGGAAGTTTTCCAGGTTCAACACCTGCTGCACGGTGCCCTTCCCGTGCGTGCTTTGATCGCCGACGATGACGGCGCGGCCGTAATCCTGCAAGGCCGCGGCCACAATCTCGGAGGCAGAGGCGCTTAGTTTGCCGACCGCGACGACGAGCGGGCCATCCCACGCGACATTGCTGTTGCGGTCCTCGAGCACATGCGCTTCGCGGCGCGGTTCCTTGACCTGCACGACGGGACCCTTCTTGATGAACAGGCCGGTGAGCTGCACGGCCTCGTCGAGAATGCCGCCCCCGTTGCGACGAAGATCGAGGAACACCCCCTGGACATTTTCCTTCTTGAGCCGCTCCAGGAGTTTTTCGACGTGATCCGCGCAGTTGTCGTAGAATTGGGGGAGATTGATATAGCCGAGGCGTTCGATCTGGCCGCTTTCCCCTTCGAACTCGAACACCTTCGCCTTGGCGAACTGCTCGGTGAATTTGATCTCGTCGCGGATCAGGGAGATGACCTTTTTGTCGTCGGGCGCGGCGGCGGGGATGATCGTGAGGCGGACTTCGGTCCCTTTCTTGCCGCGGATCATGCCGACTACCTTGTTCAGGCGCATTTCGATGGTGTCGACCGGTTCCTCGTCGCCTTGGGCGACGCCGACGATCTTGTCGCCCGGGCGCAGGAGCTTGCTGATGGCGGCCGGGCCGCCGGGCAGGAGTTCCTTGATCTTGGTATAACCATCCTCCCAGATGAGCTGGGCGCCGATGCCGGTGAGGGAGAGATTGATGTGCTGGATGGTGAAGTTCTCCGCCTCGCTCGGGCTCATGTAGTCGGAGTGGGGATCGTAGGCATGGGCGAGCGCGGTCAGGTACATCTGGAGAACCTCCTCCTTCTCGAGATCCTTCATGGTCTTTTCCAGCCGTTGATACCGGCGCGAAATGAGCCCGGCCGTTTCTTCCGGCTTCTCCTTGGAAAGGCGGCCTTGGAGCAGCTCGAATTTGATCCGGGAGCGCCAGAGGCGGGCGGCTTCGGCGTCGTCCTTCGGCCAAGGCTCCTTGTTGCGGGCCGGGAGGAACGTTTCGTCTTCTTCGAACGAAAAATCCTGCTGGAGAAGCTTTTGCACGAGGAGCGTGCGCTCTTCGAGCCGCTCCAGATAGAGGTCGAAAATCCGCTGGGCCGGAGAAGTATCGCCGGCGGCGATGGCTTCATCGAGCCGGGTGGCGTAGCGGGCCGCGAAATCGTTGATGTCCGACTGCAGGAAGACCATGTGGTTATAGTCGAGCGTCGTCAGGTAGTTCGTCAGGAACATCCCGGAGACCTGGTCGTTCAGCTTGGCCTGGCGGAAGTGGGCCTGCTCCAGGATCTTGCCCACCACGCTGGTGATCCGGCCCGCCTGCAGCGGCGTGAGCGAGGTGGTTTCAACGGAGAAGCTGGGCCCGGCGGCCAGGCACGCCAACAGCGCGATCAGAGATCGATTCATAATCTGTAGCCGGTCCTTCGGCACCATCGGCTGGACGCCACCGTTGGAGAGCTGCCCATGCTTTACCATACGATCCCGGCGAATTCAATCCCCACTCGTGCCAAAGCCAGAGCCAACGCAGCTCATTTCGCCGGTCATACCCACTGTGGGACGGCCTCCGTTCAATGACACGCTGCGACACACGAGTGACACGCTTTTTGACACGTTCTAACACAAGGATGACACGTTTTGACACAAGAATGACACGAAATAACACGTTTTTGACACACGAAAAACCAGGCTATAAAAATACGTAAACAATTAACCATAAATAACTTACAACCTAATTTTCCTCGAAGCGCTCGCCTCGGTCGACACACCGACCCATTCTGCCCTCTCAGGCCCTTCGTTCATGGTGGCTCCAAGTTCCGACAGGCAGGGTGGTGTGATACGAATCGCGGTGCTGGCCAAGCCTGGAGCGAACGCCCCTCTCCGGATTTCGCCCTCTTTCGATCATCCCGCCCGAATGATCTTCGCTCCAAGCGATCCTGTTTTCCTCGAGTTTGAGATGCGTTTGTCCTGACGCCAGAGCGCGGATTTATTTGAGTGGCGAATCAATTGGGGTGTGAGGCGTTCCAAAGCTTCGAGATCGTTTCGAAAGGCGGATGGATGCTGGCGGAGGGAGGGCAGCGACTTTCGTTGCGGGAGGCGGTGGGGTGGCCTACGCTTGGGCCGAGCCTCATCGCTGCGTGAACGCACCGCGAATCATTCTTGCTCTGGTGATCGGATTCGGCCTCGAATCCCGGCTCGCCGTTCGCGGCGAGGCACCGGCGGCCGCCTCCCCGATCCTGGAAAAGGCCAGGGGCTGGTGGGCCTTTCAGCCGCTCCAGAAACCACCCGTTCCCGCCAACCCGGAGGCGAATCTGATCGATGCCTTCGTGGACGCCACCTTAGTCTCGCGTTCCTTGGCGAAAGCGCCTCCCGCGGATCGGCGGACGCTTCTGCGCCGGGCCACGTTCGACCTGACGGGACTCCCGCCCACTCCCGCCGAAGTCGCTGCGTTCCTGGAAGACGCGTCGCCGGAGGCTTTCGACCGGGTGGTGGATCGTCTCCTGGCCTCGCCCGCCTATGGCCAGCGCTGGGCGCGCCACTGGCTCGATGTGGTGCGCTACGCCGACTATCACGACGGCAACCCCGACGCCCGAACAGCAAGCTGTGAACCGCTGGAAGCATGGCGCTATCGGGACTGGGTGGTGGATTCGCTCAACCGCGATCTGCCCTTCGACGAATTCGTCCGCCACCAAATCGCTGGCGACCTCCTGCCCGATCCTGGCGGCAAACCGTTTTACGCCGACGGCCTCGTGGCCACCGGATTCCTGGTAAACGGCGCATGGGATCGGGGCGATGCCGACAAGGAGAAGATGCTCAGCGACATGGTCGACGACCAGATCGATACCGTCGGCAAGGCATTCTTGGGCCTCACCATCGGTTGTGCGCGTTGCCACGATCATAAGTCCGATCCGGTCTCGCACGAAGATTACTACGCGCTCGCCGGCATTTTCTACAGCACCCGGATCATGGAGACCCTGGGCGCCAAAGGCGGCGAGATCACCCTGCGCCGCGTGCCCTTGGTGGACCGTTCGGTCGCGGCTCAACGCGATGGACTCGTTCTTCAACTCGAAGCCGTCAAAGCCAGGCTGGCGGCGCTCGACAAGATCACGCCCAAGCTGGCCGCCGATCACCCCGAACGCCTTGCCCTTACCCGCGAGCGGGACGCCATCCAGGCGGAGATGCCGCCCGCCTATCCGGTGGCGCTGGCCGTGGGCGAGGGGGGCATGCCGGGCAGCTTGTTTCCGAATATCCAGGACGTGCCCATTCATACGCGCGGGAGTTACACCCGCCTCGGTTCCCTCGTGCCGCGCCGCATGCCGGCCTTCTTCGCCGGCCCGTCGCAGCCCGGTATCGCGAAAGGCAGCGGGCGCCGTGAACTGGCCGATTGGATCGCCTCCCCAAGGAATGCCCTCACCGCGCGTGTGATCGTCAATCGTGTCTGGCAAGGGCACTTCGGCGAAGGATTGGTGCGCACTCCGAACGATTTCGGACTGAATTCTCAACCGCCCAGCCATCCCGAATTGCTCGATTGGCTGGCGGCGCAGTTCGTCGAGGAGGGCTGGTCCCTCAAAAAGCTGCACCGGCGGATTATGCTCTCGGCGGCCTATCGGCGCGGCAGCCGCGCGGCCCCCAACGAACGGACCCGTGATCCCGAGAATCGCTGGCTGGCCCGCTTCAGTCCGCGCCGCCTCGAAGCTGAAGCCCTCCGCGACGCGATGCTTTCGGCCGCAGGAACTCTGGATGCGCAACCGGGCGGCCCCGCCGGCGCGAACCTGGCGGCGGCGCGGCGTTCGCTCTATATCCAGACGGCTCGGTGGGATCGCAGCAACTTTTCCACGCTGTTCGATGCCGCGAATCCCGATGCGTGTGTCGAGAAGCGGACGGTTTCCACGGTGGCTCCCCAGGCGCTCTTTCTGCTCAATAGCGAATTCGTTCAGCAGCAGGCCGCCGCGCTCGCCCGCCGAATTCTCCGGGAAGCGCCGGGCGATCCGGCCGCGTGCTTCGACTGGGCCTGCCAGCTTTTGTTCGCCCGCCCCGCTCGCCCTGAGGAACGCACGGCACTTGGTCGGTTACTCGAGAACTCGAAGGAACTGGACACCGAAACCGCCTGGAGGGAAGTGGCCCACGTTCTTCTCTGCAGCAATGAATTTGCCTATCTCGACTGAACCGCGCCAAGGCCGCCCGCACTCGCGCCGCGAATGGTTGGCGCGGGCGGGCAGCGGCTTCGGCCTGCTCGCGCTGACCGATCTGCTGGCCCGAACGGCCACGGCCACCACGGCTGCACCGTTTCCTTCCATCGCGGCGCCGCATTATCCGGCACGGGCCAAGCGCGTCATTTTCCTCTACATGCCGGGCGGGCCGTCGCACGTCGATCTCTTCGATCCCAAGCCGAGACTTCAGCGCGACCAAGGCAAACCCTTGCCCTTCGACAAGCCCAAACTCGAACGCACCAAGACCGGCAACCTCCTCGCCTCGCCCTGGAGCTTCAGTCCTCGCGGCCAATCGGGCATTCCGGTCAGCGAATTGTTGCCGCGCGTCGGTTCGAAGATCGACGACATCTGCGTCATTCGCTCGATGCTCGCCGATAATATCAACCACACCGGCGCGGCGTTGCAGCTCTGCACGGGGGAACAGGCCTTTTCGCGGCCGAGCATGGGCTCGTGGCTCACCTACGGCCTCGGCACCGAGAATCAAAACCTCCCCGGGTTCGTGGTCGTCAGTCCGGCCGCCGTGTTCCAGGGCGCGCAACTGTGGGCCTCCAGCTTTTTGCCGAGTTCGTTCCAGGGCACGCTCATTCGCAATCTCAAGGATCCGATTGCCAACCTCGGCGACCCATCCGCGGGCTTGGCCCGCCAGCGCGCCAAGCTGGACACGTTGCGGGACCTCAACGAACTCCACAAACAAGACCGGGTCATCGAGAGCGAACTCGACGCGCGCATCGCCTCTTTCGAACTCGCGTTTCGCATGCAGCTCGAAGCGCCCGAAGCATTCGATTTGTCTCGCGAATCCCCCGCCACGCACCGACTTTACGGCACCGACCAGCCCGCCACCGAACTCTTCGGCCGCCAATGCCTGCTGGCCCGCAGGCTGGCTCAGCGGGGCGTGCGGTTCATCCAGCTTTTCGATGCGCCGCGCAACAATGCCTGGGATCACCACAGCGGCCTGCGCGACGAACTCCCGAAACGCTGCGCCGCCGTCGATCAACCCATCGCCGCCTTGCTCACCGACCTCCAAGCCCTCGGCATGCTCGACGACACGCTGGTCATTTGGGGCGGCGAGTTCGGACGCACTCCCACGGCCGAAGGCACTGATGGGCGGGAACACCATCCGTTCGGCTTCACCATGTGGATGGCCGGCGGCGGCGTCCGGGGCGGGATGATCCACGGCGCGACCGACGAATTCGGCTGGCACGCCGTACAGGACATCGTCCACATCCACGATCTCCACGCCACCATCCTCCACCTGCTCGGCCTCGACCACACCCGCCTCACCTACCGCTTCGGCGGCCGCGACTACCGCCTTACCGACGTTTACGGCCACGTCGTGAAGAACATCCTGGCGTGATGATTACTGGTCTGCGGCTTTATGATCGAGTGACGTTGTGGCTGCGGGTGATTGCACAACACCTCTCAAGTGCTCCATGACGGCCAAACTTGAATTGTCGCAAGTGTTCCATTGCGATCCAGAGATCATGGGTGGAATTCCTGTATTTACTGGCACGCGGGTGCCAGTCCGAAACTTCATCGACTATCTCGAAGGGTGCGGGAACACTTTCGTTCTTTCGTTGGGCCTGCTTTTCCTAAGGGATCGAGGCTCCCACCAATATCTCGCATCACCGTTGGCCTGATTGCCCGTGCGGAGCGGCGGAACTCCCGCCCCCTGGAAAAGTCGCTTTCGCTGTCGGCCCGCCCGCCGGCACGGAACTTGTTTCCCGCACCACTTGTTCCTGGGAACGGTCGCCAGGAATGATCAAACCCGCAGGAGAGATGAGTGGTTTTCAAAGTGGGAGAAGTCGAGTAGAATTCGGGCAGTCCACCGGAATCAGCGGAGAGGCTTCGTGAGAACCTCTCGACCCTGGACGAAGCGGAGAGGATTCGAGTGGGACAGTCAACGACAGAGCAATCCGGGATGATGGGGGTTGGAAGCGCAAGCGGTCGGCGCAGGTTTCGGTTCGATCGCTCCTGGACGTTGATCCTGGCGCTTGGCGCAACGCTCTCGATGGCGTCGCCCTTGAGCCGAACTGTCGCAGCCGGTCCTTCCACAACAGCCGAAACCGCGCGTTCCGCCGTGGAGCTTTGGGTGACGAAGGTGCAGCCGCTGTTCGACACGCAGTGCGTGAAGTGCCACGGGCCGATCGAGCAGAAGAGCGGGTTGGAGCTGGATACGCCGGAGGCGGTCTTGAAGGGCGGGGAGGAGGGGCCGGCCATCGTGCCCGGAAAGCCGGAGGAGAGCCGCTTGTACCAATTTCTGGCGGCGGATTCCGATCCGCACATGCCGCCGAAAAAGCAGTTGTCCGACGTGGAACGGGAGACGGTGCGGGCTTGGATCGCCGCGATGGCGGTGACGGAACCGCCGCCCGAGTCCGCGAAAGCGGCGGTGCCGGAATTCGCAGGAGTCACCGAGGCGATCGATGGGCTCCTCGCAGCCGCCTGGGCGCGGCAGAAGGTAACGCCCGCCCCGGCGCTGGAGGATCGGGCCTGGTGCCGCCGCGTTTATCTCGACCTGGCCGGCCGCATTCCGACCGGCGCGGAGCTGGAGACTTTCCTGAACGACGCCCGCCCCGACAAACGGCGGGAGCTGGTGGATCGTCTGCTGGCCTCAACGGAGTTTCCGGTGCGGATGCGGGAGATTTGGGATGCCCTGCTGATGGGCCGCACGAAACGGGATCGGCAGGAGGATCGGCGCAAACAGAACGGGTGGTGGGCTTTTCTGGAAAAGAACTTCGCGGAGAATCGTCCCTGGGACGAACTGGTGCGCGAGATCCTGGCGGGCCGGCCGAACCGCCCGGAGGACAAGGGCGCTTCCTGGTTCTTGTACGAACGGCGGAATGAACATCAGGCCATCGCGGAAGCGGTGGCTCCGGTGGTGTACGGGACGAGGATCGACTGCGCGCAGTGTCATGACCATCCGCTGGCCCGGGAAATCAAGCAGGCGCATTACTGGGGCCTGGTGGCCGCCTACAACCGGAGCAAAAATGTGGATGGGGGCTCGTCGGTCGGGGAATCCGCCGTGGGGGGCTTCATCAACTTCACCAATCTCAAGAAAGAATCGCAACCGGCGAAGGTGGTGTTGCTGACCGGGAAGACCCTCGACGAGGTCTGGCCCGCCGGGGATGGGAAGGAGACCGACAGCGACGAGAATTACCTGGATCCGAAAGAGAAAGTGCGGGTGCCGAAGCAATCGCGTCGGGCGGCCTTCGCCGATGCGGCCACCCGCGACAATCCGCTGCTGGCCCGCGCCTTCGTCAACCGCGCCTGGGCGGCACTGCTGGGGCGGGGATTGGTGCATCCCGTGGACGAAATGAACGCGCGCAACGCGCCGAGCCATCCGGAATTGCTGGACTGGCTGGCGGAGGACTTCGCGAAACACCGGCACGACGTGCGACGTTTGTGGCGGGGCATTGCCCTGAGCCGGGCCTACGGGCTGGGCCACGGCGCGGTGGCTCCGGAAACTTTTGCGGGAGCCCTGGAGCGGCCGTTGATGGCGGAGCAGCTCGCGCGGTCCTGGCGCGTGGCGTTGGGATTCCCGCCGGAGGACGAGGCGCTGCGCCGGGCGGTGACCGCCGCGATGCCGGACGTGATGCCGCGAGAGTATAACGCTACCTTCCAGCAAGCGCAGTTCCTGGCTTATTCGCCTTTGATGACGAGCCTGTTGCAGCCGGTGGCCGGTGGCATCCTCGAACGGATGGGCGCCGCGGCCAGCCCGGCGGAGAGAGCGGAAATGGCCTTTCTCGCGGTGTATGGCCGGAAACCGGACGAAGTCGAGTTGACCCAAGCCCGCGCATTTCTGGAGGGCCGCTCATCTCCAGAAGACCAGGGCGAAGCGAAAGCCGACGCGGCAATGGCCGGCGCCCGCGATCTTTTGTGGGCCTTGCTGACGAGCGCGGAATTCCTCGCCACACCATGAATGAGCATGGAACCAGAAACCGCACGCATGAACGATGAGCATTCCAAACCGGGGGGGCTCCCGCCGGGACAATGCCGGCCGAATGAGCACCAGTTGCACCGGCGGCTGTTTCTGAAAGGCCTGGCTGGCGGAACGGCTGCTGCGGCAACGAGTTTCCATGGGCTATTCCACCATCCGGTGCGCGCGGCCGAAACAAAGAAGGCCGGAAAGCGCTGCATTTTACTCTGGCTCTGCGGAGCCCCCAGCCAGTTCGAGACCTGGGACCCGAAGCCCGGCCGGCCGAGCGGCGGACCGTTCGGGAGCATCCCGACCCGGCTGCCGGGCATTCACTTTTCGTCGTTGATGCCGCAGTGCGCGCAGATCGCCGACCGGCTGAATATCGTGCGCAATATGAAAACGGCGCAGCCGGAGCACTTTCAGGCGATCGGGCTGCTGCAGCGCGGCAATCCCGACCGGGCCGGGTTCACGCGGCCGACGCTCGGAAGTGTCTTGTCGCACGCCATGGGGCAATTGGACCAGCCGATTCCGAACTTTATCCTGCTCGATCCGATTCCGGGCGGGAACGAATTCGAGACCTTCAAGGCCGGCAATTGGGCGGGCTGGCTCGGGGCGGAGCATGCGCCGGTGCGGCTGGGGGGCGATTACACCCAACTGCTGAACGCCACGACCGATACGATGCCGCAGCATGATCGAGAGGCTCGGGAGACGTTGCGCAAATTCTTCACGTCGAAGTATGAGCGGGATCGCGGCAGCGCCGTGGCGCGCAGCCAGAATGCGGCCTTCGAGCGGATGCGAGGCATGGCGGCCAGCGCCTCGTTGTTCGATCTGAACCGCCTGCCGGAGAAGGACCGGGAGCGTTACGGGCCGGGCAGCTTCGCCCAGCACGCGCTGATGGCGCGGCATTTGGCCGAGAACGGCGCGCCCTTCGTGATGGTGGCGAACGGAATGAACTGGGACAATCATGTGTTCCAACACGAAATCCATCAGATGTTGGTGCCGGAACTGGACCGGGTGATTTTCCATCTAGTGAACGATCTCGAGGAACGCGGCTTGCTCAATTCGACGCTGGTGATTGCGATGGGCGAATTCGGGCGCACGCCGTGGCTGAACGCCGCGCGCGGGCGGGATCATTACCCGGACGCGTGGAGCCTGATGATGACGGGGTGCGGGTTGAAACGGGGCGTGGTGGTGGGAGAAACCGATGCCGACGGGGTGCAGGTGGTGGGGCAGGCGTGGAACGAGCAGAACTTATTCGCGACCATTTTCAAGGCGCTGGGGCTCGATCCTTACGCCGAATTCGAGATGCCCGGCCTGCCGACCTTCCACCGGGTCGAGAACAAGGCGGAACCGATCCGCGCGTTGCTGGCGTAATCCCATGAAACTCACATTTGCGCACGATCAGAAGCTGCCGACCGGCGTGCTCGGGCTGGCGATCACTCCCGATGGACGCCGGGCCTACGCCGCCTGCGCGGATGGGGCGCTGTACGAGGTCGATCCGACCACGGGAAAGACCGAGACATTCGAGGAGCGCCACGGGTCTTATGCGAGCGGATGCGTGTTGCTGCCGGATGGCCGGACGGTGATTACAGGAGGTTACGACGGCCTCTTGCTGTGGCATGACGTCGAGACGCGGAAATGCTGGCGGCGCGTGCATGCGCACTCGTTTTGGAACTGGCAATTGGCGCTGTCGCCCGACGGTCGGCATCTGGCCACCTGTACGGGGCAGTACCTGGCCGGCGGCTGGAAGTACGAACCGGTGCCGGCGGTCGAGCCATCGGTGAAGGTGTTCGATACGCGCAGCGGTTCGCCGGTCGCGGAATTCCACCATGCACCGCCCGTGCTCAGTTGCGCCTTCGCGCCCGATGGACGGCACCTCGCGGCGGCGAACATGATGGGCGAGGTGCGCGTGTGGCCCGTGCCGGGAACCGCACCGGAGCGCACGAACGGAGAGACGTCCGCTCCGTCGGCCGAGTGGAAAAGCCCGGACTTTACCTCGTGGGGAACGGTCAAAACGCATCATTACTGCGGCGGGATTTACGGCCTGGCTTTCTCACCGGATGGGAGTTCTCTGCTCGCTTGCGGCATGGGGCCCATGACCGACCCCATGGCCGGCAATGGCAAGATGACCTGGCAGCGCTGGGATTGGCGGAAAGGGGAAAAGATGGGCCAGATCAAGGACGGACAGCATGGAGCCGGTCTGATGGAGACAATTGCGTGGCACCCGGACGGCACACACTTTTTGATGGCCGGGCGGCAGGCCCAAGGCACCTGGAATGCGGCAGTCTTCGCCGCCGCGGATGGAGAATTGGCCCACTCGATCGACACCAAGCAACGGATCACGCACGCGCGGTTCACCTGGGATGGCCGCGCCGTTCTGCTGGCGGGCGCCAACGGCCAACCCGCGCGCAAGGATGGGCAGTGGCCCGCATGGGGAAGATTGCAAACGTGGCGGGTGGAGGTTTAAGAGCGGACCAGGGAGAGGCTGCTGAAGCCGACTCTGCCACTTTGATCCACTTCCGGCGCCGAAGTCCATCGCCCGCCTTGCCGCGGCAGGTCGATCTGCGCACACTGGCCGCCGATACACTTATGCGCTGCGTCCGGATGCTTTTGTTGGCGGTCTGGCTCCCGGTGTTGGGCGCGGATGCGCCGCTCACCGTTGAAGATATTGCCGCCTGGGAGCGGGTGGTCGGGCTCGAATTCAATGACGAGGAACGTGCCCTGATGCGGAACCGCGTGGCGGGCCAGCGCAAAGCCCTGGCAGCCGCGCGGGAAGTGCCGCTCTCGAATTCTGTCGCGCCCGCGCTTCTTTTCTCCCCGTTACCAGCCGGATTCTCGGTGCCGACAGGGGCTTCCGAATTTCGATGGAGCGCGCCGGAGAATGTCCGCAAGCCGGACAAGAAGGAGGATTTGGCCTTTTACTCCGTGGCGCAGTTGGGAGCGCTGATCCGCAACCGGCAACTGACTTCGGTAGAGCTGACGCGGTTCTGCCTGGAGCGATTGCAGCGGTTGGGGCCGATGCTGGAATGCGTGGTCACTTTGACCGAGGATCTCGCCCTTGCCCAAGCGGAGCAGGCCGATGCGGAGCTGGCGGCGGGCAAGTACCGCGGGCCGCTGCATGGCATTCCCTACGGGGCGAAGGATTTGCTCGCGACGAAAGGAATCAAGACGACGTGGGGCTCGGCGCTCTTCAAGGATCAGGTCATCGACGAAGACGCGGCGGTGATTGTGCGACTGCGCGAGGCCGGAGCGGTGCTCTGCGCGAAGCTGACGCTGGGGGAACTGGCGTATGGGGATGTGTGGTTCGGCGGCATGACGCGCAGCCCCTGGAATCTGAAGGAAGGTTCCAGCGGTTCTTCGGCCGGATCAGCCGCCGCGACGTCGGCCGGGTTGCTGCCGTTCGCGATCGGGTCGGAAACGTGGGGTTCGATCATTTCGCCGGCCAGGCAGTGCGGAGTCACCGGATTGCGGCCCACGTTCGGCCGAGTGAGCCGGAGCGGCGCGATGGCCTTGAGCTGGTCGATGGACAAGCTCGGGCCAATCGCGCGATCGGTGGAGGACTGCGCGCTCGTTTTCAATGCGATCTTTGGGCCGGATGGACGCGATCCGAGCGTCATCCCCGCGCCGTTTCGATTCGCGCCGCGCACGAATCTGGCGGGGTTAAAGATCGGCCACCTCGCGGCGGTGGAGAAAACGGCGGGAGGCGCGGACATGCTGGCGAAGCTGCGGGAGCTGGGCGCGGAGTTGCGGCCGATCGAGTTGCCGCGGTATCCGATGGATGCCTTGATGCTGATCCTGCCCGTGGAGGCTGCCGCAGCCTTCGATGAGGTCACCCGCGACGGGCGGGACGACCAGATGGTGCGGCAGGCCGAAAACGCCTGGCCGAATCAGTTCCGCGCCGCGCGGACGATTCCGGCGGTGGAGTACGTGCTGGCAAATCGCATCCGGGCGCTGCTGATTCAGGACATGGCGCGGCTGATGGGATCGATCGATCTGTACGTGGCGCCGATCGAGGATGGTTACAACAGCCTGGCCAATAACCTCACCGGCCACCCTTGCGTGGTCTTGCCGAACGGATTCAAGGAGGACGGATCACCGACCAGCATCACGCTGATCGGCCGGCTCTTCGACGAAGGCACACTCTTGGCCGCAGCCGATCTCTTTCAACGCCAGACCGGTTTTCACCGCAAACATCCGAAGATGTAGGCGGACGACATCATACTGCGCTATCCAAGCCGACCCGTCGATCACCCGCGGCGTTCGATGAGTTGGCGGAATTCGTCGAAGAGGACGGTGGAATCGTGCGGGCCGGGAGAGGCTTCGGGGTGGTACTGGACGCAGTAGATCGGCTTGGTCTTGTGGCGAAAGCCTTCGACGGTCTGGTCGTTCAGATTGATTCGATTTACGGTTACTTCGGATGGGAGCGAAGCCGCATCGACGGCAAAGCCGTGGTTTTGGGAGGTGATCTCGACCTTGCCAGTCTCGAGGTCCTTGACGGGCTGGTTGGCGCCGCGGTGGCCGAACTTGAGCTTGAAGGTCTTGCCTCCGAAGGCCTGGCCGAGCACCTGGTGCCCAAGGCAGATGCCGAAAATGGGGACGCCGTGATCGATTAATTCTTTCACTTCGCGGACGATCTGGGGCAGGGCGGAAGGATCGCCTGGGCCATTGGAGAGGAACACGCCAGCAGGCTTGTGCGCCAGGGCCTCGCGGGCCGGCGTGCCGGCGGGGACGACGCGCACCTTGAAGCCGCGCTGCCGCAAGCGGCGGAGGATGTTGTATTTCATCCCGAAATCGTAAGCGACGATCGGCAGGTCCGCGGCGGGCAGCGGCGCGCGGGCTTGGCGCGGATTATCGGTGGCGGAACTCCCGCGCACCAGGCGGAAGGCGGCGCTGTCCCGGTCGTTCTCATCCCAGATGAACGACTCGCGGTGCGTCACCTCGCGGACGTAGTCGACGCCGACCAAGCCCGGCCAGGCGCGGGCGCGTTCGAGGGCCTCCGCATCGGTGATGGTCTTCGTGGAGATGAAGCCTTTCATAGCCCCGGCGACGCGCAGCTTTTTGGTGAGGGCGCGGGTATCGACCCCTTCGATGCCGGGCAGTTCGTTCTTCTTGAGGTATTCCGAGAGCGTCATATCGGCCCGCCAGTTGCTCACCACGGGGGAGAGCTGGCGCACGACAAAACCGGCCAGGTGGGGGCGCCAGGATTCGATATCCTGAAGGTTGATGCCGTAATTCCCGATTTCGGGATAGGTCATCGTGACGATCTGCCCTTTGTAGGAAGGATCGGTGAGGATTTCCTGGTAGCCGGTCATGGAGGTGTTAAAGCACACCTCGCCGCAGGCCTCGGCGCTCGCGCCGAAACCGCGCCCGCGGTAGACCGTTCCATCCTCCAGGGCCAGGACTGCATTCATCGTGGTGACCATCGTCGAAAAATCGCGCGCATGCAACACTCCGGGAAAGGGTCGCCTTGAATACGGTGTGACTCTTCGGAGCGGGCCGTGGAGGTGACGGCGAAGCCGGCAGCCAGCGGGGGGAAGCCCAGGTGGAGTTTGAGGTTGGTGGGATTCGGTTGGCGGAAATGTAGACTTCCTGGGTGCCGGGAGGGGGGGTAAGAGCGGTGAAGGGCGGGTCATTTTGGGCGCAGGAAGTCCTATTTACGGGGGTTCCGTGGGGGTAGGCGCGATGGATTGGCGGTGGCAGGATGGGGCGCGCCGGGAGGGGGGCGCCGAGTTTAACACAGAGATCACCGAGGACACGGAGAACA
>CAYZKY010000098.1:0-24928 GCA_964478815.1 uncultured Verrucomicrobiota bacterium
CAGGCCCTCGCGGCGGCCTTCGTGTCGAAGGTTTTTGACTCCCGCGTCCCGCGGAGGAAGACCTCCGCTCGCCATGAGTTTTCGCGCTTCCGGAACGTAGCCACTTGGCGTGAATTTGGGTATTGTTTAACACGGTTCAGAATGGGAGGCAAGGGAAAGGAACGCGGGAAAGGAACGCGGCCGCAGGTTAAACGGGGCAAAACGGCGAATCGGGCTTGCCTCGCGGGGCGGGGTTGGCCAAGCTGCGCTTATGGCCAAGGACGCAGAGGATCGCCCCCGGACCCGACGGAGCCTTTTGAGCCGACTGGAGAAATCGGACGACACGGCTTCGTGGGAGGAGTTCGTCTCCATTTACCGGAAATCGATTTACCAGCAAGCCCGGCAAGCCAACCTGAGTCATGACGAAGCCGAAGATGTGGCGCAGGAAACGCTGCTGACGATCTGGAAGAAGATCCGGTCGGGAGACTTTCACTACAAACCGGAAACGGGCAGGTTTCGCGGCTTCCTAGCGCAGACGACGCGCTGGCGAATCGATGATTACCGCCGCAAGCGGCAACGACAGCCGCAGGCCGCCGACCGACCGGCCAGGAGGCGGACATCCTCGACGGCGACGATGGATCGGCTCGTCGATCCCCAGACGCCGGATCAGGAAGCCATGGTGTCAGCGGAGTGGAGCAAAGCTATTCTGGATGCCGCAGTCAAGCGGGTCAAAGAGCGGGTGAAGCCGAAGCAGTTCCAACTTTTCGAACATTACGTTTTGAAGCAGTGGCCGGCCCAGCGGGTCGTCGAAGCCTTTGGCGTCAGCCGGGCTCAGGTTTTTCTGGCCAAATTGCGAGTTTCGAGGCTCGTTCGGGACGAGGCGGAGAAGCTGAAGAAGGAAACGGCGGTTGGGCGGCTTTGATTGATGGGATCGGGTGACCGTTCGAGTGCCCGGCTGGCACCCCCCCTTCTTTTTTGGGCACCGATGGAAGTGTGGATTGGCTGAGGCAGGCACCCCCCCCTATTTTTTTGATGCGGGCAAAAAAAGAGCCGCCTCGAACGAGGCGGCTCCATGAGAACACACGAACAATTACTTACGGCGGCGGAGCAGGAGAGCTGCCGCACCGAGGACGCCGAGCGCGATGGTGGAGGGCTCGGGAACGACGGTGAGGACGAAGCCTTGCAGACCGACGAGGTCAGCCGGAACGCCCGTGCCACCACCGAGGGTGACGGTCACTGGAGCGGATTCACCGTAGATGAGCGAGCCATCATAGGCGGCACCATTCCAAGCGCGCATGACGACCGTGGCGGAGCCACCGACATCAATGCCCGGGACGATGACCGTAACGCTCTGGCTCATGAAGCCAGTCGCGGCCGCAGGCGTCGCGCGGAAGGTTCCGACATCGCCGATAGCGGTTCTGGTTGCACCGTTGACCAGGAAGAGCTGGGTCTTCATACCAGCTTCGGTTCCAGCGCCTGCGCCGCCAGGCAGCGTGACAGGAGCGCTGATGTTAGCGGCAGCAACCCGGTTATTGAAGTTGATCTGCCCTTGGCCGTAGGACGCAGCCGTGACGAGCACAGCGGCGATGGCGACGAGTAGTTTTTTCATGGTTTTTATCGATTTCTGAGTCAATGACTTAGTTGACGCTGAAAGTCCGAGTCCAAGAGGCCGAACCAGCAGCCGCACGTTGATAGAAGAAAGCTTCACCAACCGCAAGCTCATTCAGCGCCGGAACCCAAGCATTGTCGAATTCGTCGAACGTGCTGATGCGATACGCCTGAGCGGCGATCGGGCCAGCACCGTCCGGATCCGTTTCATAGAAGTGGAACAGACGGTCATTGATCTCGCCCGCGAGACCGAGCGCCGTCGCCGTGCCCGCCTGGGGAACTTTGGAGCTGACGATCTGCAAACCCGTGTTCAAGGTGACGGTGAGCGTTCCCTGGGGAACTTCGCCCACGAAGGTCACAGTGGTGTTCGGAGTGCCGCCCGGAAGACGAACAAAGGCTCCTTCGCCCGGCATCAACGTCAGGTCTGCCGCCGCGCCGATGAGGACGTTTTCGAATTCGTCCATCGTCGCGTTCTTGAAGCTGCCGCCATCGACCTTGTAAACGATCGAGTTGATCGGGAGCGTCTTGAACAGTTCCTTGATGACGTTGCCGTTCGGGGCTTTGTTATCGAGGGGATTGGAGATAAGGTTAAACCCGGCAACGAGGGTGGTATTGACATACCCGACCGCGTTCACCGAGTAAACCGGTGCTTGCGCCAACGAGGTGGCGACGCCTGCCGCGCTGACCGCAGCCGTAAGGAGTAGTGTTTTGGTTCTCATTTTGTTCTGTTATCTTCCGTGTGTAGTGCCACTCTCGCAAAACCAGAAGAACATGTCAATACTTTATTTTTGAACAAGCGCGACCGCATGCTTGTCCCTCTGGTCTTCGGAACTGGCTGATGGGTTCATTCGGGGGCGATCCTATCAATCTCGCCATCCCACGCAAGAGCAAAATCGAAATATTTTCGAGTTTTTTAAGCACGAACCGCATCGCGTTTATCGAACGTCTCCCAACCCGGCTTGAGCATGTCGCGATCCGGCAATTTGCCTTTCTTATTAAAATACGCAAATTGCTGATGGTCAATGACTTGGAAAACAGGCACCGAGATTTCAAGGCGATCCCGCCCAAGGGCGGCAGCTTTCGGCAAAGCGATTTATTTTTGAGTTCCATCCGCATTCGGCTGAAGTCCGGGAGGGAAAACTTCCGGGGGAGCGCTCCACAATCCTGATCCGCCCGGGTCGGGAAGGGCCGGAAGGACAAGCCGCGTGTCGCCGAAATGCCATTGTTTTTCCCCGCTGTTCGTCCAATCTGCATCATTCCGGGGTGGACTTGACAAAAAAATCTATGCGCACGCGAAACTGTTCCAAATCTCTCTTTCTGGCCGGGGTCGGAATCTGGCTCTGGGCGACGCCCGTTTCGGTGCAGGCCTTGATCTTTCCGCTGAACACGGAGCCGTACGACAAGAATCACAACGCGATTTCCTTCGACCAGGCCTACGCGCGCGGCGATGCCATCGGAGGATATTCCGGCGCGGGCGGCGGGGCCATCGCGCCGAGTTGGTTCATCACCTCGGCTCACATCCGCTCGGCGGTGGGGTTTGGCTACAAGAATGTGATGCACACGCTGGAGCGAACCGTGCGGATTCCGAACACCGATCTCGCCCTGGTGAAGATCCCGGGAACCTTTCCCGATTATGCGGAACTCCATAAGTCGGCGGTGCGGACGGGCGAGGTGATCCGGGTCTACGGGATGAGCGCGGCGGTGAAGAAGCCGGTGCGGGACGGCCAGGGGCGGATCAAGGGGTGGAGCGAGGTGGATCCGGATTACCGCCTGCGCTGGGGGCTGGGGCAGATTTCGAACGCCACGCAGCACGGGCTGGAATGGAAATTCCGGCGCGACCTGCCGGGGCTGGGCGAGAACTGCGCGCAACTAGCCTATATGGATTCCGGCATGCCCGCGTTTCTGGAGGGGCGGATCGTGGGCGTCAATTTCACGGGGTCGCCGAGGACATCGGTGCGGCGGAGCCTGGTCGAGGCGCCGGAAGCCTGCCAGGAGGGCTGGTTGTTCGACAGCACAGAGCTGTATTACTGCCGCGCGATTCTGGCGCTCACGCAGTACGACAATGGCACCTCCCGCGTCTACCCGGTTTACGATTATTTGCCGCAAATCTTCGCCGCGATCTCGCCGCGCGTGAATGCGGGCGGCGGAACGATCAAACGGGGCGATCACGAGTGGACGGCCTGGGCGGGCGGGCGCGTGAACGCCATCGAACCGCCGCTGGACAGCGCGATCGACCTGGCCGGAGTCGCCGATCCGGCTCCGGCGGCGGTCTATTGCAGCGAGAATTTCCTGCACAACGAGCCGGGGAAGACGCTGGACTATCGGATGACCGGGCTCTCGAAGTTCGAGACGTACACCCTGCGCTTTCACTTCGCGGGGTTGTTCCACACGCCGGAATCGGCGCGGCAATACGTGATGATTCAGGGCTCCCGGGCGAGCGAAGACTTCGCGCCGGTCGCGGGCTTCCACAAGGCCAGCGTGGTCGAGGTGAAAAATGTGCGGCCGGACGCTCAGGGCACCGTGGCGATTTCCATCGTGCCGGTGAACGGCTCGGCCACGGTGAGCGGCGTGGAAGCCGTCTGGCAGCGGCCGTAAAGGCGGGCTTCAAGGCAGCGGCGCGGAATTCAGGCGATCGAGAAGCTCGCGGGCCGCGGGGCGGGCGGGCTGGGCGGAGATCAGTTTTTCGAGCCAGGCGCGCGCGCGCGGCGGGTCCGCGGCCGCGGTCATGGAGGCAAATGTCAGCACCTGGGCGTAACCGCCGGTGAAGTCCGGCGACAACGCGGCGCTGCGGACAAATCCTTCCAACGCGGGCTCGGTGCGCTCTTCGGCCAGATCGGCGAGCGCACGCAGATAGACATCGCGCGCCCGAATATACGCGGCGAGCGCGACGGGCGCGATGGTTTCCCCGGCGGTGCGCTCCAGCAGGGCGAACAGGGTGTGCCAGGGACGGTGGCCGGGAACGAACCGCGGCGCGGAGAAAGTCACGACCTGGAAGAGATCCGTATTCAACGGCGCGCCGGCGGAAAACCGGGCGAGTTGAGCGGCCCCCGCCACGCGATGCCCCAGGAGACGAAGGCCTTCCTGCAAGGAGAGTTGCCGGAGCAGCGCCTCGGGGCCTGCCAGCGAATCCTCGGGCGTGATTGGGCTGGCTCCCGCGATCAACCCGAGCACGGGAATATCGACATTGAAGTGGAGCAGCCAGGCCTCGGCTTCGGGAAACACCTCGAGGTAACTGCGGATCATCGTCGCCAGCACGCGCTCGTCGACCTGGTGCAGCGGGATCCATTGGCAGGCCAGCCCGCCGGGCGCGAGCCGGGCGCGGAGCGCGGCAAAATGCTCGACGGTGTAGAGCGTGCCCGCGCCGTCCTGGGCGGGATGGAACACGTCCGCCACGATCACATCGTACGCGCCGCTGGTTTCGCGCACGAAACGGCGGGCGTCCGCGACATGCCAGCGGACATTGGGTCGGCGGCGGACATCGAGATTGGCGGGATGAAAAGCTTCCGTGAACTCGAGCACCGCCGGATCGATCTCGACGGCATCGATTTCGAGCGCGGGCCATTGCGCCGCCGCGCCGGTCGTGATGCCGGTGCCGGTGCCCAGAAAAAGCGCTCGGCGCGCGCCGGGCTTAAGCAGCAAAGGAAGCGCAGCCTGGCGGTACTGGGCGGCCGCGGCGGCCGTCCCGCCCATTTGCAACCGGTTGTTGACGCGGAGGACGCGTTCCCCAGCGGCATCTTCCAGCACCGCCACCGCCGCGAGCGGGCCATCCCGCGCCGCCGCCACCGTTCCGTCCGGGGGCCGGTCGAGCACACGGACCTGCGGTGGCAGCAGCAGGAACGACGCAAGGGCGGGCGCGAGCAGCGCGAAATCGCGCAGGCGGCGCGGGCGCGCGAGGCACGCGTACACGGCGCACAGGGCCGCCAGGCTCCACTTCATTTGCAGCCACGGCAGAACCCAGAGCCCCACCGCCGCAGGCGCAAGCGCCGCGCCGAACGTGTTGCATGCGACGGCGAGCCCGACGCGGCCGCGCTGCTTCCACATGCTGACGAGCACCGTAAAGACCGCCCCCAGCGCGGCGCAGGGAAGCCCGAGCGCCGCCAATGCGAGCGCGAATTCGGCCAGCCCTCTTCCAAACCAGGCTGAAAAGGCGGCGTAAACAGCCGGCAAGACCGGCGCGCCGAGGGCGAAGAGCGAAATCCCCAGCGCCGCGCCCGCGAAGAGCGTTCTCACCGGGAGCCCGCGCGCCAGCCAGGTGCCCGCCGCCGTGGCGGCCAGGTACGCGGCCAGCACCGCCGCGAAGGCATAGACGGTATTCTCGAAAACCTGCGCGAGCAGCCGGATCGCCAGGATTTCGAAGGCAATGGCGAGAAACCCCGTCGCGAACAGTCGGACAGCCTCCCCCATCGCACCCGGGTGTTTGGCTTCGGCGGCAGGCACCTCCAAGACCGTCCCGCGAAATCTCCAGGCCACCGCCGCGCAAGCCCCGTTGATAAGGGCCACCGCGCCGCTGCTCCAGGCCAAGCCCGCAGCGGGCAGCAGCCAGTACACCGTGCCCAGCGTGCCGAGTACTGCGCCGAAGGTGTTCGCGGCGTAAACGCGCGGCACGGAGGAAGGCCCGGCGCGCCATGCCGCGAGCGCCGGAAAGGTGGCTCCGATCGCCACCGTGGCGGGCAGCACCGCCAGAAACGGCCCGGCGAAAGCGGCGGTGGCGAATCGCACCGGCGAAGCCTCCACCCCGACCCAGTGGCTCAGGATGCGCCCCGCACTCGGAATCAACCACGGCGAAAGGATTCCCCACAACGCGATGACCGCCTCGCAGCCGACGTAGAACCGCGCCGGCCGCCGCATCCAGTGCTCCGCCGCGAGACCGCCCAGCGCCATCCCGCCCATGAACGCCGACACCACCCCGAGCGCCGCGACGAACTCATGCCCGAGCCCGATGGCGAAGAGCTTGGACCAAATCAACTGCCAGGCGAGCGCGGCCGCGCCGGAAAACAGGCAGACGACATCGAGCAGGCGCGCCCCGATGGGCGGGGCGGGGCGCATATCACGCCAGGATGCCCTTGATCAACTCCCCATGAATATCGGTGAGGCGGAACTCGCGGCCCTGAAAACGATAGGTGAGCCGTTCGTGATCGAGGCCAAGGCAGTGGAGCACCGTGGCATTGAGATCGTGAATGTGAACGGGGTTCTCGACCACGTTGTACCCGTAATCGTCCGTCTGGCCGTAACTGATGCCGGGCTTGATGCCGCCGCCGGCCATCCAGATCGAGTAACACCGGCCATGATGATCGCGCCCGTAATTGTTGGGCTCGATGGCGCCCTGGCTGTAGACGGTGCGTCCGAATTCGCCGCCCCAGATGACCAGCGTGTCGTCGAGCAGCCCGCGCGATTTCAGATCTTTGACGAGCGCGGCGCTCGGCTGGTCGGTGTCCTGGCATTGTTCGCGGATGCGCCGGGGCAGCGCCCCATGCTGATCCCAGCCGCGATGGTAAAGCTGGACGAATCGCACCCCCTGCTCGGCCATGCGGCGCGCCAGGAGGCAGTTGTAGGCGAAGCTGCCGGGCTTTTTCACGTCCGGGCCGTACATTTCGAGGACGCTCGCCGGCTCCTTGGAAAGATCGGTCAGGTCGGGCACCGAAGTTTGCATCCGGTACGCCATCTCGTACTGCGCGATGCGGGTGGCGATCTCCGGGTCGGTATACGTCTCGAACTGCTTCCGGTTCAGGGCGGCGATGCCGTCGAGCATCCGGCGGCGGGTGGCTTGGTCGATCCCATCGGGATTCGAAAGGTACAGCACCGGATCGCCCGTGCCGCGGAATTGCACGCCCTGATGTTCCGACGGCAGAAAGCCCGATCCCCAGAGGCGCGTGTAGAGCGGCTGATCGCTCTCCTTGCCGCTGGAGATCATGACGATGAAGGCGGGCAGGTTCTGGTTCGCGCTGCCCAGGCCGTAGCTCAGCCATGCGCCGGTGCAGGGCCGCCCCGGCTGCTGAAAGCCGGTCTGGATAAACGTGATGGCCGGATCGTGATTGATGGCCTCGGTGTTCACCGTCTTGATCACCGCGATGTCGTCCGCCAGGCCCGCGATGTTCGGCACCAGCTCGCTGAAGTACGTGCCTGCCTGGCCGTGCGGGCTGAATTTGAAGATCGGCTTGACCACCGGGAAATTCTTCTGGCCGGACGTCATCCCGGTGAGGCGCTGCCCCATGCGGATCGACGCGGGCAACTCCGTGCCGTGCAGCTTGTCCAGCGGCGGCTTGTAGTCGTAAAGATCCAGTTGGGACGGCCCTCCCGCCATGAAGAGATAAATGATGCGCTTGGCCTTGGGCCGGAAATGCGTTTCGGCCAGCGGATAAACGGGCGCAGAAACGTTCCCGGCAGCCTGGGTGCGGTTAAGCAGCGAGCCGAGCGCGGCGGCGCCGATGCCCGCAGCGGTCTTGCCGAAGAAATGGCGGCGCGTGAGCAACAGTTGATTTTCGCGAAGCGGATTCATAGGGACGGCTAATTCTTCGTCATGGTTTCGTCGAGATTCAGCAGCATGCTGGCCACCGTGGTCCACGCCGCGAGTTCGGAAACCCGTTCTCGCGAGGTTCCCTTCTCGGCCAGCGCCAGTTTGGCGGCCGCGTCGGGATCGGCGGCGTAGGCGCGCAACTGTTCCTCAATGGCTTGTTCGAGCACCGCGACTTCGTCTTTCGCCGGAGGCCGGGCAGTCGCCATTTCGAACGCATACGCGATCCGGGTGCCGCTCTGGCTGCCGCCGTGCTCGAGAATGCGGCGCGCGAACGACCGGCTGGCATCGACGAATTGCGGGTCGTTCAGCAACGTCAGCGCCTGGAGCGGCGTGTTGGTGCGAGGACGCCGCACTACGCAATACTCACGCGTCGGAGCGTCGAAAATCATCAGGTTCGGCGGCGGAGATTGCCGCTTCCAGTGGGTGTACAAGCTGCGGCGGTAATTGGCCGCGCCGCGGTCCTGCTCGTACTTCTGCGAATTGTTGAACGACACGGCCTCCCACAGCCCGGGCGGCTGATACGGCCGCACGCTGCGTCCGCCGAATTCCTCCACCAACAGGCCGCTGACCGACAGCGCGGCGTCGCGAAGCGCTTCGGCATCAAGGCGGAAGCGCGGCCCGCGCGCCAGCAGGCGGTTCTCCGGGTCGCGTGCGCGCAGCTCGGGCGAAGCGGCGGACGTCTGGCGGTAGGTGGCCGAGGTCAGGATCAGACGCTGCAGGTGCTTCATGTTCCAGCCGCTTTCCATGAACTCCACCGCCAGCCAATCGAGCAGCTCCGGATGCGAGGGATGTTCCCCTTGCACGCCGAAATCCTCCGCCGTCTTGACCAGCCCGACTCCGAAATACTGCTGCCAGAACTGGTTGACGACCACGCGCGCGGTCAGGGGTTGATCGCGCGAAACCAGCCACTCCGCCAGACCCAGGCGGTTCAAAGCGGCACCGGCCGGGAAGGGCGAAAGAAATGCCGGCACGCCGGGCCCGACCTTTTCGCCCTGTTTGTCGTACTCGCCGCGCATCAGCACGAACGTTTCGCGGGCGGAACTCGATTCCTTGGCCACGATCGTCGTGGGGATCGCCCGATCCAGGGCGTCCGTCTCGTCCCGCCAGGCCGCGAGATCCTCCGACGTTTTCTTCCACTCCGGCGAACGAATGGCCCGGTAATGATTCCGCACCGTCGTCGCGGCCCCGCCCTGCGGCTCGGCCGTCGCCGCGAGAATCGCCGCGACGGGCGTCGGGATCGCCTCGTCGTCCATGAGAAACTTGTCGAACCGGAAGCGGCACGCGCCCTGCCGATTCACGACTTTCACCAGCAGTTGGTTTTCTCCCGCCGCCAGATCCAGCGTGGCCCGCACGGCCTCGGAGCTTTTCTCCGCCCGCTCCGCCACCAACCGGCCATTGAGAAAAACACGGATGAGATCGTCGGCCAGCAGGCTGACCTCCATTTTCTGAGGGGTGGCGACGGTCAGCTTGCGGTGAAAGTAAAATGCGCCATGCACCCCGTGCAGTTCGCTCACGAAGTCCTGCGAGCGTCCGTCCTGCAGATCGGACCGGACGTTCCAGCCGATGGCGTCGCGCACGCCCGGATAGGTCTTCCCGAAAGCCAGTTCCTTCTCCGGCGGGAACGCTTCCTTGAGTCCCGCCACCGGATCGGGTGCGCTGAAGGGACCGATCATCCGCCAATCCTCGATCTTGGCGGGGAACAGCGCCGCGAGCAGATTCGGCTCGCGCGCCGCCGACAAGCGGAAGTGCCCCAGGCTGCGCCGCTCGGCCGCCGGAAACCGCATCCGCACCCGCAACTGCGTGCCCGCCACGATGTCGCGCGGTTCTTTCATCAGGAAAATGGCGCGATGCGGCGAACCCACCTTTTTATCTCCCGGATTCCACCCGGTTTCGATCTTCCCATCAATGGCGCGCTGAACGCCTTGATCTTCCGCAGCGTCGTCTGCCGCGGCCAGTTCGAACTTCAACGCTTCCGTATTCGGCTGCTTCCCGTCGGCCGCCGGCGGGGGAATCAGTTCTGCCTCGATCTCCGACAGCGTGAACGTGCCGTCGCTCGCCCGTCCGCTCCCCTTTTTCGGCAAGCTCTCGTGGGGCAGCGGCTCGAGGCGCAGGCCCGCCAACGGCCCCGGCGGCAAGGCCACGGTTAATTCATAAACCTCGCGATCCGGCTTGGGAGCTTCCACGAGCACGGCGTTCTCCGATGGCTCGGTGACCTTGACCGGCGCGGAGACGGACAACCCCTTCAGTGGAACTGCGCTCCAGCTGGATTGCAACCGCTCGTGCCACTTGGCTTGCCAGGCCGGTTGCTTCTCGTCGAGTTCCGGCAGGGGGCTTTCCAGTTTCTTTTGGCCCGCTTCGATCGATTGCTTCAGCCAGGCCAGCCGTTCGGATTGCTCCGGGCTCGGCACCTTGATGAAGGGATCGGGATTCGGCTTGTTCCCGTCCATCACGGGCTCGGCGAGGCTGTTGAAGAACGAATAGAGCTGATAATACTCGGTGTGCTGGATGGGATCGTACTTGTGCGTATGGCAGCGCGCGCAGGTCAGGGTTAGCCCCAGCCACATCGTGCCCATCGTTTCGGTCCGGTCGAACGCATACTTGGCCCGGTACTCCTCTTCAATCGCTCCGCCCTCGCCGGTGCTCATGTTGCAGCGCACATAGCCCGAGGCGATGCGTTGATCCAGCGTGGCCTCCGGCAGGAGATCGCCCGCGAGTTGCTCGCGGGTAAATTGATCGAACGGCAGATTCCGGTTGTAGGCTTTGACGGTCCAATCCCGGTACTTCCAGATGCTCCGCTCGGAATCGATATGGTACCCGTGGGAATCCGCGTAGCGCGCCGCATCGAGCCAGTACCGGGCCATGTTCTCGCCATACTTGGGCGAATCGAGCAGCCGATCCACCAACCGCTCGTAAGCCTTCGGATCGCTGTCGGTCAAATAGGCCTCGACCTCCGTCGGCGTGGGCGGCAACCCGGTCGCATCCAATGTCACGCGGCGGGCCAGCGTCCGGGGATCGGCCGATGCCGAAGGCGAAAGCTTTTCCTGCTCCAGCCGGGCCAACACGAAGCGATCCACCTCGTTGCGCGGCCACGCCGTGTCTTTGACCTCCGGCAACTTCGGCCGCTCCGCCCGGAGGAATGACCAATGGGTCGAATAGCTCGCCCCTTCCCCGATCCAGCGCTTCAATATATCGATCTGCGCGGAAGACAGCTTCTTGCCTGTCTTGGTCGGCGGCATGAGATCGTCTTCGTCGTGCGTCTCGATCCGGGCGATCAACGTGCTCTTTTCCGGATGCCCGGGCACAATCGCAATCTCGCCCGATTTCGCCGGCTTCAGCGCATCCTCCCGCACATCGAAGCGCAGCCCGCCTTTCCGCTGCTTGTCGTCCGGCCCGTGGCAGGCGAAACAGTTGTCGGACAGGATCGGCCGGATCTCGCGGTTGAAGTCGATCTTCGCGGCGGCCGCGGCGCGGATTTCGCCCATCGCCAGCATGGCCAAAACGCCGCCGATCGCGGCGATGATTCGACTCCCCCGGCTCATGCGGGGGGCGAGCATGAATCGCAGCCGGTTCGGCTGGTCCCAGTCATTCGGATTGGTTGTCGCACGTCTCATCTGGCAAGCCGCAATATAGCGGGCGAAACCGGCCTTGAGCAAATGCATCTTTTGCCGCTCTCGCACCGGAATTTTGCCGGTGGGAGCGCGGCTTGGCATCCGCTCATTCGTCCGCGCGAGCGCCCGGTGGCCCGCCGGAAAAAATCGATCTCGAATTTCGCTCGCGCCGGCCGGGAGGCGCGTACAAATTGGGAAGCGATGAACCATGGACGGCGCAGAAGGGTCGGGAACGGGTGCGGGACCTGGGTGGCGGTGGCCTGCCTGGCGGCGGTCTGCCTCCCCGCAGCGGACGCGGCGGCGGTGGACTTTGCCCGCGAGATCGAACCCATTCTGATCAAGCGATGCTCCGAGTGTCACGGCGCCGACCAGCAAAAAGGCAAACTGCGGCTGGACTCCCGGGCGGCCGCCCTCCTCGCGGGCAAGTCGGGCCAGCCCGCCGTCGTTCCCGGCGATCCCGACGCCAGCGAATTGATGAAGCGGGTCGCCACTTCGGACGCGGACGATGCCATGCCTCCCAAAGGAGAGCGCCTGACTACCGCCGAAATGGCCTCCTTGCGCCAATGGATTCGCGACGGCGCGATCTGGCCGGAATGGGACCCCCGGCAGCACTGGTCGTTCCGGGCACCGCAGCGCCCGGAACCCCCCGCCGTCACCGGCGAACGATGGGTCAAGAACGACATCGACCGATTTATTCTCGCGCGGCTCGAGAAGGAAGGTCTGCCACCCCAGGCGGAGGCGGATCGATACACCCTGGCGCGCCGGTTATCCCTCGATCTGACCGGGCTGCCGCCGACGTGGGAGGAGGCGCAACGCTTCGCCCAGGATCACTCATCGGACGCCTACGAGCGGCTGGTGGATCGCTTGCTGGACTCCCCGCAGTACGGCGAGCATATGGCGCGGCATTGGCTCGACCTGGCCCGCTACGCCGATTCCAACGGCTATCAGGTGGATCTGGCCCGCTCGATCTGGCCGTACCGCGAATGGGTGATCAACGCCTTCAATCGCAACCAGCCGTTCGATCGGTTCACCATCGAGCAGCTCGCCGGCGACCTCCTGCCCAATCCGACCCCGGAGCAACGGATCGCCACCGGCTTCAACCGGAATACGAAGATCAACGACGAAGGAGGCGGCGACGCGGAGGAGTACCGCACCAAGGCGGTCAAGGACCGCGTGGCGACCGTCGGCACCGCCTGGCTGGGGCTCACCCTGAACTGCGCCGAGTGCCACACCCACAAGTACGACCCCATCTCGCACGAGGATTACTACAAGTTTTACGCGTTCTTCAACAACACGGCCGACGGCGGCAACTACAGCACCGCGCCGACCATGGAAGCTCCCCGCCCCGACCTGAGCGAAACGGAAGAGCACCTGAAGCACAAGTTGGAACAAACCAGGCAGCAGTTGGAGTCCGCCCGCCAGCGCCTGGCGTCGGAACAACGCGATTGGGAAGAACGCATCCGAAATCGCGGCGAGGTCTGGCAGGTCTTGAACCTCACCAATGCCTATTCGACGGGCGGCTCCGGGTACACCAACCTCGCCGACGGGTCGCTGCTCGCGACCGGCGTAAATCCGATCTACGACACCATCACCGTCGAAGCGGACACCGATCTGACCAACATTACCGCCGTGCTTCTGGAAGTGCTGCCGGATCCCAGCTTGCCCAAGAACGGCCCGGGCCGCTGGGGAGCTTCGGGCAATTTCATCCTGGACGAGTTCGGCTTCACCGCCGCGCCGAAACAAGGGCCGATCCCGGCCGACACCAATGTCTGGTTCTCCAGCGCCACGGCGGACTGGGAGCAGCAGTACTACCGGGCCGAACACGCCGTGGATCGAAATCCCAAATCCGGCTGGGCGATCGGCCCCGAATTCGGCAAGCGCCACTTCCTCATTGCCGAGGCCGGACAGCCGGCGGGTTATGCGGGCGGCAGCCGTCTGACGTTCCGCTTCGAGCATTATCACGGCAACAGCCACTGCGTGGGACGGTTTCGCATTTCCGTCACCACCGAGCGCGATCCGCAGGCCCGCTGGCCGGTGCCGCCCGAAATGCGCGCCATCGTGGCCAAGGAGCGCACCGAGCGCACCGCCGAGGAAACCGCCCAGCTCGCCGCCTATCTCGAAACGGCCTCGCCCGAAATCCGCGAGCTCGCGCGCGAACAAATCCGTCTCGAAAAACGGCTCCGCGATCTCGCCTCCCAGAAGTTCACCACATTGGTGATGCAGGAGCGCACCGACGCCCAACCGCGCCCGAGCTTCATTCACCTGCGCGGCGATTTCCTCAGCAAGGGCAAGGACGTCACGCCCGGCGTCCCCGCCGTCTTTCCTCCCCTGCCGGAGGGCGTGCCCGCCAACCGCCTGGCGCTCGCCCAATGGCTGGTCGATCCCGCCAACCCTCTCACCGCCCGCGTCGCGGCGAACCGCCTTTGGGAACAATGCTTCGGCACCGGCCTCGTCAAGACGAGCGAGGACTTCGGCCGGCAGGGTGAAGCGCCCTCGCATCCGGAATTGCTGGATTGGCTGGCCACTGAATTCGTCCGCGGCGGATGGAACGTGAAGGCGCTTCTCAAGCAAATAGTCATGTCCGCCGCCTACCGGCAGGACGCCGCGGCCGACGCCGCGCGGCTCGAAAAGGATTTTTACAACCGACTGCTCGCGCGCGGCCCGCGCTTTCGCATGGATGCCGAAATGATTCGCGACCACGCCCTGCGTGTCAGCGGATTGCTCAACGGCCGCGTCGGCGGCCCGAGCGTTTACCCGCTCCAGGTGCCGAATCTCTGGAAGGAAATCGGCTTTCTCCGGCCAGAGATCGGAATGGATGAATGGCCCGTCAGCGAAGGCCCGGACCTCTACCGCCGCGCGATCTACACGTTCTGGCGGCGCGTCTGCACTTATCCCACGTTCGCCACGTTCGACGCGCCCAGCCGCGAAGTCTGCGTGGCCCGGCGCCCGCGCACGAACACCCCGCTGCAAGCGCTGGCGGCGTTGAACGAACCCACCTTGCTGGAAGCCGCCCGGGTCTTCGCGCAACGCATCCTCACGGAAGGCGGCGCCCAGCCCGAAGCTCAGCTCGATTTCGCCTTTCGCACCTGCCTCGGCCGCCCGCCCACCGATGCCGAACGCGCGCGCCTGGCCCAATTCCTCGAGCAGCAGCTCGCCAGCTTCGCGCGCGACCCCGCCGCCGCGGAACTCCTCCTGCTAGCCGGCCCGGCCGAACGCCCCGCCGCGCTCGATCCCGCCCGCCTCGCCGCCTGGATGATGCTCGCGAACGTGCTCTTCAATCTCGACGAAACCTTGACCAAAGGCTGAATCATGCATCCCGAAACGCTCGACCGGATTCGCTCGCAAACTCGCCGCCGCTTCCTCCAGCAATGCGGCAGCGGCATGGGCGCTCTCGCCCTCGGCTCGCTTCTGAATCAGAAGCTCTTCGCCGCCGCCCCCGAAACCTACGCCCTCGGCCAGCCGCATTTTGCGCCCAAGGCGAAGAACTTCATTTACCTGTTCCAGTCCGGCGGCCCGTCGCATCTCGATTTGTTCGATCCGAAACCGGAGCTGAAAAAACGCGACGGCCAGCAGGTGCCTGAGGAACTGGTCAAGAACATCCGCCTCGCCCAGATCGGCAAGAACGCCAAGCTCCTCGCCTCCCCCTACCAATTCGCTCAATACGGCCAATCGGGCATGTGGCTCAGCGAATTGCTCCCGCACTTGCGGACGATCGTGGACGACGTCTGCTTCCTGCAGGGCTTCTATTCCGAAGCCTTCAATCACGATCCGGCCACGCTCTTCATGAATACCGGCGCCCAACTGGCGGGCCGGCCCGCCATGGGCTCCTGGTTCAGCTACGGCCTCGGCAGCGAGAACAAAGACCTCCCCGCCTTCGTCGTGCTCATGACCGGCGTGGGACAGCCCCTGACCAATTCGTCGTGGGGCAGCGGCTTCCTGCCGACGCTCCACCAGGGCGTGGGCCTCCGCTCGCTTGGCGATCCGGTCCTCTTCGTCGGCAACCCTCCCGGCATGGGCCGCGAACGGCGTCGCCAGTCCCTCGATGCGCTCAAGGATCTCAACCAGATGCGCCACGACGTGCTCCGCGATCCGGAAATCGAAACCCGCATCGCCTCCTACGAAATGGCCTACCGGATGCAATCCAGCGTCCCGGAAGTCATGGACATCTCGAAGGAACCGGCCGCCATGCAGGCCGCCTACGGCACCACGCCGGGACGCGCCTCCTTCGCCAATAATTGCCTCCTCGCCCGCCGTCTCGTCGAACGGGGCGTCCGCTTCGTCCAACTATACCACCGGGGCTGGGATCATCACGGCGGCCCGGATGGCAACCTCGTGTTCGATCTCAAGAAACGCTGCGCCGAAACGGACCAGCCCGCCGTCGCGCTCATTAAGGACTTGAAGGAACGCGGCTTGCTCGATGAAACGCTCGTCCTCTGGGGCGGCGAATTCGGCCGCACTCCCATGATGCAGGGCGCCCTCAAGCCCGATCAGGTGGGCCGCGATCATCATCCCCACGGCTACACCATCTGGATGGCGGGCGGCGGCATCAAGCCGGGCATCGTTCACGGCAAGACCGACGAATTCGGCTTTTACGCGGTCGATGGCAAGGTGCATGTCCACGACCTGCACGCCACCATTCTCCACCTCTTCGGGCTCGATCACACCAAGCTCACCTACCGGTTCCAGGGCCGCGATTACCGCCTCACCGACGTTCACGGCGAACTTGTCCGCCCCATCATGGCCTGAGCGCGGCCCTTCGCCACACCGCCATGCAACCCTTCAGCCAGCCCGTCACGCTCTCGGACGACTCCCAGACCAAGGCCGTCATCGCGCCCGAACTGGGCGGCTGGCTCCTGCGCTACGCCCGCCACCTGCCCGGCCGCGGCTATGTCGAGGCGATCTATTACGACCAGGCCGTGGTGGATCGTTATCCGGAGCGGATGTACACCGGCAATCCCCTGCTCTTTCCGCTCGTCAGCTTTAACCATCTGCCCGGCCGGGAGCACCACTACGAATGGGAGGGCCGCACCTATCCCCTCCCCCAGCATGGATTCGCGCGCAAATCGAAATGGCAGATCGCCTCCCAAACCGCCACCCGGTTGACCATCGAACACACCTCCTCGCCGGAAACCCGCGCGGTTTATCCGTTCGAATTCACGCACCGCATCACCTACGCGGTCGTCGATGGAAAACTCGAATTCCACCAGCGCGTCGAAAACCGTTCCGACACGCCCATGCCCTTTAGCACGGGCATCCATCCTTATTTTCCGGTCCCGATCCTGAAGCCCGCCTCTCGGAACGAGTGCTACGTGGAACTGCCCGCCTGCGCGAAAATCCTCCCCGGCGAAGGCTGGCAATCCTGGAAATCGCAGCCGTTCGGCCCCGCCCGGCTCAGCCTCGCCGAAGACTTTTCCGGCACCATGTTCTTCACCGATCTGGCGAAACCCGAGGTCTCCCTCGTCGATCCCACCCACCGGCTCCGCATCCGCCTCGAATTGAAAGAAGCGCCGGACCACCGCTTTCTGGCCCTCTGGCCCAATGCGCCCGACGCCCCGTTCTTCTGCATCGAACCGTGGACCGCGCTGCCAAACTCCTTCCGCCGCCGCGCCGGGGACCTCAAACTGCTCGAACCCCAGGCCACCTTCGAAGCCGGCATGACCCTCGGCCTCGAAGAGATCGTCGACCCCGCGGCCTGAGCGCCTAGAGAGCGATTTCGAGAACTGCCCTACTTCTGGCGCGCGAGATACTCGACCAGATTGCGCAGGTCCCGCCGGCTCAATCGTTCCGCTGCATCCGCCGGCATCGCCGAAAGCCCTGGATCGAGTTCTTCGATTTCCGCTTTCGGAATTCTCAGCAAACCGTCTTCGGCACTGAGCAGAATGATGCTCTCCGCCTCCTCCCCTTTTAAGAGCCCGGCGTAGGACGCCCCATCCTGCATCTTGATCAGGAGGTTCTCGAATCCCGCCGTGAGCTTGGCGTTCGGCGCGATGATCGACTCGAGGAGATCCTCCCGCGTGGCGCGCGCCCCGATCCCGGTCAGGTCGGGCCCCAACTCTCCCCCCTGCCCCCCAACCTTGTGACAACGCAGGCACTGCACATCCGTCCGCTCGAAGAAAATCTTCCGGCCGGCTTCGGCATCGCCCCCGACGAGCGTTTCGGCATAGGGCGCGGTCGTGGCGTTGGTAGAGCCTGCGTTCTGGCGGCTTTGCTCGAAACGGTGCAAGGCGCTTTGCACCAGCGAATCCGTCCGCTGGCGGGCCGCTTCCAGAATTTCCAGATGCATCTCAGGCGGAGCCTTCCCGGTGGACACCCGGTCGAGCCACATCAGCAGCACCGCATCCACCGCCGGATTCTGGACTTTCGCCAACTGATCGAGCGCCGCCTGCTTTTCCGGCACCGTGCCGTTCTGCAATTGGCGCAGGTGCGTGTTCGTGGCATCCGCCGGTTGCAGGCGGGACTGCAAGTTCGCCGCCAGCTTCCGCAGCACGGGATCCTTGTCCTCCAGCGCGAGTTTCAGGGCTTCCCGCAGCCGCGCGTGCCGCAACGCCCCCAGCGTTTCCAGCGCCTGATGCCTCACCTTCTCCGGCTCGTAATTGCGCGACAGGATGTTGAACAAGTCCTGGCCCACGGAATCGATCTGCAGCCGCGCCGCCGCCTGCGCCGCCGCGATCCGCACCTCCGCCGGCCCTGCCCCGACCAGTCGCGAGAGTTCGGAACGGAGCGCGATCCCGGCCGCCCGCGCCTCCCGCGCCGGTGAAGGCCGCCAATCGCCCAGCAGCCAGTCCCGCCCGATCGGGTCGCCCCAACGGCTCAGCAAATCCAGCGCTTCCACCCGCAGTTCCGGAATGAAATTGGTCGTCGCCGCGAATTCCGTCAGCGCCAGCGCATTCGCCAGGTTCCCCAGCCGGTGGTTCGCGTGCAGCACCCGCTTCATCGCGGCCCGCGGCAGGGTGGGCTGCGTGATCCGCCCGGCCAGTTGTCCGAAGGCATTGGTGATCGGCTCGTCGTAAATGGCCCGGGTCGCCTCCAGCGCGACGATCGGCTTCGCGTCGTACAGGAACATCGCCACTTCCGGCCGGCCCAGGCGGCGCATCGCCAGCAAGGCGCCCAGCCGCACCGCCGCCGCCGAATCCTTGGCCGCTACCTCGAGTTGATCGATATCGTTGATCCATGTCAGCGCCATCACCGCCGCGTGCCGCAAATGCGCGTCGCTCTCTCCGCTCGCGCGCAACGTTTGCAGAATCGGCTCGATCGAATCGGGATTGCCCATCTTGCCCAGCCCGATCAGTCCGAAGTACCGGACCCGAGGCTGCCCATCCCCCGCCGCGCGGTACAGCGCCTGGTACGCCAGCGGCCATTTCAGTTCCCCCAGAATTTTCAGCGCCTGGACCCTCGGCTCGATCCCGTCCGGATCGGAGGAACTGTCGGCGACGGGCAGAAGATATTGCGCCACTTCCGGCGCGCCGCGCGCGATCTGGCCCAGAGCCCAGATGGCATGCAGCCGCGCCGGCTCGAACGGCAGCACCTGCCCGCCGGGCAGCGCCGCCGGAACCAGCACATTCGTCGCCGCCACCCCCCGGCTCGCCAGCGCGAACTGCGCCTCCAGCCTCACCCGGTAATCGGCATGCGCCAGCATTCCCGCCAATTCCGGCGCGCTCCGCTGATCGAATCCCTCCGCCAGGTACCGCTTCGCCTGCGCGGCCAGCGGATCGGCCGCCGCCACCGGATCGAAAATCCGATACAGCCGCCCCTTGCCGGTCTTCTCCCAGCCTTCCACCCAGTCCAGCACGTACAACCCAGGCTCCGGCCCGAAACCCACGTCCACCGGCCACATCTGATCGATCAACTCCCGCACCGGCCCCGCCGCGAAGCTCGCGCCCTGCGGCGCGACGCTGAAGGTCAAAACCCCTCCGGGAAAATCGGCCAGGAAAAAGTGGTTGCGATACGACAGCGGCATCCCGGTTCCCGGATTGAACGCCAGCCCCGCCGGACCATGGCTGATGTGCGCCACCGGCGGCAGGACATGCGCCGAGGTGTTCGTCGGAGCCATCTCCCACAGCCGCTCGTAATTCCACATCCCCATGTTCGGCTGATGCTGCCAAGCGATGCGCCAGCCATAATCCCCTCCCTCCACCACATAAATCAGCCGCGCCCGATCCCCCCCGTCGCCGTTGTTGTCCACCGTCCACAAATTTCCCTGGTGGTCGAAGACCAGTTCCTGCGGATTGCGAAACCCGGTCGCGTAAATCTCCAGGCCGGACCCATCGAGGTTGCACCGCAGAATCGCCCCCGAGTCGGGATTCGAGAGCCGCCGGCCCTCCGTCTCCACGTCCAGCCCTCGATCCGCGATGCTGAAGTACAACCGCCCGTCCGGACCGATCTGCAATCCGTGCAAATCGTGCCCCCCGAATGCAATATGCACGCCGAACCCGGTCGCCAGCCGCTGCCGGGATTCCGCCACCCCGTCCTGATCCCGGTCCCGCAGCCGCCACAGATCCGGGATGCTCGTGAAGTAAACATCCCCCTTCCGCGCCAGCACCCCCGCCGCCACCCCGGAGACCAGCGTGTTGAAGCCTTCCGCGAAGGTCGTCGCCCGGTCCGCCACCCGGTCGCCGTTCTGATCCACCAGCATCCGCACCCGTTCCGACTCCACTTCGAGATCGCGCGCATCGAACACGCCGTCCCCATTGCGATCCTGCACGATCTTCGGCGAGAGCGCCTTATTCTCCGGCGTCAGCACCTTGCGAAAGAAGTTCGAGCGATCCAGCACCGTGCGAAATGAAAAGTCATCATCCAGCCACTCGGGATGATTCCGGATATCGAACACCGAGGTGCGCCGCCGATGCGTTTCCACCACGAAAGCCCGGCCGGCTTCGTCGAAAGCGAAGCTTACCGGGTTCTGGATCATCGGCTCCGACGCGAACAGTTCCAGCTTGAAACCCGGCGCCACCCGCAACTTGCGCATCGCCGCCTCGATCTCCCCGGCCGTCTCCGCCGGTTTCCCCGGCCGCACCGGCCCCGGCGGGGCTGGGACTACCTCCGCCCCCCAGCCCAGGGGAAGCATGGCCCCGAGCATAATGGCGAACGCTCGCACCATCGAAAAATCACGCATCGGCCCGCAAGTTACCGCAGGTTGATTCCCCGGCAAAAGCGCAAAACCGCCTCCCCTCGAAAGTTGTTCCGGACCGGTGTTCCGGTGGCCGGCCCAAAACAGCCTGCCGCCGGAACACACCCCTCCCCCCTCACGGCCACCGCTGGCCTAAACCCTTGGAAAACGCCCCGCCCCGCCCCGCCCCACGCTTGGCACGGTCACTGCTAGATAGATTCTCGGTTGAGCAAATAGGGGTAATGTGGTTGTGGTTGGTTGCCACGTGCCGCCTCGCAGGTTAGGGAGCGAGGCGGCATTTTTCTTTTCCGGGATAGCCCTCCGCCGCACCGGCCCCGCCTTCAGCACCCGCGCAACGCTCTAGGCGCTTACTTGGCACGGCCACTGCTGAACAATCTCTCGGTTGAGCAAATAGGGGTAATGTGGTTGTGGTTGGTTGCCACGATGCCGCCTCGCCGTTAGGGAGCGAGGCGGCATTTTTCTTTTCCAGAATAAGCCTCCGCCCACTCTCCACGAACTTCCGTCGCTTTTGATGCGCGTCGGAAGTTTACGAAACTGCATCAATCAGCGGTTCGGTTCGGGCGTTCGGCAATGTCATTTGCAGCGCAAGGCGGGCGGTTCAGGGCGCATTGTCTCAGAATCGGTTGGGCTCGGAAATAGCTGAGCTTCAGCGTATGAACTTAGGATACGAGACACCGCAGGTCGCCCAAAAAACGAGGCTCCCGCCCTTGCCGATAATGGGCGTCATCTTCCCTCTCCTTGAAGCCATCATCGAACTCTGAACCCCACCACGATTATGCGCGCAGTCTGGAACGGCACCATCAGCTTCGGATTGGTTTCCATCCCCATCTCGCTTTACCCGGCCACGCGCCGGGATGAACTCAAGTTCCGCCTGCTCCGCAAAAAGGATCTCAGCCCGGTCAATTACAAGCGGGTGGCCGAAGCCGATGGCAAGGAAGTCCCCTGGGAGGAGATCGTGAAGGGGTACGAATATGAAAAGGGCAAATTCGTGGTCCTCAAGGACGAGGATTTCAAGCGCGTGGATGTCGAGGCCACCCAGACGGTGGACATCATGAATTTCGTGCAGATCGACGAGGTGGACCCCCTGTTTTTTTACAAGCCCTACTTCATGGAAGTGGGAAAGGGGGGCGACAAGGCCTACGTGCTGCTGCGTGAAGCGTTGGAGAACTCCGGCAAGATCGCCATTTCCAAAGTGGTCATCAAGACCCGCCAGCACCTCGCCGCGATCAAACCGCAGAAGCATGGACTCATGCTGGAACTCATGCACTTCCCCGAAGAGTTGATCGACGCGGGAGAGTTCAAGTCGCCCGCCGAGAAAAGCTTGGGCAAGCCGGAATTAAGGATGGCCACGCAGCTCATCGAAAGCATGACGACCAAGTGGACGCCGGACATGTACAAAGACGACTACCGCGAAGCCTTGGAGAAAGTCATTGAGGAGAAAGTCGAGAGCGGCGGCCAGATCGAGGCCCCGGTCAAACGGCCCAGGAAGGCCACCAACGTCATCGACCTCGTCTCGGTGCTCCAGCGGAGCCTCGACCAATCCAGGGGCAAAGCGAAGCCTGCCAAGAATGGGAGATCGAAGAAGGCGGCCTGACCTATGTCCCTCAAACTGTATGCCCACAAGCGGGACTTCCGGCGTACGAAGGAGCCAAAACCAGCAGTCTCCCGCCAGAAGGGAAACCGGTTTGTCATCCAGAAACATGCCGCGTCGCGTCTCCATTACGACTTCCGTCTCGAAATGGAGGGAACCTTGAAGTCGTGGGCGGTGCCGAAAGGCGTCCCCTATGCCAAGGGGGAGAAGCGTCTGGCGATGCAGGTCGAAGATCATCCCGTCAGCTATATCGATTTCGAGGGAACCATTCCGAAGGGACAGTATGGCGGAGGCACCGTGATGGTGTGGGACCAAGGAACGTTCGAGATTCTGGGAAATGACGAATTGGCCAAAGGCAAGCTCCACTTCCTCCTGCACGGGAAAAAACTGGAGGGCGAATGGTATCTGGTCCAGATGCGCGGCGGCAAGGAATGGCTGCTGATTCGGGGCGGTGGAGACTTCAAACCGGTCTCAAGGAAACAGGACGATACGTCGGTGGTTTCCGGGAAAAGCATGAGCCAGTTGTCGAAGAGCGCACGGACATGGGCATCCAAATCCTCCGACACGTTGGAAAAACGGATTTCCAAAAAATCCTCATGGAAGCCCCAGTTCATCGAGCCGATGAGAGCCAAGCTCGTTTCAAGGATTCCCGAGGATGATGGCTGGACTTATGAGGTGAAATTCGACGGATTCCGGGCCTTGGCGTTCAAGAAGGGGCCGGAAGTTCACGTATTGTCCCGCAACGGCAAGGATTTTGCGGGCAAGTTTCCAGAGGTCGCCCAGGCCGTGGCGGCCCTCCCGACCTCCGATTGTCTGCTGGATGGCGAAATTGTTGCGCTGGATGAAAAGGGGCGTTCCTCCTTCCAGCGTCTCCAGGCCTTCGAGTTGGGACGGGAACGGCCTCCGCTATTTTACTACATCTTCGACTTGTTGCGCCATGACCGCACGGATTTGCGGCAGCTTCCGCTGGAAGAACGCAAGTTGCGTTTGAAAACATTGCTGAAAAAGGCCCCCCCGGCCCTTCGGTACTCGCCGTCGCTGCCAGGATCTCCAACGCAAATCTTGGAGAAAGTCCACAAGCTGGGACTGGAGGGACTCATCGGCAAACGCCTTGGCTCGATCTACGAGCCGGGGGCGCGGAGCGGCGCGTGGATCAAACTCAAGCTGCTTAACGAGCAGGAAGTGGTCATCGGCGGCTACACGGAGCCGGAGGGATCGAGGAAACACTTCGGCGCGCTGCTGGTCGGCTGCCACGAACAGGGCAAGCTCATCTTCGTCGGCAAGGTCGGCACCGGTTTCAATGCGACATTGCTGAAGTCTCTTCATCAGCAGTTTGAGAAGATCGCCCTGGAACACTGCCCCTTCGCCAATTTGCCCGAGAAAAGGACGGCCCGGTTCGGACAGGCCATCACCGCTTCCACGATGAAACGTTGCCATTGGATCAAGCCCATTCTGGTCTGCCAGGTGCGCTTTGCCGAATGGACCCGCGACGGCAAGCTGCGGCAGCCGGTGTTCCTGGGGCTGCGTGAAGACAAGGACGCGGCGGAGGTGGTGAAGGAGAGGCCGGTCTGATTCCGTGAAAACGAGTTCGGCAGTGAACGTGAACGGCACTTTGGTCGCCGTTTCCAATTTGCCCAAGGTGCTTTATCCAAAGGCTGGATTCACCAAAGGCGATGTTATCGACTACTACATCCGCATCGCGCCGGTGCTGCTCCCACACCTGAAGCACAGGCCCATCACCCTCAAGCGCTATCCGGATGGCGTGGACGGCTTCTTTTTCTACGAAAAGCAGTGCCCGTCTCATCGCCCGAAGTGGGTCAAGACTGCGTCCGTTCCAAAATCGGACGGGAGCGACATCGGCTATTGCGTGCTTGATGGCCTCCCCGCGCTCGTCTGGGCCGCCAACCTGGCGAATTTGGAGCTGCATACCTTCCAGCACAAGGCACCGGCCATCGCACGGCCCACCGCCGTGGTTTTCGATCTGGATCCAGGCCCTCCCGCGGACATCCTTCTGTGCTGTGAGATCGCCCTGGCTTTGAAAGGGTTGTTCGATGGGTGGAAACTGGAAATTTTCCCGAAAACCTCAGGCTCCAAGGGGCTCCAGGTCACCGTGCCCTTAAATACCCCGGCCACCTACGAAAAAACCAAGGCCTTCTCCCGCGCCATTGCCGAGGCGTTGCACCAGCGTCATCCCGCCAAGGTAGTTTTCAAAATGGAGAAGCGCCTGCGAACGGGAAAAGTGTTTGTGGATTGGAGTCAGAACGACGATCACAAGACGACGATCAGCGTCTATTCGCTGCGGGCGAAGGAGCGGCCCACGGTTTCCACCCCGGTCCAATGGGAGGAAGTGCAAGCCGCGTTGAAAAGGAAGTCCGCCAAGGCGCTGATGTTTGAAGCAAGCGAAGTCCTGAAGCGAGTCGATAAACTGGGTGATCTCTTCGCCCCGGTCCTGTCCCTCAAACAAACGCTGCCAACCAAAACGCAGATGGCAGAGCTCTTAA
>CAYZKY010000099.1:0-24563 GCA_964478815.1 uncultured Verrucomicrobiota bacterium
GATGGGGCGCGCCGGGAGGGGGAGGATTGGGAGAAATGTGGCATGGGACCACCCTTCGAGCCTCTTCCCGGAGGAAGGGACGCGGCGAGGCGGCGGGGTCGCGCGGGGGAGAATCGGAACAGGAGGGGCGAGGGTGTCGCGCCTGTTGTTCGGAATCGATCCGGGCGACCGCGAGTTGGGGTTCGCGATCATGAGATACGGATACCGCCGGGGAGGCGGAGGCGCAAGATGGTCTTTTGGCCGTGTCTTTTGGCCGGGCATTGGGGAGCGAGGCCGGACGACCGCCGGGGAGCCTGCCTGAAATAACCGCAGCCGGGACGCGGGTGCGGCCGGGGTGCGATCGGAAGGAGCGGCGTGTGGGAGAGGGAGGCCGCGGTCATCGGCGAGGGCGCCGATGACGGCACGCGAGGGCGCGTGCGCCCCCCCCCAGGATGGCCAGAACGCCGGCCAGACGCCGGAACGGCTCAGCGCGTGTGCTGCACGAAGTAGGCGGCCGCCTGGGAACGGCGCGAGAGCTGGAGCTTGTCGAGAATGTTGCTGAAGTAATTCTTGATCGTCTTGTCGCTCAGGCCCATCGCGACGCCGATCTCCTTGTTCGTTTTCCCTTCCGCCACGAGCGCCAGCACCTTGCGCTCCTGCGCCGAGAGCGTGCTCAGCTTGTGGGAGGCGGGATTTTGCAGAAGCGATTGCACCTTGCCGAAGACGCGGCCCGTCACGGCCGGATCGAGCACCGACTGGCCGTTCGAGACTTTCGCGATCGCGTCGATCAATCCATCGCGGTTGATCTCCTTGAGCAGGAAGCCATCCGCGCCCGCGGAAATCGCGTCCACGATCACCTGGTCGTCGGCATACGACGTGAGCACCAGCACCCGCACCTCGCGGTCGAGCTTTTGCAGCTCCCTCGAGACGTCGAGCCCGCTGGCCGCGCCGAGCCGGATGTCCAGCAACACCACATCCGGCAAGAGGGCGCCGACTTTCTCGAGCGCCTCCTCGGCCGTCCCCGCCACCCCCACCACTTCCAGGCCGGGTTGCGAACTGAGCAACGAGCTAAGGCCGACGCGAACGACCTCATGGTCGTCGACAATCAAGATGCGAATGGGATTCATACTATCTTAGACTAAGAGCCATGAGCGAGGGGCCGGGGAATGTCCAGCACGATCTTCGTGCCGTGCCCCGGCGAGGACGCGACCGTAAAGCGCGCCCCCAATCGTTCCGCCCGGCGCGCCATGTTGCGCAAGCCGAGCCCCTCCGGGCGGGTGGGTTGGGTCGTGTCGAAGCCCTTGCCGTCGTCTTCCACGCTGAAGCGCAGCAGCCCGTCCTGAAGGTACAATCGGACCGTGGCGGATTGCGCCTCCGCATGCCGGATGGTGTTGCTGAGCGCTTCCCGCGTCAGATGCACCAGCTCGGTCGCTTCCGCCGGGGTCAGCCGGTCGATCCCGGCCTGCTCGAGATCCAGCCGGATCGCCGAGGACCGCTCCACCCCCAGCGCCAGGGACAACGACTTGAGGGCCGTGCGAAATTCCTGCGGCCGGATCAAGCTCGATTCCAGCCCCATAATGACGTTGCGCAACTCGCGGATGATCCGGTTTACATCCTGCAACGCCCCGGAAAGCCGCGATTTCACCTGCGCCGGCTGCTGCTCCACGGTGGCCGCGCACTCGTCGATCCGCAGCCCCAGCGCGTAAATCGACTGGATGGTGTGATCGTGCAAATCGCGGCCCAGCCGCTCCCGCTCATGCTGCGAGTGGTCGAGTTGGCCGCGCAAATCCTGGAGCTGCGATTCGATCCCGCTCCGTTCCTTGCCCAGCTTCGCCGTGTGCCGGCGGCGGGCGCCCACCTGCCACAAGGCGAAGGCGAAACCGGCCACCGCGAGGCTCACCCCGGCCGCCAGATTTCGTTGCGACTGGGCGGGGCCGGCCCTCGGCGCCGGCGGGGCCAGGACATCGATGCCGCCCGGCGAAGCAAGAATCGTCGGAAACAATGAATCGTTCTCCTCGGCGTATCCCTCGAGAATGCCGCGCGCCCGGATGCGGCTCCCTTCGGCCAGTTGCGTCGACGACGGCGCGACCAGCGCCGCCACCAGATTGGCCCCACTGATGACGTAGGTATTCTGGCCGCCTTCCGAAACCATCGCCGCCACGATGCCATCCACCTCCACCAGTTCCTTCTCCAGCGCCGCCCAATCGCGATGATGATCCAATCGCCGCGCAGGCGGCAATTCGCCGCCTCCGAGAATCCGGTACTTCGCATCGATCAGCCGGTGCGGCTCCGGCGAGCCATCCAGAAAGCCCACCAATTCGATCCGCACGCCCGGATTCGCGACGATCGGTTCCTCCGCCACGAAGGGGACGCTGCCCGTCTCATCCCGGACGTACCCTTGCTTCCCCGCCACATGCGTCAGCGTGCCGGAGACGCGCACGCGGCGCTCGGGATCGCCCGCCGGCGAATACCAGAAGAGACGCTGGGCGGTGCGCAACGGCGCGGCGAACGGGTCGGCCAGCGGCGGTTCCAGCATTTCGATCATGTTGGTCCCCGGCAGGAAAATCCCGAATCCCGTCAGCTTTGCTTCGTTGTAAAACGTGCCGGCCACCCCGCGCAACCGGAGCCGGCTATCCACATAATTCGCGAGCGGGGCCTGCTCGAACAGCAGCACCTTGGCGGAGGACGATCCCTGCGCGATCTCCAGTTCGGCGAAGTTCGGCTTCCGGGCGTCGCGGCGCACCACCCCCGTCACCTCGATCCATTGGCCGTCGTACCGCCCGAAGGCCAGCTCTTCCAAGGCTATTTTTTTCGGTGGCAAGCTCCCATCTTTCCCGATCACCTCGAGGTGGGCCGTCTGGATGATCGGGGCGAATCGGCCGTTGGCCGTGCGCCCGGTGACTCGCACGCGATCCCCGAAGGCCAGTTTGGCCGGCCAGGGCGTCGGCATGACGAAGATGCCCCCGCTCTCATCCGCGATAAAGAGCAACTGGCTGGCCGGCAGCGCGCAGGTCACCACCGCTTCCAGGCTCACGGCGTGATTCTTCCCCGCTTCGGAGGGAGGCAACGCGAGAATCTCCGCCACGCGGCCGATCGCTCCGGCCTCCGAAGGGCGCGGCTCCGCGGCCATCCCGATGGATGCCGTCAATATCCAAAAACAAATGACGAGGGGGGATCGGGTCATGCTGACGCGGATTCCGTCTGAATGCTCAATCTAATTCGAATCGACCGGATGCCAAGCAAACATGAAGGCCGGCGAGCGCCAACCGGCCAGGAATCGTTGTCCGGCGCGCGACGTCGCGGCGCCGAAGAGTTGTCTTGTCGCGGCAGCCTGGACGATCCGGTCGATGCACGTCCCGGTCCTCTTACGGATCAGGTGAATCAGTGCAGCCCTAGAAGCATAGGGCCTAAAGACACTACTCGATAGAGCCGGTCGTATTTTGCAAGTACGTGCTCATCAGCAGGTTGCACATTGCCATTTCCTAAAATTCCGTAAAAAGGCCTGACAGTATTGGAGCTTCTGTCGCGGAGCCTCCACCGCCGCGATTGTGCAAATGCCTTGAAATCAAGACTTAACGTGCCAGCGTCACTCTCCGATATGTTCGGCACGCCGGCTGCTTGATATTCATTGTTGCGCGGGCTTGCTTCCCCCACGGTGAAAGCTGGGCGCGCGACGAACGAAGCCAACTTAACTGATATGAAAAGCATCACGAAACTGTCCGCACTGGCCGCGACCTTGATTGTCGCGGGCAACATCTCCGCCGTCCCGATCTATCTGGATCCTCCCGGCCCGGTGAATCCTGCGAATTCGCAACCGGCCACGGAGTTGAACATGCTCAACGACGCGATCGACGACTACAACGCGTTTCACGGCACCTCTCTGCCCGATGCCGTCGCGTTCGATCCGACCCCGTACATCTCGAGCGGAAGCGTGAACGCCAATGGCCAGGTCGATACTACCGGCACCCCGGTCTCGGTCACGCTGGATTACACCAACGAGCAGTACGAATACGCGATCTTCAAGTGGGGCCAGTCCTACACGATGTACTATACGGGCAACGAGACTGGTGTGTTCACGATTCAGAACACCCAAGTGCTAAATACCGGCAACGGCAACCCGTTGGGCCTTTCCCATTACGTTCTGTATGATCCCTCGACGAACGTGCCTGACGCCGGTTCGAGCGTGATGCTGCTCGGCGGCGCGCTGGCCGCCCTCGCGGGTCTGAGCCGTTTCCGCAAGTCTTAAGCTCACTTTCTCATCCCACAGAGGGGAGGAGGAATATAACCACGAAGCACCGCCGCAGTTCGGCGGTGTTTTCGTTTTTACGGAGGCGCCGCCGCCGCGCTCCTTCCGTTCCATCGGAACGGTTGCGTTGGGCGGCGCAACCGGGTTAGATGTGGGCGATGCGGCGAATGTGGCGGATGGAACGATGGATCATGGCCGGGGCGCTGGCGCTGGGCGGCTGCTCGAGCGCCAGGAAGAGCGCGGACCCGGCGGCCCCCGCCGGGACTCGCACGGTGACGGCCACGCCGGTCGGCCCCGGTGCAGGCGAGCGGCCCGTCGTCCGGCCCGCGGATCTTCCGCTGGGGAGAATCGTGACCGTGAATTCGACCCTGCGGTTTGTCGTCGTCGATTTTCCCATCGGGCGCCTGCCGGCGCTCGAACAGAAACTCTCGGTCTACCGGCTCGACCAGAAAGTCGGGGAGATCAAAGTCTCCGGTCCGTACCGCGGCACCACGGTGGCCGCCGACCTCGTCGCCGGCGAAGCCCGCTTCGGGGACAACGCGAAACCTCAGTAACCGGTCCATCACGTCCCCGGCCTGTTCCGCTCGGGGCTTTGGCAGGAGGAACGCCCCTTTACCCCGCTTTGGCGGCGGCTTTCGCGGGGGTCTGCTTCTTGTGGTAGGGGGAGGAGAGGTTGAAGTAAATGCCGCAGAGGGGGAGATCGTTCTCCGTCTGGCTGAGGATGATGGTGATCTGCTTGTCCAGGGCGATCCCATGCCGCAGGTTCGGCCCGCGATTGGCATAGGCCTTGATCGCTTTCTCCATGAGGGATTTCAGAGACGCCTCGCACTCCTCGGGAGTCTTCTCGAGGCACACGACGAAACGGTCGAAAGTACGGAGCGCTTCCTCGATCTCAGGTTGAAACGACTCGACGGTCACGGCGCGATCCTAGAACACCTGCCGCAAATATTCGAGACTTTTTCGGGCGATGGTCTCCGGGCCCTCCTCGAAGTTAAAGACCTCGACCGACACATACCCCCGGTACCCCACCTCCCGCAGCGCCCCGGCGATCGGCCGGAAATCGACATCGCCGAACCCCGGCCCTTTCAGATTGCGGTCGTTCGCGTGGAAATAGGCGAAATGCGGCCACGATTCGCGGATGATCTGCGGGATCGGCTTGATCTCCGAGCACATCGCCTTCACATCGAGGATGATCTTGAAATGGGGCGTGTGGAGCTGCTGCACGAACTCGATGGCCTGGGCGGCCGTGTTGATGAAATTCGTCTCGGAAGGGGCGAGCGGCTCGAAACAGATCGTCACGCCCCGTTGCTCGGCCTTCATCGCCGGTTGGCGAAAGACCGCCGTGGCGAACTCCCAGGCCTGCGTGAAGGACACCCCTTCGAGGAGATTTCGCTGCTTGGGCGAGCCCACCACCATGTGCGTGCCGCCCAGATCGGCGCAGAAATCGATCAAGTGCCCGAAATATTCCGACGTGCGCGCCCGCACGTCCGGGTCGGGATGAGTCACATGCAGCCCCTCGGTCTGCACCAGCACCCAGTGGATGCCCGAGATGGCCAGGCCGGCCGTCGCGGCGGACTGCCGCAAAGCCGCCCGCTGGGCGGCATCGATCTGGCGGACGTCGCGGGCGATGGTGAACGGAGCGATTTCGATGGCGTCGTAGCCGGCCTCGGCCGCGCCGGCGAAGGCCTTCTCGATCGGCCACTCCTGAAAGATTTCGTTGCAGATGGCAAATTTCACGGAGCCCAAGTGTGGCAAGTTTCCCGCTCCGCGCCAACCGAGAGTTGCGCGCGCGGGGAATTCTCCCTCCGAAACGATGCTCGGAACGCGCGGCCGCCCCCGGAAAACCGGCCTTCGCCGCGGTGGAACGACACGGCCTTTTTCGGGGGCGCAAACCGATACGCAAACCGGGTTGCAAAGCGGGTTGCAAAGCGGAGGCCCGCCTGTATAGTCGGCTCACGCGGCTGCGGTGTGAGCCTTGGGCTACGCCGGGCGGCGATGGTTCTCTGACTGGGCCGGATGCGCTTATGGCGGAATTGGCAGACGCGCTACTTTGAGGTGGTAGTGGGGTAACCCGTGCAGGTTCAAGTCCTGCTAAGCGCACCATCCTGGCGGAAATCGGCGGACGGCTGGAGCCTGGCGGCTCGCCCGATGTCTTGTTCTTTATCATCGCTTTCGAGTTTTTGCAGTTTAACCCTGCCCATGCTCGTGCTTAGAAACTAAGTCCTTTGACCTTAAGAAATCCTTGTCAACGGGGCCCAAGCCGGATGCGCTAACGACAGGCCTTCACTGGAAGTCGGACAGGCATCGGGTCGTCCCGCTGTTTCTAACACCAGTTCAAAGGAACTGTTAATACACGGCATTCACGGCGGGGTTTTTTCTTTTCCTTTCCACGCGTCTTGCTCTGCTTCCAAAAGCCTCTCATCCGTCTCATCCATCCCCGGTCGCGCCGCGAGCGAACGCTTGCACCCGGGTGCTCCTCGGGGGAACATCGAGTTGATCGCATGAACGCACTACCGCCAGCGGGCGAGGCCCGTGCCCGTCGTTTCGCCCTCGGCTTCCTCTGGCTCGCCGCGCTCGGGCGCGCGCTCGCGACGGAAACCGCTTCGACCGAGACGCTCGCGGAAACGGCCCGTCCTTCGGTCGTCATCATCTCCCAGGTCGGCCGCGACGGGAAGGATGGCGGTGTCGGCGCTGGGTTCGTGGTGGGAGCGGAGGGCCTGATCGCCACCAGCCTCCATGTCATCGGCGAGTCCCGGCCCGCCTGGGTGGAACTGGCGAACGGCCGGCGCTTCGAGGTGACCGGCATTCATGCCTGGGATCGCAAGCTCGACCTCGCGGTCATCCGCATCGCCGCGACGAATCTCCCTCCCTTGCCCCTCGGCGATTCGGACCGGCTCAAGCAGGGCGCGCCGGTCGTCGCGATGGGCAACCCGCTCGGGCTGGACCTCACGTTCGTCTCCGGCCTCGTCTCCGCCCGCCGGGAGTTCGATGGCCAGCCCGCGATTCAAGTGGCCATGCCGATCGAACCGGGCAATAGCGGCGGGCCCTTGCTCGATGCCGAAGGGCGCGTCGTCGGCATCGTCAACATGAAGTCGCTGCTCGCGCCGAATCTGGGCTTCGCCACGCCGGTGAACGCGCTCAAATCGTTGCTCGACCGGCCCAACCCCGTGCCGATGTCCCGCTGGCTTACTTTTAACACGCTCAACCCGGACGAATGGCAGCCGCTCATGGGCGCCCGGTGGCGGCAGCGCGGCGGACGCATCGAAGTCGAAGGCGCCGGCACCGGCTTCGGCGGCCGCGCGCTCGCCCTCCAGCGCACCAATGCCCCTGCGGAACCGTTCGAACTGGGCGTGACCGTGCGGCTCGGCGACGAAAGCGGCGCGGCGGGCCTCGCTTGGGCGAGCGATGGCGGCGACCGCCATTACGGCTTTTACCCGAGCGCCGGGCAGCTGCGCCTCACCCGGTTCGATGGCCCCACCGTCTTCACCTGGAACATTCTCCGCCAGGTGGCCACCCCGCACTATCGCCCGGGTGAATGGAATCGGCTGAAGGTGCGGGTCGAAGCCTCGAAAATCCTCTGTTACGTCAACGGGCAGTTGGCCATCGAATCCGACGACGCCGAATGGCGCGGCGGAAAGGCCGGCCTTGCCAAATTTCGCGATACTCAGGCCAGCTTCAAGGACTTCGCCATCGGCCCCGACGTTTCCGGGAGTCTGGAAAATGTTCCCGGCGATACCGCAGCCGCCCGCGCTATTGTCGACGCCGCCACCGGCCGGAGCGACGACGAACTCCTCGCGGCTCTCGCTCCGCATGCGGCCACCGGCCAGCCGTTGCTCGTCGAACGCGCCCGGCAGCTCGAACGCGAAGCCGCCCGGTTGCGCGCCGCGGCCGTCCGGCTGCACCGCCAATCCGTCCAACGCGAGCTGGTGCGATCGCTCGACCGGCCTGAAGCGGAGATCGACCTGGCCCACGCCGCCCTTCTGCTGGCCCGGCACGACAACGCCGAGGTGGACGTGCCGGCCTACCGGCGGCAGCTCGAAGGCATGGGCCGCGATTTGCTCCGGCGTGTCGATGCCCAGGCGCCGGACACGGAACGCGTTGCCGCGCTCAGGAAGTTTCTCTTCGAGGAGAACGGCTTTCACGGCAGCCGCAGCGATTATTACAACCGCGCGAACAGCTACTTGAGCGACGCGCTCGATGATCGCGAAGGCCTCCCGATCACCCTGGCCGTGGTGTTTCTCGATCTCGCCCAGCGCATCGGCCTCACCAATGTCGCCGGCCTGCCGGTGCCCGGTCATTTCATGGTCAAGTTCACTCCCGCCAAAGGCGCGCCCCAGCTCATCGACGTGTTCGAAGGCGGGCGTTCCACCTCGTTCTGGCAGGCGGACGAACTGGCCTCGAGTTTCCAGGGCCTGCCCGTCCGCACCGAACTGATGGACGCCGCCACCAAGCGGGAGATTCTCGCCCGCATGCTCCGCAACCTCATCGGCGTGAGCAGCCGGACCGGCGCGGAAACCGCCGCCTTGCCCTACCTTGATCTGCTCATCGCCATCGTTCCCAACGCGCCGGAGGAACGCCTCCAGCGCGCCCGGTTGCGCGTGCAACGCGGCGAACGCGAACCCGCGCGCGAAGACCTCCTCTGGCTGCTCGACCACACTCCCCCCGGCCTGAACCGGGATCGCCTCGAAGAACTCCTGCGAAACCTGTGAGCCAGTGATCAGGACCACGCGTGGACGCCAATTCCAAAACCTGAGCCCCCGAAAGTTTCGGTGTGGGGCAGGGGAGAGCTGCGACAGCCGTATAGCTTCCGTGTAACTCTCGGCGTGTTAACCAGCAACGTATTCCACCATCCGGTCGCGGAAAGCAGGGGAGGCGATGAGCTTCCAGCCGTTTTCGCCGTTGGTCATGATGATGAGGCCGGTTTTGCGGTCGAGCGAAGCGGCGGCATAGGAATGAAATCCGCGATTGTTCCCGCCGTGCTGGATCATCGTGCCCTGGGGCATGTTCGGTAGTTCCCAACCGAGGCCCCATGATTTGAATTCGTTCACTTTCACCTGTGGGCGCGTCATTTCCTTCAGGCTCGCCGTGCTCAATCGAAAATCGTCGGCAGGCTTCGGTGCCAGAATTTCGATCAGGAATTTCGCATATTCCGTCGGCGTCGTGTGCAGGTCCCCCGCTGCCGCATAGCGGACGGCATCCGCCGGGGTGCGTTTGCGATTATCCTCCGGCTGGCCTTCCGGGTTGTGCGGACGCGCCGCGCGCCGCGCGAGCGTGCCGTTCCACACGTAACCGCTCGTCTCCATTCCGAACGGTTCAAAAATGCGCGCGCGCATCAGTGCGTCGATCGGTTGGCCCGCCAGATGCGTCAGCACGGACTGCAAGTAGCAGTAGCCTTCGCCGGAGTAGGCATACTTTTCGCCGGGCGCGAACTGAATCTTCAGCGGGTTCTCCTCCGAGCGCCAATTCTGGAAACCGGCCGTGTGCGACAGCACATGCCGCGCGGTTATCTTTTCGAGGCGCGGGTCGCCCTTCAGAAATGGCTCCATGCCATAGCGTGTGAGAGGCGTGTCCAGTCCGATCGTTCCTCGCTCACAGAACTTGAGGGCGGCATACGCGAAGACCGTCTTGCTGACCGACGCCGCCTCGAAAATCGTCTCGTGCGTGACCGGAGCTTTTGAGGCCTGGTCGCGCACCCCAAACGTGCGGCGCCAGATCAGTTTCGCGTCCTGAATAGCCGCGAGGGAAACCCCCGGCACGGACAGCTCCTTCATCAGTGGAGGAATGGCCCGTTCAATCTGCGCGAGAATCGGTTGGTCCGGCGAGTCATCAGGAATGGCCGCGTTGCGGCTCGATTCCGCGGCGCGCGCGCCCACCTTCGCCAGTGCGAGGCCAAGGGCGGCGCGGCTCGCTCCGGCCAGGAAACGTCGTCGTTGCATAGGGTGGCCCGCATGCTGGCGCGCCCCCACTCGAATTCAAGCAGGAATCGGCCCGATCAGCGCGAGCGCCTTCCGCACCAGCGAGCCCGTCGGTTCGTCCGGAGCGGCCTGAATCCAGCGCAAGGGAAGCTGGCGGGTGAACCAGGTCATCTGGCGGCGCGCATACTGCCGGGTCTTTTGCTGAATCAGCGCCACGGTGGACGGCAGGTCGCGCACCCCTTGCAGGTGCTCGGCCACTTGGCGGTACCCGATGGCCTGCATCGCCGTCCGATTTCCGGCCAGCCCACGCTCCAGCAAGGCCGCGGTTTCCGCCACCAGCCCCTGCTCGAACATCGCTTCAACCCGCCGGTCGATTCGGCTGGTCAGGTCCGCCCGCTCCCGCATCAGCCCGAGCCAGATTCCCGTCGGCGGGTGCGTTCGCCAATCTTCCCGAGCCGCGGAGCCCCGTTGTCCCGAGCTGCGCGCGATCTCGAGGGCGCGCACCACCCGGCGCGGATTCTGGCGGTCGATCCGTGCCCACGTCGCCGGATCGGCCTTCTGCAATTCCTCCAGCAATTCCGCGAGCGGCCGCGCTTCCAGTTCCGCGCGCAGTGCCGGATCGGGCGCGGGTGCGTCGCCGACACCGAAGGCCAGCGCATTAAAATATAACCCGGTGCCTCCGCAAAACAGCGCCCGGCGTCCGCGTCCTTCGATCTCCGCGCGAGCGGCCAGCGCGTGGGCGCGATACCGGGCGGCATCGCAACTTTCATGCAGGTCGAGCAGATCGATCAAGTGATGCGGAATCCGGGCCCGTTCGGCGGCGCCGGGCTTGGCCGTGCCGATATCGAGACCGCGGTAGATCTGCATCGAATCGACCGAGAGGATCTCCGCGCGGAGGACTTCCGCCAGCGCGAGCGCGAGTTCCGATTTGCCGCTGGCCGTCGGCCCGGCGAGGTAAACCGGTTCAGGCTGGAGCGCGGAAGGGGTCAGGGGTTTTCCTTGGCCACGGACGCGGACTGCCGCTGCTCCTCGCGCCAGGAAAGGACGAACAGCAGGCCCACGCCGGTGCAGATGGCGCTGTCGGCCAGGTTGAAGGCCGGAAATCCGGCTTCGGCTCCGTTGCGCTTGATGAGGTAAAAATAGATGAAATCGATCACATGCTTATGCACCAGCCGGTCGATCAGGTTGCCCACGATCCCGCCGAACACGAGCGCCAGCGCGGTCTGGCCCAGCGGCGTGCGAATATCGAAATGGCTGCGAAAGAGAAACAGCAACAGCAGGGCCACCAGCGAAATCACGGCGAGGAGTTCGTTATTGCCGTGGAACATGCTCCAGGCCGCCCCGGTGTTGCCCCAATGCACGAACTTGAAGAACCCCGGCAGGATGACCTTCTCCTCGAAGCCGAAGTGCAGCGTTCGCAGGACCAGATACTTCGTGAGCTGATCGAACAGCACGATCGCGCCCGCGATCGCGGCCATTCGCTGATTCGGGCCGAACTTCATGAACGCGGCTACGCTGCCGCCGGCTTCGCCGTCCCCAGCCCGCCGGGCACGGAGGGCGTTTTCGGCAGCGCCGCGCGCATGCTCTTCCAGTAGCGCACCGGCACCAGCGCCAGCAGGATGAACACCACCTGGACCACGTTATAAGCGAGGAGCCATTTGAAGGCTTTGTCCATGAAGCCGTAGGAATGCAGGCCCACGCCGAGCATGTTCACGCCGAACCACGAGAAGGAGGTGATCATATTCCCGACGATCGCCAGCGCCATCAGGCCGCGCTCCCGGATCATGCCGCCCCAGCGCGCGTGCAGGACGATGGCGCACCAGATGACGATCAAGAGCGCGCCGTTTTCCTTCGGATCCCAGCCCCAGAACCGGCCCCAGGATTGATCGGCCCAGATGCCTCCGAGAATCGTTCCCACAAAGCTGAACAGCGTCGCGAAGCACAGAATGCCGTAGACCATCCGCGCGAGCCCGTTCGCCCGCGCCGCCGGGAGCGACGCCGTGAATAGCCCCCGGATGATATAGATCGTCGCCAGCGCCCCGGCCAGAAACATCGCCGAGTATCCGAGGGTGATGATGACGACGTGCGTCGCGAGCCAGAAATTCGTATCGAGCACCGCCTGCAACATTTCCATGGTGTCGCCGCCCAGCGACAGGTTGTGGGCGATGATGAGCGTCCCGACGCCGACCGCCGAAGCCGTGACCAGGCCGATGCCGTCCTTCCAGAACTTTTCCAGCAACATGCCCAAAATGACCGCGCCCCAGCCGACGAAGATGGCCGAGGAATACAGGTTCGTGACGGGCGGACGCCGTTCAAGATACATCCGGAAAATCAGCCCGCTGGTGTGGATGACCAGCGCCAGCAGCAGGAGGTACCACGCCGTGCGGTGCGTCCAGCGCGACCAGCTAAACCAAAATGCGCAGCCGAAAAGGAACGCGAGCAGATAAATCGAGATGCTCTTGATGAACGGTTCGTACCGGTTGTAGAAGCGCTCTTCGGAGCCCTTGCGCAATTCCGGCGAGAACGACGCCGCCAGTTGCCCGCGATATGCCGCCACGGCCTGATTGAAATCCGCCGGTTTCTTCTGCCCGTAGCTGTCGACAATGCGCGCCAGCGCCACCACCGAAGGGTCGATCGCCCGGGAGCGCATCGCCTCCATGAGATTCGTGCCGATCGTTTGCCAGTCGTCCCGATTCTGCGGGTTCGGCGGCGGAACGACGAGCGGATACGCCGCGCGGCCGAGCATCTGGTACCGGCGGAAATACTGCACCATCGCCTGCAAATCCTCCTCCGAATGAGCCTCCCCATTCTGGCGCTGCGCCATCGCCGCCAGCCCCGGCGGGATGCTCTGTTCGTAAACCTTCAGCTCCGCTGAAAAGTCGGGAACGTTCTCCGGCCGGAAGGTATTCTTGATCCGGAAGTACAGGCCGAGGCCGAAGTTCAGTTTCACCAACTCGCGTTCGAACGGCGTCTGCTGCTCCGGCTTGATCTCCTGATCGCGAATGCGCCCCGCCTGCTTCTCGACTTCCTCCCAGCTCGGCTTGATTTCGTTGAACGAGAAGAATTTCCGTTCGGTCGAAAGCTTGAGCAGGCCCAGCACTTCCTGGTTATCGATGCGAAAGATATGGCGCGTATCCGCGTCGTCCGGCCGCGCCGCCGCCTCCAGGAGCCACTCGCTGGCGGAGAGCTTGGCCAGCTTCACTTTCTCGAAGAAACTGAGTTCCTCCTGCGGCTGCGTCGTCACCAGCACCGTCGACTTGCCCCGCAACATCAACAGCGCGTTCTTCGCCACCGAATCCATCGGCTGGATCCGGCCGTTCAGCAACACCGGCAGCTTCGAGAAGCCTTCGATGTCGTACTCGGCTCCTTTCTTGGCGGGGCGCATGCCGCCCAGCACCCAGGCGGCCATGATCGCGGCGATTACCCACGGCATCCAGCGCTGCCACTTTTTTTCCGGTGGATTCATGCGGACCTCTTTTTCGAGAATTTGATCAGATGCGAAAGAAATTGAATCAGCAAGCCCGCGCTCATCAGCGCGCACGCCACGTACGGCGTCAGCCAGCTCGGGTTGCGCACCACTTGCAGGATCGTCACCAGATCCCCCGGCTCGAAACTTCCCTGGTAATACGTTTCGCCGCCGTACCGCAGCGGGTTGTTCATGTACACCAGCACTTCCCGATCTTCTTTGGTATCCGAACGGGTCAGGCGCACGCGGCTGGAAAAATTCTTCGGCTTGTCCGTCCCCTTGTAACGATCATGCGTGAAGTCGATCAAGTGGATGTAATGCGGCTTGTAATAACGCACCGGCCGCAGGCTCACCTCGTAATTCCGGCCCTTGTAGGTGAACATCGCGGGCGTCGCGAAACTGTTCCCGAAATTCTTCTCCAGAATCCGCTGCCCCACCCGGTCTCCCGTCCACCGCGACAGTTCGAAGGGCCCTTTCACCCCTTCGTCCGTCTCGATCTCCACTGTCGTGGCCGGGAAATCCTGCTCGCTCATCGCCAGCGCGATCGGCCGCTGCTCGAAAGAAATCTTCCCGCTCCCCATGCGCGGATTCGAATTCTGGTAATACTTCAGCACCCGCACTTTGAACGGCAGCTTCTCATCCGCGATCTCCCGGTGGTGGGCCAGTTGCTTTTCCGGAATGGCCACCACGAAGTCCGATTGCGCGTCGCTCTTGTCGATCACCGCCAGCTCGCTCGACCGCCCGCTTTCGGAATAGTTCCGCGATTCTCCTTCCGGGATGGTCATGTAGCTTTCCACCTGATAGAGCTGCGTGAAGAGCTGCCCGAGCAACAGCAGGATCAAGCCGGCGTGGATCACGAAGATCCCGATCTTTTTCCGGCTGAGTTCGAACCGCCGGATATGCGCCGCGATCAGGTTGACCAGCAGCAAACCTCCCAGCAAAAAACCGCCCGGCCACACCGGGATGTGCCAGTCCGAACCCTTCGGCTGCCAGTACACGAACCAGCTATTGAAATACTTCTCCTGCACGATGTACAGGCCCCAGTTCACCTGGGCGAGCGTGCCGATGAACACCAGCCCCAGCGACAGCGTCAGGCAGAGCACCGTCAGGCGCAGTGAGGTTAAAATGTCGATTAGCGTGCGCAGCATCTCAGTATCTCAATATGCGCTCTGAATAAACTTCGCGAAAGTCTCTTTCTCGGCTTCCACCGCTCCCGGTTCTCCCATCAGTTTGTAATACCAGGTTTCGCTCCCCTGCCGCACCGCCACCACGATCATTCGCTCATCGCGGCCTGTCCTCGAGTTGGAGCCCGCCAGCTCGATCCGCGGCGCCTGCTGTCCTCCCACCTCCAGAAACGTGGTCGCCTTCGGCACCTCGCCCTCGGTGGTCGGAGGCAGGCTCAATTGCCCGCGCCACCGGTTCACATTCCCCAGCCAGCCGCCCCCGTCGCCCGCCAGCTTGCTGATCGTTACATCCGCCTGGCCGGAAGCTCCGGAAATCCCGAACGCCACCGTTACCATCGCCCCCGGCGTCTTCGACTGCCAATGCGCCGGCACCGTCCACTTCGGCAGATCGCCGCTGTGCGCGGGCCGGGCGGTCATCGCCGGAGCCGAGTGATCCGTCTCATCGAAAGTCAGCCGTTCCAGGAACGTCCTCAGCTTCGCGGCCTCCAGCGCCACCACCGGCTCGTCTCCGGTCATTTTGGCGAACCAAAGCGCGTTCCCCCGTTCCAGAATCACCCCGATCGTGCGCCGCCGGAATTTCTCGCCGGTCCGGTTCGTCGCGCTCGACATGTCGTACCACCGCGCCGGCAACCCCCCGAACGAAACGTCGCTCGCCTGGCTGGTCAGCCCCTCCTGCGGCAGCGGCGCGAGCTGCAAATCCTCCCGCCACAGGTTCACGCTTTCGAGTTCGATCTGGTTCGTCACCCCCGGCAGCGGAATGATCGCCATCTCGGCCTTCCCGCCGTCCGCGCCCGCAATCTTGAACGATGCCATCCGCAGCCGGTCCGGCGGCACCTCTTCCCAGCCGCTGGGCAAATCCCAGTGCAAGTGCGGCATCCGTCCCGGCGCGGCCATCGGCGTCGGAGTCGACTCCTTCGGCACGCGGTACGACTGGATCGCCGGATCGCTGCATCCGGTGCCCGCGAGCCAGAGCACCGCCATCCAGGCTCCCGCCCAGCGTCCCAACCCCGCGCGGCTCCGCTGCGTCTTGGAGCCTGTCTGAAAATGATCGTCCGTGTTCAATGTCTTAAATCCGGCGTTTCGAGATAAGACTCGGACGATAACGCTTGTGAAATGATTCACAAGCCCTGCACGCGCAATAAATCACGGCCACGCCCGCCGTTCGAATTGCCCCTGCCCAACGCGATGCAACGCCGCCGCCGCCTCGAACGCCTGCGGCTTCGAAGTATACAACGTCAGCCGCCCCGGCGCGATCGCTCCCAGGGCCTGCGGAATGTCCAGCACCCGCAGCACGTTCAGGAAGATCGGCCCCTCCCGATGCGTCGTCGGAGGATCCACCGCCACCACGCCCTCCAGCCGCGGCTCCAGCAATTGCGCGTATGCCGCCAGCACCGCCGCCCGCCCCTGGCCCGCCACCTTCACGCTCCCGCCGTGCCCGCGCGCGCTCAACATCGCCCGTGCCGCCCCCAGCACATCGAACACCCGGCAGCTATCCACCGTGCGCCCCATCAAGGGCAGCGACCGCCGGATCGGGAACGGATGCGGATCCTCCCAAGCCAGCGGGCCCGAACCCCGCGGTGCCACCACGAACATCGCCGCGCCGCCCAGCGTCTTCGCCACCCACGCCGGCTTGCCCTCAAGGGACTCTCCTTCATCGAGAACCACCAGCCACGTTTCCTGCGCGCCCTCTCCGTTTCCGGGAAAATACTTCCAGGGAATCTTTACCCCCGGCTCCGTCTCGATCACGCCCGCCGCCGCCGTCCCCGGCTGCCACCGCAGCGCCGCCGGAGCCGCCAACTCCGCCGCTCCGCGCAACACGATCCGCTCCAGCTCCGCCACCTTCCCGGCCCGCCACGCCTTGAACTCCGCAAAGTCACCCGGCACAGACTTCGACGCTTCAGCCACGAACAGCTCGTCGATCTTCGTATTGATCTCATCCGCCGGCAGCTCTCCCGGAAACGCGCGCAGATCCTTCCCCTCGAACGGCCGCAGCTCCGGCTCCGTCACCGGCGTGTCTTCCCCCTTCAGGAAGCGGTTGATCCAGCGATACGCCATCAGCCGCAACTCCACCTTGTCGTCGTGCCCGCCGGGCATCACCCCGATATCGAACAGCCGATCCGTCCGATTCGTATACAAGCCGTACAGCCGTTCGAGTCCCGCCCGAATCCGGTCGTTCCCCGACATCGGGAAGATCGTGTCGTGCCCCGAATTCTCGAACAGCATCGGCCGGGGGGCGATCAGCGCCGCGATCTGCATCCAGGGCCACTGAAACGTATTAATCATGAACATGCAGTCGCAATGCCCGTTCACCACCTTTTCCCCTACGTAATCCTCCAGGTCCCCCATGCCACTCACCGGCACCGCCACCTTCACCCGCGGATCGGCCGCCGCAATCCAGAAGGTCGCCGCGCCTCCCCCGGAAATCCCCGTCACCGCCAGCCGCTCCGGATCCACCTCGGGCCGGCTTTGCAAATAATCCAGCGCCCGAATCCCGTTCCAGCATTCGATCCCGGCCGGCGTGTACCCCCGCGCCTGCCACCACCACCGGTCGTACCGATACGTCCCGTGATGAATTGCCCCGATCTCCCCGAGCTGCAGCGAATCGATCGTCAGGCACGCATACCCATGCGTCGCGAACCACATCCCATGATGCTGGAATGCCGTCTTGTTCCCATCCCGACCCCGGCCCGAATGCCCGCACACATACAGCACCGCCGGCAGCTTATCCCCCGCCTTCGCCCCTCTCGGCAGATACAAATTCCCCGTCACGTACAAACCCGGCCGGCTCTGAAAATGCACCTTCTCCACCCGGAACCCTTCCTCCCGCTCCAGCGTCCCCGTCACCGTCGCGTGCAGCGGCGTGCGTTCCGGCAGCGGCCACAGCCCCAGCATCTCCAGATACTCCTGGTGCCGCTGCGCCCGGCCCGCCTCCCATTGCGCCGCATTCGTGATCCCCGCCAGGAACTGCCCATCCATCCGTTTCGCCGCCTCGGTCATAAACGAATGCATCATCGCCCGCGCCGCCTCCTTCGGCTCCGTGGCCGCCGCCGAAACACCGCCCAGCCCAAACCCGAACCCCCACCCCAAGCCGAGCACCACCGCTGCCAAAACAATCCGTTTCATACGTGGAATTCTACCCCCAAGCCATCGCCCCAAAACCCCCCCGCGCCAAGCAAATTCCTCCTGCCCGCGCCATCCCTCCCGCGCGTCGATGACATCGGTCCGATCCTTCCAACCCTTCGCCACCTTGCTCGGTGCGCATCTGGATACTTGCTGCCCCCGTTGGGAGAGTTCCGCGTTTACGCGGTCCGGTAGTTTTTCCGCGCCCGATCGCGTCAACGCGGAACGCCCAACCGTAAAACCGACAATGCCAAGACAGCCCATGCCACTTGCCGAATCCCTGCCGGATGACCATGTTTCGCCTGTGACAATCGAAATCGACCGCGAAACCGATGGCCGCTGGATCGCTGAAGTCGTCGAACCTCCCGGTGTCATGAGCTACGGAGCCACTCGCGAAGAGGCCGTGCAACGCACGCAAGCCTTGGCCTTAAGGGTGATGGCCGACCGCCTCGAACAGGGAGAATCAGTCCCCGAATTGGGGCGGGTGTTTTCCGAAGCCGCATGAGCCGGTGGGGCAGCCGTAAGTCCCGCGACGTGCTCGCCCGGGCTGGCTGGGAGAATGTCGTCTTCGCCTTCCACGCCGGCGAGGAAATAGGTCCCCGCATGTTGGCCAGAATCTCCAAACGAACAGGTCTATCACCCGACGATCTGTGATTCGCCTCGCCCGAACGTTCCCTCCGCAACAGAAGTCTTTCCCAAAGGCTTTCGCGCGTTTCCCCTGCGGTTTTCCCAAAGTTCATTGGCGCACGCTCAGCCGGTCGATTAGGATCGAAGCTGTCGCCGAGTGATACCTACGGTCGCGAACATCCATACGAACCGATCTGGAACCCCGCTGCCCGTTGGCGGTGCGCCCGGTTCTCGGCGTTTCGGGCCAATCTCCCAGCCGCGACGCCTGTTCCTTGCGCTGTTCCAACGCCTCCTTGTTTTGTGCGTCGCGGGCCTCGGTCTTTTCCCAGCGTCCGCGCAACTCACGATCACGAATCTGGCGCTTTCCGATCTCGCGAGCCCGGAGATCATGGCGCGTTCGGCCTGCTCGCTCTGCCATCTCTATCCCGATCCCGTGCAACTCGATCGCGAGGTGTGGCGCCAGCATGTCCTGCCGAAGATGAAATTCTACCTCGGCCTCGAAAGGCTGGACATCGCCAAGACCAGGGACGGCGATCAGTACCAGGCGTCCGGGTTGTTCCCGCCGCAGCCCATCATCGCCGCGCGCCACTGGCAAAAGATCGAGGAATTCTACTTGAGCAAGGCGCCCGCCCGCACGAAGGCCCCCAGCCGCAACGACGGGATTCTGCTCGATCTGAAGCAATTCAAGGCGGATCGTCCCCGTTTCCGCCGCGAGCCCGCGCTCACGACGGCCGTGCTCATCCAGCCCTCCGATCACGCGCTCCTCTTCGCCGACGCCAATCAGCAGGCCATCGATGTGCTGGACGAGAGTGGCGAATTCCAGATTCAGATGCCCATCGGCAATATCGTTTCGAGCATCCTTCCCACGCCGGAAGGCTTTTTTCTCGGCTGCATCGGTCATTTTTTTCCGAACGAAACGAAGCTGGGGCAGGTCATCTTCCTCGAACGGAAGCTGGCAGGGATGCAACGTCACGTATTGCTCAGCGGTTTGCCGCGCGTCGCGCATCTCGAACGCGCCGATTTGAACGGCGACGGGCAGCCGGACCTCGCGGTCGCGATGTTCGGCTTTCTCACCGGGCGCTATTCCTGGTTCGAGAATCGCGGCGGTCACGAGTATCGCGAGCATGTGCTCTTCGCCAAGCCGGGCGCGATCAAGTCCGCCGCCCGCGACTTCAACCGCGATGGCGCCACCGACCTGGCCGCGTTGTTCGGCCAGGAGACCGACGGCTTGAAATTGTTCCTCAATGACGGAAAGGGCGGATTCACCGAGAAGGATGCGTTCCGCAAGCCGCCCTCCTTCGGGCATGCCGATTTCGAAATCGCGGATTTCAACCAGGACGGGCGCATGGATTTTCTCGTGGCCAACGGCGACAACGGCGACTACGAGTCCCCGCCCAAGCCCTATCACGGCCTGCGTATTTATCTCGGCCAGCCGGACGACACCTGGAAGGAAGCCTGGTTCCATCCGATGCACGGAGCCTATCGCGCGGTCGCGCGCGACTTCGACGAAGATGGCGATCTGGACATCGCCGCCGTCTCCTACTTTCCTGATTATGAGCAATCGCCGCGCGAGAGCTTCATCTATTTCGAGTGCCAGGGCGGATTTCAGTTCAAGACCTCCACCTTCCCCCAATGCCTGATGGGCCGCTGGCTGACGATGGATGTCGGCGATCTGGACGGCGATGGCGACCTCGATCTGGCGCTTGCTTCCTTGACCAGCATGCCGACTGCCGTGCCTGACGAGGTCAAGCAAGTCTGGGCGAAGAGCGGCCCGTCGGTGCTCGTCTTGAAGAACCAGCTTCGCGCTCCGGCCGCTCCCAATAATTGACGGTGATGTATAGCACGGCGAAAAAGGTGGCGGTCGGGATTGTCGGCGGGTTGGTCGTGCTCATCGGCGTGCTGATGATCCCTCTGCCGGGCCCGGCTTTTTTGGTAATCCCCGCCGGGCTGGCGATTCTCGCGACTGAATTTCCCTGGGCGCAACGATTGCTCGACCGGTGCAAGGAGAAGCTCAAACACTGGAAAGCCAACGTGAAAGCCCACCGCCAGTCCGCCAAAGAGGCTAAAGCAGCCAGGAAGGCGGCGGAGGAGGGAGAGATCGAACGAGCTGAAACGACCGAAGTCACCGAGGCGCCCAAGGAACCAGAACTTACCGCGGCGGCACCGCCAGCGGAGCGGTCTGCAGACTGCTCTGAATGTTCGCGAGGGCCTCAGCCGCCGCCCGGGTGACGGCGTTCGAGCTGCCGCCGCGCAGCGCTTCCAGTTTGGCGAGAGCCGGGGCTCCGGCCCGTCCGATCCGGCTGAGGGCGAGAGCGGCCTGTTCCCGGACCTTCGCGTCCGGGTCGTCGAGCAATTCCACCACGCGCTCCACCCGCTCCCGCACGTAGCGCGGCCGTTCCGCCAGCGCCTGGATCGCGGCGGCGCGAATGGTCGGATCTGCATCGCCCAGCGATCGCGCGACCAATTCCGCCGCGGTCGAGTCCGGCAACCCCATCCGCCCCAGCGCGAAGAGCGCGGTTTCCCGCCACACCGGCTGGGGGCGTTCCGGCAGCATGCCGAGCAATTCCGGCACGGCCGCGCGTGCGTCCGGCCCGATCAGGCCCAACGCATAGGAGGCCCACCGGGCGGCCTGCACATTCGTGCTCAAAGCGATCGGCAGCAGCGCCGGCACGGCCGGTTTGCCGATCTGCGAGAGTGTGAACCCCGCGAGCCGGACGATCGAGCCGGCTTCATTCGTCAGCAAGTTGGCCAGCTTCGGCACGGCGGGCGCGGCGTTTGTTCCAAGGGAACCCAACGCGGTGCAGGCGTGCGAGCGAATGCTGTAGTCGGGATCGTCCAGTCCCGCGATCAGAACGGGCAGCCCCTCCGGCCCGGCCGCCGCCAGTGCCCGCCCGGCCAGCGAAGCCAGGTACACATCCGGCCCGCCGAAGGTCGCGGCCACGGCCGGAATGGCCGCCGCGCCGTTCGTGCCCATGACCCGCAACGCCTGCAACGCCGCCGCCTGCGTTTCCTGTCCGCGCGCGCCGCGCCACTTGCGCACGGCCCGTTTCACCGGCTCCGGGCTCACCCGGCTCAGCCAGCGCCGCACTCTTGGAAATCGGGATTCGATCGATTTCAATTCGCGCGTCAGCACCGGCACCGCCTCCGGTCCCAGTGCCTGAAGAGCTTGGACCGCCGCCGCCCGTTCATGCACATCCCGGCTGTCCAGGGCCGCCACCCATTCGACGACGGTCTTTCCTTGATGGCGCGCCTCGGGAAAAAGATAGCGGAAACTCCAACCCATCGCCGCCGATCCCACGATCAGCACCACCGCTAGAATGGCGAGGCGTTGTTTCACGCAAATTCAATGCCGCCGTAAAACCAAACGATGATCGACGCGCCGTGTCTGGGCCGGCTCGAGCGGTGGCAGGTTCGTGTCGGTCGGCGACTCCGTTTCCTGGAGAATGGACTTGGCCAGCCGCTGGAAGCCCGTCCAACGCGCCCAATCGAGCGCCGGGGAGTGGGCGACTCGCCGGAGCATGCTGCGCCATTCGATCATCACCCGGTCGATGTCCCCCGCGCCCAGCCGGTCGGTCATCCATTCGTGCTTCGAGAGCGGATGCTTATGCAGCCCGGCCACCACCTGCGCCGCGCCCGCGCCGTACCCGGGCGGCACGCCCAGGTCCAGATACCCCGGAATGCTCTGCGTGCCGTAAGCCGCGCGGCAAACGGTGGCGAGCCGGCCGCTCCAGCGGGCTTCATCGCCCGCGAATCGAAAGCCGCCATCCAGGTTCGCCAGATCGTAAACCAGTTCGTCCAGCGGATACGTCTCATCCTCCAGCGCCGCGGCGAGGGCCAGGCCATCGCCTTGCATGAAGAAACTGACGATCCGGCCGCGCAACGTCGGCGTGCCGTCCGGCTCGATCAGGCGCAGCCGTTTCCAGAGCAGCGCCACCCCCGTTCCCGCCGGCAGTTCGCGGCAGACCGGCACGAGCGTGCAGCGCGCACAATCGGCCGGCAGAACCTCCCGCTCGATCGGTTTGAAGAGCGCCACCCCGGCGGCATCCACCGGCACCCGCACCGTCTGGGCGGCCAGGCTCACTTGGGCCGCGATCCGCTGCGCCGACGTTTCGAAGCGCAGCACCGGCAGGCCCGTCTCGGCCATCCGCCGCTCGACCAGCGGCGCGATCCGCGTTTCCCAAAGCTCGAACGGCGCTTGCCGCCCCCCCCAATTCGTCAGACGCCGCACCCATTTGGTCAGAACGACTTTGCCGTCATGCAGCCGGTCGGCGACCGTCACGCTCCGGCCGTAGATCGGTTCGCCGTCCGCCCGGTCGACCACCGCGAGGTGTCCCGGGCCGATCTTTTCCAGCGGCTCGGGTTGCGAAAGCAAGGGGCGCAGTTGAAACCGCGGCGGCGCATTCGGATCGCTCCCTGCCTCGGCCGGTGTTCGAATCTGCACGAACACCTCGCCGGCCCGCCGCTCCATCGGCACCGGATACGGCTGCCATTCCCCTCGGCTGTTAACGATCTCCCGCACTTTTCGCCGGACATGCCGGGCGCGTTCGGCATCCGTGCGCAGGCCGCACGGAGTGTCCGGGTCGCGGATCGACGCCTCTACCCCCAATGTGATCGGCTTCGCCGTGAACAGCCGGTCCTGCACCCGCGTGGCCGCCACGAACGGGTCCGTGCCCGCCTGCGCGGCCGTGGCCATGACTCCCAACAGGGCATTCCAGTCGATCAGCGCGGTGCGCGACAGATGCGCCGCGTGCGCCTCATGCATCCGGATGCCGTTGGCCGCCACGATCACATACCCGGTCTCGTCCAACCCGCGCCGGCCCGCGCGTCCGAACATTTGCAGGATCTCATCCGAGCGGATCGGCGTTTCGATTCCGTCCCGCCGGTAGGACTCCGCGGCCAGAGCGACGCTTCTCAAGGAAAAGTTGATGCCGGCGGCCAGGCCCATCGTGGCGACCACCACGCTCAATTGCCCGGCCTTCGCCAGCGGCTCGATCACCCCCGCCCGTGCGGCGTAGCTGAGCCCGCTGTGGTGATACGCCACCCGGTTCTTCAACATCCGCGCCAGATGATCGCCCACCACGAGGCGCTGTGCCGGAGTCAAGGTAAGCGGGTTCGGCGCCGGCAGGTAGCGCGCCAGTTCCGCGGCCAGTGCCTCGGCCCCGCTGCGTCGCGGCGCGAATATCAGGAGCGGTCCAAGATCGGCGGCGAGAGCCTTCGCCGCCAGGCGCGGCCAGTAATTCTTGATCTGCGGCGGCACATGATAGCTCAGCCCTTGAGCGTCCACCTCTTCCAGCGGCACCGGCCGGAAGTCGGTCCGCACCAGGGTGGCGTCCCGTCCCAGGCGGCGCAGCCATTTGACGACGTCCTGCGGATTCGCCACGCTGCCGCTGAGCAGCAGCAACTGCGTCTCGCGCGGCGCCATCGCCAGGGCGATTTCGTAATTCAACCCCCGGTCCGGATCCGCGAGCATCTGATATTCATCCACCACCAGCAGGGCCGGCCCGTCCCCCTGGATCAACCGGTGCTTTTGCGTCTCGAGCGTCGCCACCACGATGGGCGCTTCGAGATTCTCGGAAAGATCGCCCGTCGCGATTCCCACGTTCCAGCCGCGCGCCCGCCACTCGGCCAGTTTGTCGTTCGCCAATGCGCGGGTCGGCACCGTGTAAATTGCCTGCCGGTGATTCTTGCCGTGGTTCGACCACAATTCGAAAATCAAGGTCTTCCCCGCTCCCGTCGGCGCATGCACCACCACATCCTGCCCGTGGCGGAGCGCTGCCACGGCCTCTTGCTGCCATACATCCGGGATGGTGACCGGATTCAGTCCCCCCAGATTCTCCAATTGTTCCGCCAGCCGGGCCACTCGCTACCCTAGCATCCGCCCCCGCCCCTGACCAACAGGAACCCTGCCCGGGTAGTGACAACAGCCGTCTCGGCCGTCCGCGGCGGTCGTTTGGGGTAGGAAAGGCGCCCTCGCCTGTCCCGTTCGGGCGCCTCGCCCGAACGTTCCCACGGCTAGTCGCGAGCCT
>CAYZKY010000100.1:0-24301 GCA_964478815.1 uncultured Verrucomicrobiota bacterium
GGCGCCGGAGACCGGATGGGCCAGACGGAGCGCTTCCGCATGCAGCGCCACGCGGCCGATCAGCGGAGTCTCGGGACGGTGGGTGTGTTGCTGGTAATTGCGCTTGAACCTGGAGAGGAGCAAGGGCTTGCCCCCATAGGTGTCATCCCCGACGATGGGAAAACCAGCCGCTTTGAGATGCACCCGGATCTGGTGGGTGCGGCCCGTGGCGGGGAAGCAATGCACGAGGGTCCAGCCGCGGAAATGTTCGAGGGCGCGGAAGCGGGTGATGGATTTCTTCCCTTGCTTGGGATCGACGCGGATGAGGCCGGGCTTGGTGGGATGCGGCGCGAGTTTGGCGTCGACCTCGAATTCCATTTCCGGCGTGCCATGCACCAGGGCGAGGTACGTTTTGGCCACCCGCTCGCTGCCGAATTGATTCGCCAAATCGACCAGGGCAGGCTTGGTCTTGGCCAGGAGGAGGATGCCGCTCGTTTCGAAATCCAGCCGGTGGGCATTCGCCACATAGGTCAGGCCGCGCTCGGCCACCCACGGCGCGCCGCGTTCGAGATCGCGGTGCAGCAGCTTCATCAGGTTCGGACGGCGGGGATCGTACCGATCGGGCGAGGTCAGCAACCCGGCGGGCTTGTCGAGCGCCAGCAGGGTGTCGTCCTCGAACAGGATGGGGACCTTCCAGAAGCCTTTGGCCTCGGGCGCCGAAAGCTTGAGAAACGGACCAATAGGATCACTTCGCGCCATGCGCTCCGCAACGGGATGAGGCCGGGAGGCCGCTATTTGCGCTGCGAGGCGCGCAGGCCGAGCCACTCGAAATCGGCGGCCAGCTCCGCGTCCGTGGCCCCGGTCACCCGCATGCCTTCATGGCTGTGCCAGTACCCTTCGTCCGTTTCGGGATTGCGCGGGTTGTTGAACTTCAGGTTGCGCCACTTGTGGGATTCGGCATGGCCATCGGTAAAGGAGAAATTCGTGATCTGGCGGTGATAATTGCCCGGGACATGGTAATGGGTCTTCGTTTCAGGATGGACCCCGAATTGCGGGCGGCAAATGCTGAAGGCATGAATCTCGCCGAAGAGGAACGTTCCAGCCGCGTCCTGCACCTGGCCGATCCGGACGGCCGTGCGGAACCCGGCGCGGGGCTCTTGATGATAAGCGGGCTCGGTCCAGCCGAGAAAGGTGTTCATGCCGAAGTTCCGGGGACGCGAGAATCGGAGATTGCCGCGGCGGATGAGTTGCTTGTCGGCCGGGCAGCGAAAGGTTTCCTTGTTCTTGATGTACGGCCCGAGGAGGGAAATGCGGTCCGAGACCATCGCGCGGGCCGTGTCCGGGTCCGTCAGGTTCGATCCTTCGCGTCCTTCGGCCCAGACGGTTTTCACGAAGTTGGCCGGAGGATTCAGCATGTTCATCGTCGAATTCCCCGTGCCGTTGCCCGGCCAGCGATCATCGTTGTCGGTGGAATAAACATGGGAAGCCATCGCCAGTTGCTTCGCGTTATTCATGCAACTGATGGTCGTGGCCTTGCCCTTCGCCTTGGCCAGCGCCGGCAGCAGCATTCCCGCGAGGATCGCGATGATGGCGATCACGACCAGCAGCTCGATCAGGGTAAACCCGGCCCGGGCTGGCTTGCGGAAAAGGAAATGGTTCACACACATAGCTCTGTATCCTATCGGAATATTCTTCACTAGACCTTCGCTCCGCCGCTGGCGCAAGCGTTTTTCCGTGAACCGCCCGGTCCGTCCGTTCGCACACCCGCTTGCCCCAGAGCGTCGCTGCCGGACGATCAGGCCGGGAGGACGCAGCGAACCGGCGAAATAGTTTTCGCGAGGATTTTTAGGTTGCAAGTATTTGCAGGAAAGTAACTTGCGAATCTCGCCGCCGCAAAAATGAGCCGCTAGGGCCATTCGGGCCGAGTCGAGATGCACGGGCCAGGAGCAGCGCCAATCATTTTTGTGTCACTTTTTGATTGCTTTGGATCGGCCAATCGTGTTTTACTGCTCCGAACCCAAACTCAATTCCTTGACGCGGAAGAGTCGAAAACGTTTTCGGCATTCCCGTTAATGATGTTGGAGAAACAAATAGTTAGTATGCGAAACAGACTACGAAAGTCCCTCTGCATGGCTACGCTGTTAGGTGCCTCGATGGGCACCTACGGCGCAGACGTGTTTGTTCCGGGCGCATTCAAGTTTGAATCCTGGGTGCAAGTCGACGGGAACCCCCCCGATCTCGGCGGCGCCAATCTGGATGATGCTTTTTTGCTGCCTCAGATCCCAACGTACGGCCCTCCCACGGACACGCTCTACATGAGCGCGTTAAACACCCGCACGGTCTATCCCGACGACAGTCACGAGAATTACATCGGGATCATGACCGGTGTGTGGATCGCGCCGGAGAGCGGCCAGTATCATGTGTTCCTTCGTTCCGACGACGATGGCCGCTTGTACCTGAACCTGAACGGCGAAACTCCGCCGAACATTTTCAGCGGCACGGTGGTTCCGTTGATCCGGGAAGACCTCGACTGCTGCGACGCGTTTATCGCGCCCGGCCTGGATGAAGACGGCGACGGATTCGGCGACGGCGATGCCGAAGCGACGACCGTTAATCCGATTACCGTCACGGCCGGCACGCGCTACGGCCTGACGATCGTGGTGAAAGAAGGCGGCGGCGGCGACTGGCTGGAAGTGGACTTCCGCAAAGTCGGCGACACGCGCGCCAACCGCCCGACGCCCGGCACGGAAATCGGCACAATGGCGCCGGAAGTCACCATCGCCACCCAGCCGGCGAGCTGGACCACCTCCGAAAACTTCCCGACGACGGTTTCCGTGGTCGCGAATACCTCGGCCGGTGTGACCTACCAGTGGCTGAAGAACGGTGGAGAAATCGCCGGCGCGACCGGTGCGAGCTACACCTTCACGCCCTTGGCGGCCGACAACGGCGCAAAATATAGCGTGCGCGTGACCCAGAACGCGCGGGTGCTCACCAGCAGCGAAGCGACCCTCACGGTCAGCAACGATACCACCGCCCCGACGATCGCGTCGGCCGGGACGTTCCTCGACCGCAATGGCGTGGTCGTGAACTTCAGCGAGCCGATGGGTCCGGGCCTGAATACGGCGGCGAACTACGCGATCAGCGGTGGCGTCAGCGTCACGGGCCTGATCCCGCTGAACGAATACTCCGTGTTCCTCAACACCTCCGTCATGAACGCGAACGCGAACCTGACCCTCACGGTCAGCAACGTGCGCGACAAGGCGACGGGCGGCGGGAATCTCGTGACGCCGAATACGGCGAATTTCACCGTGTCCGGTCCTCCACCGGCGGGCAACACGTTCAACCTCGTTCACTATCGCCGGTACAGCGGCGGCACGCTGGATGAGTTGAAGGCGCAGTTGACGGATGGAACCGTTCCCGATGTCGAGCAATTGAGCCCTTCATTCGAGGCTCCGGTCAATGTGGCCGACAACCACGGCACGCAGCTCGAAGCGTATTTCGTTCCGCCGGTCAGTGGCAATTATGTCTTTTACGGACACGCGGATGACCAAGCTGAGTTCTACTTGAGCACGGACAGCAGTCCGGCGAACAAGAGACTCATCGCGACCGAACCGGTCTGGAACGACAATCGCGATTGGGTGGCGTTGGATCGCCGCAACGGTGCCGCTCCGGAAAACCGCTCGAATACCTATGCGAACAGCCAATGGCCGGGCGGCGGGAACAACATCTTCCTCGTGGCCGGCCAGAAGTACTATGCCGAAGTCATCTTCCACGAAGGCGGCGGCGGCGACAACGGCGGCATGAACTTCTCCGTTGTGGGCGACCCGAACTTCCCGGTGCCGGCGGATGGCGATCCCACCCGCATGATTGGCGACCGTGTCGTCTGGTATTCGACGCTCCCAATCCCGTTGAGCGTGACGATGGGAGCAAGCGTGACCATTCCGCTCGGCGGCAGCGTGACGCTGAGTCCGACGGTAACGGGGCCATCTCCGATCACCTATCAGTGGTACCAAAGCAAACGGCCCATCGCGGGAGCGACGAGCAAGGATTATACGATCACCAACGCGAAGTGGACTGACGCGGGCGATTACCAACTGGAAGCCACGAACAATGATGGTTCGACCAGGGGCAACCCAGGCATCCAGGATGACACTAGCCGTGTTTACATCGCCAACCCGACGATGATCATCGAATCGGAGGATTACAACTACGGCGGCGGCCAGTTCAAGCCTGAGGCCAGCTCCTCCGGCTATCGCGGCGGCGCCTATCTAGGTCTGAAAGCCACCATCGACATCGACGGCTGGCATGACGGCGACAACTCCGCCGGCGCGGCCTTCGCGTATCAGCGTGCCGCCGCGGCTGATGAAATGGTCATCGAAGACAAAGGCGGAACCGACGCCGTGAACAACGAATTGGGTCGCAACCGCGGTTCCTTCACCATGGACGTGAACTACGCGCTCGGCTGGACGGCCGCCGCGGAATGGCAGAACTACACCCGTGTGTTCCCGAAGGGTACTTACGGCATTGTCTTGGCCGGTTCGCATGACGGACTGGTGGAGGACGAAGTCAACATCAACCTGTATCGCGTGGCCAATGCGAAGATCGCCGATGGCTCGAGTGCCGGAGCGATGGGCGGTGCGCAAGGCGTCACCAAACTCGGCACATTCCTCAGCCCTGGCACGGGCGGATGGAGTTCGAACGACCTCATCCCGCTTCGGGATGACGCCCTGAATCCGGTCACAGTGCAACTGGAAGGCGAAATGACGCTTCGCCTCGAGTTCAATGCGCAAGACGGCGACGCCGACTGGATGGCGCTGTATTGCCTGGACTGCGTGGTCTCGGAAACCCCATCCACCCTCTCGGTGGCCAGTGGGGCGAACGGGATTACCATCTCGGCGGATAAAGCCACGACCATCGAAGCGGCCGACAACGTGCTCGGTCCGTGGACATCGATCGGTTCGGCGCCGCAGACCGTGCCGACCTCGGGTGGCGCGCGGTTCTTCCGCGGCAAGCCCTAACCGGCTCGAATAGTATTCGTATCTGAATCGCGAGGCTGGGGAGAGCGATCTCCCCAGCCTTCTTGTGTACACAGCTCTTTCGCCGCAGAATAAACCCCGAGATGAGAGAGCCGAAGCGCATCAATTCGACTTGGCCTGGGGCGCATCTGGACACTTCCCCCGTTCGGAGTTCCGCGTTTACGCGGTCTGGTGCCGGAAAACTCCCGAACCGCGTAAACGCGGAACTCCAAACCGTAAGCCGACAACGCTCGGAGGCAGTGTCTAGATGCGCCCCTTGGTGCGTCGCGCGCGCACTGTTCCTGTCGGCGTTCGGAGGGCTTCTCCTGTTCGCGCCGGGTTGCTCCCGCCAGCCTGGCGCGACGGCGAGTACGCCAGCCGAACCGACGTTCACCCGGGACGTCGCTCCGATCTTATTCCAGCACTGCGCGGGCTGCCATCGCCCGGGCCAATCCGCGCCCTTCGATCTGTTGACTTATGCCGATGCCCGCAAGCACGCCCGCGAGATCGTCGCCGTGACTCGGGAAGGCCGCATGCCGCCGTGGCCGCCCGAATCCGGACACGGCGAATTCCTCGGGGAACGGCGCCTCACGGCCACTGAGCGCGATACGCTGGCCCGCTGGGGCGAGGGCGGCCTGGCCGAAGGAGCGGCGGGCGATCTGCCTCCTATTCCCCAGTTCACGGACGGATGGCATCTCGGCCCGCCCGACCTGATCCTGACGATGCCCACGCCGTACGACCTGGCGGCGGACGGGCCGGATCTTTACCGGAACTTTGTCGTCCCGGTGGAATTGAAGGAAACCCGATACGTGCGAGCGCTGGAGTTTCAACCCGGCAATCCGAAAGTGGTGCATCACACCCTGATCAAGGTGGATCGCGCGGGAGCGGGCCGCCGGCTGGATGCGCGGGATGCGGAGCCGGGCTTTCCTGGGTTGATGTTTCCCGCCGAGACCGGTCATTTTCTCGGATGGCAGCCCGGGCGTCTTCCTGCGCCAGTGCCCGACGGATTGACCTGGCCGCTCAAGCCAGGCGATGACCTGATTCTACAAATGCACTTCAGCCCAAGCGGCAAACTGGAGGCGGTGCAAGCGCGGGTGGGGCTCTACTTTACCAATCAGCCGCCGGTGCGGACCCCGTTTCGCATTTTGCTGACCTCCATCCGCATGGACATTCCGGCGGGCAGCACCAACGTGTCCGTGCAGGACGAATACGCGGTGCCGGTCGATGTGGAGCTGCGCGCGATTCTGCCCCACGCCCATTACCTCGGGCGGCGGATCGAGGCGTGGGCCACGCTGCCGGACGGAAAGGTGCAGCCGCTGATCCGCATACCGGATTGGGATTTCAACTGGCAGTCGGACTACCAGTATCGGCAGCCGGTGGCCTTGCCGCGCGGCACGAAGCTGGCCATGCGCTTTGCGTTCGACAACTCCACCAACAACGTTCGCAATCCGCATCGTCCCCCGCGCCGGGTGCGGTACGGGCCGCAATCGACCGATGAGATGGCGGAACTCTGGCTGCAAGTGGTTCCAAAGTACGAAGCGGAACTGCCGGCGCTGAGCCGCGATTACGAGGCCCACGCCCGCCGGCGTTTCTTCGAAGGCCATTTGCACAATGCCCGGAATTATCCGGATCATGCGGAAGCCAATGCGACCGTCGGCATGATCTACCTGAGCCAGCGGAATTTGGCCGAGGCGGAAAAGTTCCTGCGCGCCTCGGTGGCGGCGGATGCCAGCCATGCCTCGGGGCACTATGGTTTGGGAGTCTTGTTTCGAATGGCGGGACGCCTGCCGGAGGCTCAGACCGCGCTCGAGACGGCCGCACGGCTGGATCCGTTCGATCCGAAACCGCGCGCGAATCTCGGGCACATTCGGCTTCAACGTGGCGAAGTCGAAGCCGCCCGGGCGGATTTCGAAGCGGCGCTGAAACTCGATCCAGCCGATCCGTTGGCCAAAGGCGGCCTTGCCGAAGTCACGCGGGCCGGACTCCCGCCGAGGCGGTAAGCGTCTCCGGTGTCGGCCTCAGATGTCTCGCTTAGGGCTCGGCGATCGGAATTTTGAAGAAGCACATCCAGGTGCCGTAGGCCGAGCCAAGAGAAACCTTCTGGCCCGCTTGCCATTCGACATGGCCATCTTCGAAGGTGAAATTACCGCCTTCGGGAGCCCCCTTGCCCTTGCGATGCACGGCGGTAGCGACCTTCTTGCCCTCGTAATCGGTCGTCCAGGTCAGCCGAGGGTCATACATGTTGGTCGTCTTGGGGCCAACGCCTTGCATGCGGTCGATGAGGATGGGGGCGCCGCTGTACGGGCCGTTCATCTTTTTGCGGAACATCCATTCGGCCGTGCCTTGGGCATAGGCCGTGACATCGGAATCCCCTGTCCGGCGGCCTGGCAGGTAAAAATATCCGACCAATTGCGAGCCCGAATCGGAGGTGATCATTCCGCGTTCAGCCGCGCGATGCCAGTCGTCGGTGGGGCAGAAAAGGACGTCGTTGTTCGGGCGGACGTTCGTGCGGGAGGTCCGGCGGTTCTTGATCAGGTAGTTGTTCCAGAAATTGCTCATCGAGGGCATCATCCAGCTAAAGCCGGTGCCGTCCTTGTTGTCGGGAAAGGAATTGTCGTAGTCCACCGCGTACATGTTCACGGCGAGCCCCCACTGCTTGCTGTTGCTCACGCAGAGGGATTTGGTGGCGCGGGCCTTGGCCTTGGCGAGCGCGGGAAGCAACATGCCGGCCAGGATGGCGATAATGGCGATGACCACAAGCAGCTCGATCAAGGTGAAGCCGCGTCCGTGGCCTGCGTGGTGGCGTACTGGCTCTTTCATAATGGTGAACTATCGGAACGATCAAAAGTATCCGCAGCCGCGAGAAAAGCGTCAATCGCCATTTCGACGCACATGGCAGCGGGCGCGGCTTTTTGTGTCTCCCCCCCCGCTGCCGGAAAAAATCGCGCCCGGCAGCGATCCTCAGCCTTGATCCATCCCATCCCCTGTGGCAACGTCACGGTATGACGACTCCATTTGAGGCGTCATTGCGAAACGGGGCCGTTCTGACTCGAACCGCTCCGTTTCCCAATGACCCGCCGACAGCGGTAACTGTTCGCGCCCTGGGCACCACCATGCCTTCCTTGGGCGTGCGCTCCCTCCCGAGCGCCCCACCTGCCTGGCACTTGAAACCTGTCTCCCGCCCGGAGGATTTACACGCCGAGGCGGGGGCATTGACACACATTGACACACGAATTTACACAGGCTTACACACCCATTTACACAGATTTACACACGATTTACACGCAATTTACACACCTCATTTTTACGCAACTATCTCGGGTCCAATGAGTTGCGTAAAAACCCCTCCCCCTCCCCCCCCACCCCCCATCCAATTGACACACTCAACTCAAACCGGGACTGCCAGAAATGGTCGCAGCTCTGGCCACGGACAAGGCGAGGCGAACCGTTCCTTCCCGTCCGCTGGCGACTTTGTGCTCGTGCGGGGGCGGGCGTTGGGTAACGCTGGTGGGCGCGCATGAAACGAGGTCTGCTTCTGGCTTTCCTGCTGGCTGAGATCGGCTTGTTCACGCTGGTGACGGGGAAGGAATTTCACGGGCCAGGGGATGTAACGCGCTATTTTGGGAGCTATTTCTCGGATTTGCTGGCGCAGGCCGCGCCGATCTTGTTGCTGGGCTTCGGGATGACGCTCGTCTTGATGATCGGGGGAATCGATCTGTCGGTGGGAGCGATGGTGGCGCTGGTTTCGTGCGTCATGTCCCAGTTCGCGGCGGGTCCTGACTTCTGGTGGAAGGCGATTCCGGCCGGGCTGGCGGTGGGGGCGGCCCTGGGGGCGATGAACGGCCTGTTGATCGCGCGGCTGGATGTGCCGCCGATCATCGCGACGCTCGGCACGATGATTTTTTACCGGGGGCTTTGCTTCGTGCTGATGGGGGACCTGGAACGTTCGCCCTTTCTGGAAGTTCCGGGTTACGAGTGGTTCGGTCAGGTGGCCGGAACGGTGCTGGTCGTGGCGGCGGTGTTCGGCGGCGGGGGCTGGTACTTCGCGCGCTCACGTTGGCGCCGGGAACTCGAGATGATCGGAGGCAATCGGGTGGCCGCCCGCTACGCGGCGATCCCGGTGGAACGGCGGACGTGGGAAGTGTACACGGCGATGGGCGTGTTGTCGTTTCTGGCCGCCCTCTGTTTTACGGCGCGGAACGGATCGGTGAGCGCGAGTTCGCTGACGGGGCTGGAGTTGCATGTGATCGTGGCCGTGGTATTGGGCGGGACGTCGGTGCTGGGCGGGGGCGGGACGCTTTGGGGCACATGTGTCGGGGTGCTGCTGATCGCGGTGCTGGACGAGGGGTTGCGGGGCGCGGCCGGCTGGGGCGCGGCCAATCTGCCCTTCAAGATCAGCCATTTGGAGTACATTTTGATGGGATTGCTCCTGGCCGGAGGCGTCTGGCTGAACAACTTTCTGCATCGGAACGAACAAGGAAGCACCCGCTGATGGACTCCACCGCCACAACCGGACTCAGCCGCTGGCGCTACGCCGCGATTTATCGGGCACTCTGGAAAAACTCGGTGGTGCGGGAGATGCAGTTCAAGGCGAATTTCCTGCTCTGGATCGTGGTGGAGATGCTGTGGTTCGCCCTGCAACTCACCTTCATTGCAGTCCTGTATCAGCATACCGACCGGATCGGCACCTGGACGAAGTGGGAAGTGGTGCTGCTGATGGGGGCCAGCCATCTCATCCAGCAGCTCTTCATCGCGCTGTTCTTTACGAATCTGACGCAGCTTTCGGAAAATATCCGGACGGGAAAGCTGGATTTCATGCTGTTGTTGCCGGCGAACACCCGGTTTCTGATTTCGTTCCGGCAGGTGGATCTCGGAGGGTTTGTGAATGCGGGCAGCGCGCTGGCCGTGATGATTTACGCGTCGCGGCAATTGCACCTCGATCCGAGCCTGGCGCAACTGGCGGGCTGCGCGATTCTAATGGCGGCGGGAGTGGTTCTGCACTTTTCGCTCATGACGCTGCTGGCTTGCACGAGCTTCTTCACGGTGCGAGCCCAGGGGATCGTATGGGGCTACTACCAGTTGTTCCACATCGCCCGGCTGCCGGCGGACGCTTTCAAAGGCGGGTTCAGGGTGTTTTTCACATTCGCGCTGCCGATGCTGCTGGTGGGAAATGTGCCGGTGAAGTTGATCGCCGCGAAGCTCAGCACCCCGGGCGAGATGCTCTTGCTGCTGGGGCTGGCGGTGCTTTTCCTCGTCCTGTCGGAGTTATTCTGGCGGTTTGCCATCCGGCGGTACACCAGCGCCAGTTCGTAGACGGATGGAGTGGGCCAGCTACGGCTGCGGGGTGCGGAGGAAGCGGATGAGATCGGCCAAATCCTGCGGCGTCAGGCCGGCTTCCAGTCCCTCCGGCATAAGAGAAACGTTGGAGCCGCGCAGGCTGGTCAGCTCGCTGCGCAAGAGGCTGCGGGTGGCCCCGTTGGCGAGCTTGAAGAGCAGGCTGTTGCCCGTCTCGGAAGCGATCAGACCCTGAATCTCTTCGCCGTTCGCCAGGGTGGCGGTGTAGGTCGGCACTTCCACGGCCGCGTTCGGATCGAGGATCGAGACGAGGAGTTTTTCCGGGGGATGGCCGGAGACGCTTTTCAAGTCGGGACCGATCTCGTTGCCGGCACCGGCGAGTTTGTGGCAGACCGAGCAGAGGCGGGCGTGCAGCAGGGCTCCGCGCTGGGCGTCGCCTTCCAGGGAGAGAGCCGGCTGGAACTGGGCGAGGACCTGGGCGCGGGTGGACGGCGTTGTCGATTCGAAAGCTTTGGCGGCCAGTTCTCGCACTTCAGCGGAGGAGTGCCGCAGCAGACGTCCGCGGCGGGAGGGATCGAAGGTGCCGGGGGCGATTTCGCCGGAGGCGACGCGCCGCGCGAGATCGAGCGACCAAAGCGGGCGGCCGAGGAATTGATCGAGTGCGACGAGGCGGGCCTCCGGGGGGAGCGAAGGCCAGGCTTTGGCGAGGAGGGTGGGAACCTCAGGGTCTCCAGACAGGCCGAGGACTTTCACGGCGCCGATGAGGAGATCGCCGGCGATCTTGGGGCTAAGCCATGTTTCCAGGGTATGCACCAGGGCGGAGCGCCGATCCGGCACGCGGGCCAGCAACCCGGCGGCGGCAAGCCGATCGCGGGGAGACGCCTGAGCGTCTTCGAGAAGCGGTTGCACCGCCGGGAATACGGCATTCACCGTGTCGCGGAGTTTCGTCTCCAGATCGGCCAAAGTGAGATTGCGGCGGGCCAGGGCGTCCAGGAACGCCGCAAGCCTTTCCATCTGCGAGGCAGTGAAGCCCGATCCGGGCAACGCGGGGTTCAGCAACGGTTCGAGGAGGCGGGCGAGAGAATGACGATCCTCGATAGCGAGAGCGACGAGGGTGAGCGGTTCGGAAAAAACCTCGAGAGCCGGACCCTGTTCGGCGGAAAGACGGCCGGCCAGGGTGCCCACATGCGGAACCGCCGAGCTGAGAATGGCGGCGGCCAGATAGGGATCGCGATGATGCGCGAGCGCCAGGCGGGCGAGCGCTTCCCCCGCTTCCGGAGTGGTCCATTCGCCGAGAGTGCAGGCCAGTTGGAGAAGAACCTTGTGGCTGGGATCGTTCACGAGTCGCGCGGCGGCGGCGAGCATGGCCGGAGTGCGGTGGGCTTCGGCGAAGCGCAGCGCGTTGACCCGAACTCCGGGGTGGGGATCGGCCAGCCCTTGCTCGATCAGTTCAGGCGTGAGCGCGTTGAGGCCGGCCAGCGTTCCCAAGGCTTGCAAGCGAGCGGCGGGGTTGGTGCTGGAACGGGCGAGCTGGAAGAGAGCGGGAATGGCCGCCTGGTTGTTCCGCCAGAGCAGGAGTTGCTGAGCGGTATCGCGCTGCCAGCCGTTCGGCGAATCGAGAGCGGCCACGAGGTCGGCCGTGGTTTTGCCTTCGAGCCGGGAGATGGGCGCGCGGGGGCGATCCTTCGGAAACACGCGGTAGATCCGGCCGCGTTCCTCCCCGGCGCGGTAGTGCGGAAGCAGCTCGGCGCGGCCTTCGGCGGGAAGCCACTCGGGGTGCTCGATCATGTAGCGGTACATATCGACCACCCAGAGGGCTCCGTCCGGGCCGGTGCGCGCCATCACCGGACGGCACCAACGGTCTTCGCTGGCAAAGAACTCGATCTTCTCTTCGCCGGGCGCCCGGCGGCCGCGGAAGGTGACCCCATCGTGCTCGACGATGTTATGCTGGACGACATTGTGGAACGGTTCGCAGGTGAAAGCGTGCATCTCCGCCGAGGGGCCGAAGAGCGCTTCGTCCCGATAGATCATGGCCGCGCAGGCGCTGGTGAAATGGCCGCCTTCCTCGAAGCTGTGGTAGCGCTTTTCCTGCGGGCTGGCGGGAAAGACTTTGGGGTTCTTCGGCGTGACGACTTGATGGGTGGGATCGGGAGCGGCGACGTGGGGGTTGCGGCGGAGATAACGTTCCTCAAGCACGTAATGCCAAAGAGGCCAGCTATTCTGCACGCCGAACCAGTTGCCCCAGCCATCGGTGTTGCGGCCGAATTGGGACGGGCCGCTGAGCAATTCGATTTCGCCGGTGTCGGGCTTGAAGCGGAAATCGCGGCTGCCGAGGAGAATCTCCTGGCCGGTGCGGTGGGATTTGATTCTGGTGTTGGCTCCGAAACCGCCGTGGTGAGCGCCGCTGGCGCAGTAGACCCAGTTGTCCACGCCCCAGCGCAGCCCGTTCACGCGGAGCTGCTGGTTGCCCTGGATGAAGCCGCTGAAGAGCACCTGACGGACATCGGCGTGGCCGTCGCCATTCGTATCCTTGAGAAAAAGCAGCTCGGGAGCGCAGGTGACGAGGACGCCGTCGCGCCAGGGCAGGATGCCGGTGGGGAAACTCAGGCCCTCCGCGAAGAGCGTGGTCATGTCGTACCGGCCATCGCCCTCGATATCCTCCAGCATGCGAATGCGGCCGCCGGGTGCGCCTTTATTGTCGAGGCCCATCGGATAGTCGACCATCTCGACGACCCAGAGCCGCCCGCGCGCATCCCAATCGATCGCCACGGGGGATTCGAGGAGCGGCTCGGATGCAATGAGATCGACCGCGAAACCGGGCGGAACATGAATCTTCTGAAGCGACTCGGCGGGAGGGATCGGGGGCGAGGAGAGGCCCGGAGGGTCGGCGGAGCGGACCACGGGCACCGCAAGGCAAGCCAGGGCCAAGGCCCCAATGGTCCTTAAGGCCCGGCAGGTGGTGAGGCTTGCAGCGGCGAACTTCATCGGAGTATTCTATGCCAAGCTTAGCCCGGGCTGGAAACCGGCGCAACGAGTTCGAGCTGCCAGTTAACGATTAGTCGACGCGCCGGCCGATGACCGCCCCGGCGGTGGCGCGACGGACGCACTGGCGAACCGGGAGGACGAGGCGGATCAGGCGGCGACGGGCGTGGCGAGTTGTTGCTGGAGGCGGTGGATATTGGCGCGGATTTTGTCGAGGTAGTCGTTCGGCCCTTCGGGGTCGGGGCGGCCGAGGAATTTGTACAGTCCGAGGAAATCGCCGGAGATGCGCGGGAGGACGTACTTTTCCCAGAAGGCGGGGGTGCGACGGCGGAGGTCGTCGGCGCTGGCGAAGGCGCCGACGCTGTTGGCCTTGCCGCTGTAGCGGACGGATTCTTCGAATTCCTGGTACAGGATGTCCAGCTTGTCGATATAGTCGTGCGCGGCCATCTGGCCGACAAGGTCGGCGGTGGCGAGGGCAAAGCCCATGCGGCGTTCGAGTTCGCTCTGGAACGGGATGCCGGCGAGGTCGGCATTGACGCCCGTGCAGCGGATCATGTTCTGCACGGAGCGGATCTCATCTTCGGGAAAACCCTTTTCGCGCAGCAGCCGCGCGGCGAAGTCCGCGCTGCGATTGACATGCACCAAGGTGTATTTGGCGCCGGTCCCGTGCTCATCGCCGCGCCGCTTGAGGTACCCGGTGTCGTGCAGCAGCATCGCGAGCACGCCGAGTTCGAAATCGCGCGGCCGGATCGGGGGATGCATGCCGGCCCGATTGTAGCCCTGGAGGAGTCGGGCGTAGCAGAGGGTCACCTGCAAGGTGTGCTCCAGGTCGTGATACTTGGCGTCGATGGCTTGAAAATCCGCGTAGCGTCCCAAGAAGCAGCCTTCGGCCCAGCGAAAACTTTCGCTGAGGAGCCAGTCGTTGACGGCGGGGAAAAGGTCGCGGTAGATCGCCTGCACCTCGGACCTCACCGCGGCGACGTCCTTCGTGTCTATTTCGGGATACATGGTTGTAAGTGCACCCCTTGGAAAGGCGCCAGGCGCATTTCTAGGTTCCTTGATTTTTAGCAAAAATCAGGCCGTTTCACCAGAACATTTTTTGATGGCGGAGCGACAGCGCGGGGATGCAATAAGAAATGAGTAGTTTTGTTATTCCTGAATGGTTTTCTGGTGATATATTCGATGTAGCTTATCGGACAATTTGGTCGAATTAAGGGAATTGCCCAAGGGAAAGGAGACTTTTGTCCGATGGCGGATGGCCGCCAGACGGCCAGCCCTCAAGGCCGGAATTGGCTAATGGCGTCGGCGACGAGGCGGGCGTGGTGCGGGTGGGCGAGGAGACTCAGGTGGGTCGAATCCGGGATGGAACCAACGGCAGAACCCTTGGGGAGGGAAGGTGTTGGGGAACTGGCGAGGATTTGGAGAGTGGGAAGGCCGGGGATGTTCGGTTGCGGAAGCGAGTGGCGGAAATCGAAAGTGTCGCGGCCTTCCCGGGCGGCGGTGCGGAGGTGCAGGGCATGGCGGAGGAAGCAACGGAGTGCGGCGCGATCCAGGTTGGGGAGGGTATCGAGTTCGCGGAGGAAGGGCAGGGGAAGCCGGGGCAGGCCGAGCGAGGCGAAGAGGCTGGCAAGGCGGAGGTAGACGAGGAAGCGGCGGTTGGGGTGGCGATCAGGGCCGGCGGGATCGAGCAGGACGGCCGCAGCGAGAAGTTCAGGATGAATCCGGTGGAGAGCGTGCAGGATGAGGGCAGCCATCGAGTGGCCGACGAACAGCCAGGGACCAGCGCAAATCTGGGCCAGAAGCAAGGCGAGTTCGGCAGCGAGCTGTTCCGGCGAGCGCGGGCCGGGAACCGCCTCGCTCCAGCCGAGGCCGCAGCGGTCATAGGCCAGCACCGGGCCACGGGAACCCAGCAGGGGGCCGAGCCAGCCCCAGCAGGAAGTCATCATCGTGAGGCCGGCTTCGAGGAGGATGGGAAGCGCGGACGAGGGCGCGTTCCAATCTCCCCAGCGGCGAATATGGAATCGCCGGCCGCCAGCCGCGACGAATTCGCCGGGCGGCGAGACGGAGGGCGAATACTGCGGGTCGGGGCGCACGCTGCGCCTTCGGTTCGAGGCGTGGCCGCCTAGGTTTTCATCAGGGCCTGCGCGGCTTCGATCAGGCGCTCGGCGGTGAGGCCGTGGGCTTGGTAAAGGTCTTCGGCGAGGTAGGCCGACTGACCGAATTCGCCCCCGATGCCGAGCGACTTGATGCGGTGCGGCACCCCGGCCTGCGAGAGCGCGTGCGAAATCTGCGCTCCAAGGCCGCCGACAATCTGGTGATCCTCGATGGTCACGACGCGCCCGCGCGCGGCAGCCACCAGCGGCGCGATGGTTTCGAGATCGACATGGTTGACGAAGGGGCAATTGAGGACGGCGGCTTGAATGCCCTGCGCGGCGAGCTTCTTGCCGGCGTCGATCGTGCGGCCGAGCAAGGGGCCGCAGCCGATCAGGACGACGTCGGAACCGGATTGGAGAATCTGAGCTTTGTTCCAGCCGTACTGGGCGTTTTCCGTCCAGGCGACCGGATAATTTTCGCGGCCGACGAAGAACAGATAATTGTCCGGGTCCTTCCCATTCTGCCGGGCTTCCGCGGACCGCTTAATGGCTTCATACATGAGAGCCTCCGCTTCGTTGGCGCAGGAAGGAGCGATAACGTGGGTGTGAGGAATGGAGGAGGTGGCGGCGAAATAGGTCGTGGCCTGGTGCGAAGCCCCGTCGGCCGCGTCCTGAAACCCGACATGGGAAAAGATGGCGATGACCCCGGCCTGAGAGAGCGCGGCCATCGTGAGGGGGAGGTTCCCCTTGGTCACGCCGAACTGGCCGAAGGTATCCACGATCGGGATGAAGCCGGCCTTCGAGAAGCCCGCGCCCGTGCTGACCATGTTCGCCTCGGCGATCCCCACCTCGATGAAGCGCTCGGGGAAAGTTTTTTGGAACGGCGAAATGCCGGTGGAGCCCTGGACATCCGAGGAAATGGAGAAGACGGGATAACCATCCACCGCCGCGCGGATGGCGGCTTTGGCGAGACCGGCCTGCACTTTGTCCTTCTTCACGGCGGGGGCCGGAGCAGCGGGTTTGGCCTTCTTCGCGGCTTCCTTGGTTTCCCAATCCTGCCGAAGTGCGGCGGCCCATTGGGTGAATTCGGCCGGAGCGGCGTTTTGGTAAATCTCGTCGATCCAGGCCGGAATCTTTTCGCCGTTCGCGAGCGGGAAGCCGTGGCCGCCGGCGGAGTTCTGTTCCGTCTCCTTGATGCCGTAGCCTTTGATCGTTTTCACCCAGAGGCAAACAGGGGCCTTGAGGTTCGCACGGGCGGCGGCGATGCCTTTTTCGAGAGCTTGATATACCGCCGCCAGGTCGTGGCCATTGGCCACCGGAATCACGTTCCAGCCAAGGCTCGCCATGGCCTGGAAGGTGGGCTGCATGCTGAAAGAGTCTTTCGTGATGCGGCCGGAGAGCTTGGTATCGTTGTCGGAAATGATCAGGACGAAGGGGTTCGCCCGATCTTTGGCGGCAAGGCCGGGGATGGCGGCAAAAGCTTCCTTGGCTTCGCCTTCCATCGAGGCGCCGTCGGAGACGACGGCGATGGTGACGCGGTCGCGGCCGGCCGTGCGGTCGGCCAGCGCGAGCCCCTGGGCTTGCGGCAGGGCGGAACCGAGCGGGCCATTGCTGAGGAGCACGCCTTCGGGATTGAGGTGCGATTCGCCGTGACCGGTGAGTTTGCTCTTGATGCTGCGGAAATCCTTGAGGCAATCGAAGGTCATGCCGTCGAAGCCATAATTGGCGCGCAGGGCATAAATGCCGTTTTCGGCATGGCCGGCATCGTTGACGAAATTGAACGCCTCATGCCAGGCCCGGCCGGTCACGGCGAACATGACCCCGTGAATAGCCGCCATGATCTCGGCGAAAGCGGCCGGGCCTCCCCAATGGCAGGCCGCGCCGCCATTGACGGCATGCACATCCATGAGGGCCACCAGGGCGCGAGTGGCCCGGGGATCGGCCAGCTCGATTTCGGCGCCGGCGTCGTCGCGGATTTTGACGGAAAACTTCGGGCGGCCGGGCGTGGGAGCGAGCTTGCTCCGCGGGGTGAAGGGCTTCAGCGGCGGAGCTTCGACTTTTTGTGCGACACTTGTATCAGCGGCCATAGATTCGATTCGGTAATTCGATCAAAAGTGGGGACTGTAGAACCGGTTCGGCAAAAGGAAAGCGGGAAATCCGGGCCAGAGACGCTTCGGGTTGTGATCTTGATAGTGGGTCCCGCCCCTCCGAATCGCAACCCTCCCACCGCTCCGGCACCGATTTGCCGATTCATCGGAAGTGTGGCACTGATGCTCGGACGGTCCGATCCATGAAAACTGCAAGTGTCCATCCTGCACAGCCGCTGACCGCCATTATGCTGCTGGCAGGCACATTCTCGTTGGGTTGTGCCTCGATTAATCGTCCGTCTCAGAATTGGGTCGGCGCGCTGCAGACTTGGGGTATGCCAGGGACGGTGAGTTTCTGGTGCGAGTTCACTGAGCCGGATTCGTTGCGGATCATCAAAAGCGAGGGAGCACACCGCCGTGCCACCAATATCGTCCTACAACTGAACGAAGCAGACACATTGAGCTCGCTTTGGTCCACCTCTGCGCGGGAACAACCCCGGCCTGCGAATCCAGGACTGATGGATGGAACGAGCCTGGCAATCCTCTGGAAGGAAGGAGGCCGGACCAACATATTCCATGCCCGTACGGGTGGCGTATCCCATCTCGAACCGTCGATTTCTCGATTATTCGAAGAGATTAATCGGTTTCGACCGCCCGACGATCCCGTCTACTGAGGATTGCTGGGGCTAAGGCAGGTCACTCGAACCTGAGAATAACAGACGTGGCGTTCACGGTGACACCGGCGATGCGAAGGGCGGTGGTGGAGTTGAGCCGCCAGAAGGTGGGGGTGGCGGGGAGCGGGAGAGTGACGGTTTGCTGAGGGTAGCTGACCTTGGCGCTGGCGGCAGCAGTATACGGGCCTTGGACCGTGGCGGCGCTTTCGGCGATGACTGGGTCCATGACGCGCACGGAGCCAACCATGCCGGTGGAGTTGGGGCCGTCGTTGCTGGAGTGGAAGACGCAGCGGTAGGTGAAAAAGCCGGTGGCATTGAACTGCACGCTGCACTTGTTCTGGATGGCGTTCGGCCCACAGAAGGGATCAGCTCCAGTTCCGGTGGCGGAGTGGGAGCCTTCGATATTGTGGAAATCGACGGTGTCGCCTTTCAAAACGGTCAGCGCGGTCGGGCTGAATTCGAAATCCGTGACGAGAACGATGTGCTTGTTCACGAGGGAGGGGATGACGCGGACGTTGACCTCGTGGGTGTTGTCGGTTTCGTCGGATTCATCGATCACCGAGGTGTGATCCGCGACGAGACGGAAGCGATGTTCGCCGGCGGGGAGTTTGCCGAGATTGAAGTCCTCGATCTTGTTGAACGTGTCCGGGGCGAGGCCATCGTGGGACCAGGAAGCTTTGGAAACGCCGTCGACCAGAATTTCCGTGAAGAAGCGGGTGGAGGACGGGATGCCGGCGGTGAGGGAAAGATTGGCGATGGCCCAGTCGAGAAAGATGTCCTGATCGTCGAAGAAATCGGGATCGGAGATGTTGTTGCCGGGCGCGCGGGAAACGACGATGGGGCTGGTCCAGCCATTGAGGCGGAAGGGCACCAGATTCGGTTTCTCGGCGGCGGCGACGGTGATGGAACCGACCATGCCGGAGGGATTAGCCCCGCCGCTGGAGTGGAAGAGACAGCGATAGGGATATTCGCCGGGTGTATTGAAGGTGACGGTGCAAGATTCGGGCACCGCATTGTTGCCGCAAAAAGGATCGTTGCCGGTGCCGGTGACGGTGTGGAAGCCAGCCTGATGCTGAAAGAGAACGGTGTCGCCCACGTTGACCGTCAGTTCGGCGGGGGAAAAAAAGTTGTTGCCGAAAGTAACGGTGTGCTGGGCGGCCTGGGCCGGAACACCGGACAACATGAGACTGCCGATGGCACCGAGAAGAATGCGCGCAAGGTGTTTCATAATCTCCACGGAACGGCATCATACGGAGGCAATGGCCGGCAACAAGCGCCAATTCGAAAGCGCAGACTCGTGGCCAATCGGCAGCGTGAGAATACGCTCGAAGGAAAGCGCCTCAGTTGGGTCTGGCTCGGGGAAGGCCCAGAGATCCAAGCGGCGCGGCTCTGGGGTGCCGCCGGGCGGAAGGCTTGATTCGAGTTAGGAGTTCCGCTACGGTCCGAACCATGGATACGAACCCGCCGCCGCTGCAGCCGCCCCCCATTATCGTTCAGCAACCGCCGCGCCGCGGGGGGTTCGGCTGGATGTTGCTCGCGCTGGTGCTGCTCGGGATTCTGGGGCTGGTGGGCGTGGGGGTGGTGATTTCGTCGATGGGCATGGCGGGGAGCTTTGGGGCGGGGGATGGAGGGCGGCGTTTTCAAGAGATCACCGTGCAGCGGGCGGAGGGCTCGGACAAGATTGTGGTCATCGATGTCGATGGCATCATCACGAGCGCGCCGTGGGCGGCGGACGGACGGAGCATGGTGGATTCCATCGCCGATCAGTTCCGGCTGGCGGCCAAGGACGTCAACGTGAAGGCGGTGGTGCTGAAGGTGGATTCACCGGGCGGCGAGGTGCTGGCTTCGGACGAGATCGCCCGGGCGGTGCGCGAATTTCAGGAGCAGCATTCGAAGCCGGTGGTGGCCGCGATGGGCGGGCTGGCGGCTTCAGGCGGGTATTATGTGTCGGCGCCGTGCCAGTGGATCGTGGCGAATGAATTGACGCTCACGGGGAGCATCGGCGTGATCATGCAATCGCTGAATTACCGGGGCTTGATGGATAAGGTGGGCGTGCAGACGAAGACGTTCAAGAGCGGCCGATTCAAAGACATGCTGAGCGGCTCCAAACGGCCCGAGGACGTCGATCCCGAAGAGCACAAAATGGTTCAGGACATGGTGATGGAGACGTACAGCAAGTTCAAGTCGGTGGTGAAAACCGGCCGGGATCGGGCTTCCTCCAAGAACGATGGGAAAGGCCGGAGCCTGGCGGCGGATTGGGAAGCGTACGCGGATGGCCGGGTGCTGACGGGCAAGAATGCGTATTCGCTCGGATTTGTCGACGAATTGGGCACCTTCGAGACAGCGCTGGCGACGGCGCACCGGCTCTCGGGTTTGCTGGCGAAAGCGCAAGTCGTGCGATACCAGGAGCCCTTCACGCTGGGGCGGCTGCTTGGGTTTTCCGGCCGGGCGGAGGCGAAAACGCTCAAAATCGATGTTGGGATCGACCTGCCGAAGCTCGAAGCCGGGCGGCCGTACTTCCTCTCGTCCACATTGTTTCACTGAGCACCGCAACTTCTTCAGCGCCCCCCCCGTGGCCAGCCTTCGATGAAGAAGAACAACCTGTTGCTGGTGGCGTCGAGCGAGCACGATCCCGACATGCTGTACGCCACCGGCCTGCTGGCCGCGAAGCCGCTGGTGTATCTGCTGTTGAAGAGCCGGCCGCAACTGCTGGCGGAGGACCTCGAGTTCGAGCGCGTGCGGCGCGAGGCGCGGCATTGCACGGTCAGGCCGCTTTCGTTTTACCGGGAGAGTTTGCGGCGGCAGGGCCTGCCCGAGCCGAGCGCGGCACTGGTGTTGCAGGCGTTTCTCAAGGAAAAGCGGGTGAAGCGCGTGGATGTGCCGGAGCATTTCCCGCACGGCCTGGCCCGGCAGTTGCGCGACCTCAAAGTTAAAGTGCGATTGCGGGATGGAGAATGTTTTCCCGAACGGGCGTTCAAATCGGCGGATGAATTAAAGAAGATCAGCGCGGCATTGACGATGGCCGAGGTGGGTCTGGACGAAGGAGTTCAGGCCTTGAAGCGAGCCAAGACCGGCAGCGACGGGCGGTTGCTGCTCAACCACCTGCCGCTGACGCGCGACCGGTTGCGGGCGATCATCGACAGTGCGCTCGTCCGGGCCGGAGGGATCCCTGGGCGAACGGTGGTGGCGGTGGGGCCGAATTGGGACCCGCGGGAAATCGAGGCGGGGCCGCTCCGGGCCGGGCAGCCGATCGTGCTGCGCGTGTTCCCGCGCTCGGATCGGACGGGCTATTATGCCGGATTGACCCGGACGGTGGCCAAGGGCCGGGCGAGCGAAGCGGCGCGGCGGATGTATCACACGGTGCATCGCGCGCAGGAAATCGCCTTCGCCAAAGTGAGCCACGAGGCCAGTTCCGAAGAGGTGCATGCGGCGGTGTCGGAATTCTTTGCCCAGGAGGGTTACCGGAATGGGAACAACGCGGGGCGGCGGACGGGTTGTTGCGATGAACTGGGCCACGGCGTGGGGCTGGCGGCGTGCGAGGCGCCGCGGATCGGACGCCACTCGAGCGACCGGCTCAGCCGGGGCCATGTCCTCGCCGTGGGCCCGGGGCTGTACTATCCTGAGGTGGGGGGTGTTCGGATCGAGGATCTGGGCCATGTGGCGGGCAAACGCTTTCGGAACCTAACGCAGTACGAGAAGCGGCTGGAGATTTGAGCAGGGCGGGCTCGCTGGCTCGAGGCCGTGGACAGCGAACGACACTCGTCGAAGCGTCGAACGCGGGGCAACATCCAGCGGCCTTGAGATTCCACTTCAGCCTTGGCAAGCTCGCGGCGCATGAATCGGATCGAGGAGAGGTTTCAGCGCCTCCGAACCACGGGAAAGAAGGGTTTCGTCGTCTACATCGGGGCGGGAGACCCGGACCTGGCGGCGACGGAAGCGCTGGCGCTGGCGTTCGATCAGGCCGGGGTGGATATCCTCGAACTCGGCGTGCCGTTCAGCGATCCGCTGGCGGATGGGTTGGTGAACCAATTGGCGGCGCAGCGGGGGTTGGCGTCGGGCACCACACCGCCGAAGGTGCTGGCGACCGTGGCGCAAATCCGGACGCGTTCGCAAATCCCCATCGTCCTCTACATCTATTTCAACCTGCTCCACCGAGTCGGCCTGGAGAAGTTCATCCAGGATGCCTCGGGGGCGGGAGTGGATGGATTGCTCGTGCTCGATCTGCCGCCGGAGGAATCGGAGAATTACGAAGAACTCATGCGGCGCTACGGGATGAGCGCGATTTACCTGGTGGCGCCGACGACGCCGGAGAGCCGCATCGAGCAGATTGTCCGGCGCGGATCGGGCTTCATTTATTACGTCTCGCGGGAAGGGGTGACGGGGATGCAGGCCAAGGTGTCGGACACCATCGCAAGCATGACGGCGAGAATCCGGGCGCATACGTCGTTGCCGATCGCGGTGGGGTTCGGGATTTCCAATCCGGAGCAGGCGCGGCTGGTGGCGCAGTCCGCCGAGGCCATCGTGGTGGGGAGCGCCATCGTGAACCAGATCGCGGCGCACGGAAAGCAGCCGGGGCTGGCGGAGAAAGTCGCCCGATTCACCGGGGAACTCGTCACCGCCGTGAAATCGCTATCGTGAACGCACTGCCATGAAGACCAAAGCAACGAGCAGCCAGGATCGGTTTGTGATCGTGATGGCCGGAGGGCGCGGCGAGCGTTTCTGGCCGGTGAGCCGCGAGAAGACGCCGAAGCAACTCGTCACCTTGCTGGGAGACCGTTCGTTTTTGCAGCAGGCGGTGGATCGGGTGCTGCCGCTCGTGCCCATCGAGAATATCCTCGTGATCACGAACGCGGTGCAGGCGCCGACCGTGCGGCAGCAATTGCGGAAGCTGCCGAAGGAGAACGTCATCGAGGAGCCGGTGGGCCGGGATACGTGCGCGGCGGTAACCTTGGGGGCGGCCATCGTGGGGGCGCGGTCGACGACGGGGGTGATGGCCGTGCTGCCGGCGGATCATGTGATTCCGCAGGAGAAAAAGTTCCAGCAAGTGCTCGGCGATTGCTTCGATCTGGCCGGGCGCGGGCGGGCCATCGTGACCATCGGGATCAAGCCCACCGAGCCGGCGACGGGATATGGTTACATCCAGTTCGGGCAGCCGCTGCCTCCGCCCCAGGGAGTGAAGAAGTACAAGACGGTCTTTCACAAGGTTGAGCGTTTCGTCGAGAAGCCGGATTACGAGACGGCCCTCGGGTATTTGCAGAGTGGCGCGTACCGGTGGAACGCGGGAATGTTCATCTGGTCGTTCGTGACGATCGCCGAGGGCTTGCAAAAGCATCAACCAGACATGGCGGCGGCCTGCCAGCGTTGGTTCGACGCGGCGGCGAAGCCCGCGCGGCTCAAGAAGGTGCTGGCGAAGGAATATCCCGAGATCAAACGGGTTTCGATCGACTACGCCTTGCTCGAACACGCGCAGAACGTGGTGATGGCCGAGGGCGATTTCGAGTGGGACGATCTTGGGTCATGGACGGCGCTGGGACGGCATCTGAAGGCGGATGCCGAGGGGAATTGCGCCTCGGCGGAGTTCATCCATCTCGATGCCGCGCGCAACATTGTGTACGACGCGCGCACTGCGCGGCGCACTCCGATCGCGCTGGTCGGGCTGCGCGATTGCGTCGTGGTGCAGACGGACGACGCGACGCTGGTGGCGCACAAGTCGCAGTCGCAAAAGGTCAAGGAGCTGGTCAAGAAGCTGGCGGAGCATCCGAAGTTTCGCGGGCTCGTTTGAGGGCTAGATAATCAGAGCTTCCGCCATGCTTCGAGAGGGAAAATATCCTGGACATAATCCGCTTCCTGGAGGGGTTGCGGCAGGCCGCGCTCCCCGAGCATGAATTGGAACTCGGCCTTGGTCATGCCCGCCATGCGGCAAGCCGCGGCACCGGAAAGGATGCCATCCGAGAAGAGCGCAGCCGCAAGACGGCGTTGCAGTTCCTGGCTGAGATTGCGGGGCGGCAGGCGTATGCCAATCAGGGAGTCGGCGGGCAGACGGAGAGTCAGGTCCTGCATGGCGTTAGTTTAACAGAGAGTTCCGGGGATGCCACGGTTATCCGGCGAGATGGAGGTGCATCGAATTGAATCAAAATATTTGTTACCCGGGCGGGTGGCTGGAGGGAGAGGAAACC